>NZ_JBJJTJ010000001.1:0-328311 GCF_054177765.1 Modestobacter lacusdianchii | reverse complement strand
GCCGTCGCCGATGAACTCAACGGCCGCCCACGCAAAACCCTCGGCTGGGACACCCCAGCCGAAGCCATGGCCAAGCTACTGTCGACGGCCCACGACGACGGTGTTGCGTCCACCCCGTGAATTCACCGGACCTGATCCACGCTGGGCAGCTCAGCGGCCGCGGGCGGGCGGGGGCTCGGGGTCGGTGAGCCGGGGGCCGTCCATCCGGCTGCCGGCCTGCTTGACCCGGCGCAGCACGGTGGAGGTCTCCATGGTGCGCACCGGCAGCGAGCCGACCTGCTCGGTGAGGAAGCGGTACAGGTGGGCGGTGTCCCGGCAGGTGACCGCCACCATCAGGTTGACCGGGCCGGTGACCACCGCGGTGAAGGCGGTCTCCGGCTGGCGGGCCAGTGACTCGCCCACGTGGGCGATGTCGGCCGGGGCCACGCCCAGCCAGAGCATGGCGCTGACCGGGTAGCCGAGCAGCTCGTTGGCGATCTCCAGGTCGAAGTACAGCGCCCCGGCCGCGCGCAGCGCCTCCACCCGCCGGGCCACCCGGCTCTCCGACCAGCCGGTGACCCCGGCCAGCTCGGCGTAGCTCAGCCGGCCGTCGGTGGCCAGCGCCCCGAACAGCAGCTCGTCCTCCGGGTCCAGGGCCAGCGGGCTGGTCGGCGTCGGCGCCGGGGCGGGACGCAGCGCCGCGAGCTGGTCGTCGGTCAGCGGGTCCTCGAAGCCGGTCCACTCGTACGCGCCGCCGACGTAGGCGTGCAGCACCGAGAACGCGGTCAGGTCGATGACCTGCACGGTGCGGGGCAGCCGGTCCAGCAGCAGCGCGTCGCGCTGCCGCGGCGTGCGCGGCCGGGTCGAGCAGGTGATCTCCGCGCCGCCGGCGGTGATGCTGACCCAGGACACCTCCGGCCGGCGGGCCAGCGCCTCGGCGACGGCACCGGCGGCGGCCGGCTGGACCCGCACCCGGATGTGCCAGCTGGGCTCGGTGGCGGCCGGGGTGGCCAGGCCGAGCACGCGCACCACGCCGTCGGCCCGCAGCCGTCGCCAGCGTCGCGCCACCGTCTGCTCGGAGACGCCCAGCACACCGGCCACCCGGCTGAACGGGGCGCGGCCGTCGACCTGCATGGCGTGCACGATCTGGCGGTCGGTGGCGTCGATCACGGACACGATCCTGCAGCACGTCCGGCTGCGGTGGAGGATACCGTCAGGACGACCGGGTCGCCGGGCGTGTTGTCCGGGGCAACGGCCAGAGTGGACGGCATGCGCAAGTGGTTGCCGCTGGTGGCGGTCTGCACCGGCACGTTCATGCTCCTCATCGACGTCACGATCGTGAACGTCGCCCTGCCCGACATGGCCACCGACCTGCAGACCAGCTTCGGTCAGCTGCAGTGGGTGGTCGACGTCTACGCGCTCGCCCTGGCCGCGCTCGTGCTGGGGGCGGGGTCGCTGGCCGACCTGTACGGGCGGCGGAGGGTCTACCTGACCGGGCTGGGGCTCTTCGCCGTCGCCTCGCTGGCCTGCGGGCTGGCCCCGGACGCGGAGCTGCTCATCGTCGCCCGGGCTGTGCAGGGGGTCGGGGCTGCGGCGATGCTGGCCACCACCATCGCGCTGATCAACACCAGCTACGAGGGCCGCGACCGGGGGACGGCGTTCGGCGTCTGGGGTGCCGTGGTCGGCGCCGCTGCCGCGCTGGGCCCCATCCTCGGTGGGCTGCTCACCGAGCTGTCCTGGCGCTGGATCTTCTTCGTCAACCTGCCGATCAGCGTGTTCGGCGTGGTGGTCACCCTGATGGCGGTGCAGGAGGCGCGCCAGCCGAACGCCCCCCGCCCCGACGTCCCGGGCATCACGCTGTTCACCCTCGGCGCCGGCGGCGTCGTCTTCGGGCTGGTGCGGGCCGCCGCCGACGGGTGGAGCGCCCCCGTCGCCGCCGGCCCGCTGGCCGCCGGCGTCCTCGTCCTGGTCGCGTGGGTGCTGGTGGAGCGGCGCCGCCGGGCCCCGATGCTCGACGTCTCGCTGTTCGGCAACCGCTCCTTCACCGGCATCATGCTGGGTGCGCTGCTGCTGAACGGGGCGGCGTTCGCGCACAACCTGTACATCTCGCTGTGGCTGCAGTCGGTGCTCGGGCTCTCGCCGCTGCAGGGCGGGCTGGTCTTCATCCCGCTGTCGGCGCTCAGCTTCTCCGTGGCCGCCTTCGCCGGCCGGTTCCTGCAGACGCTGGCCCCGCGGTTCGTGGTCGGCGGTGGCCTGGTCGTGATCGGGGTGGCCGGTCTGCTGCTGACCGTGGTCGACGCCGACTCCTCCTGGACGGCCCTCCTGCCCGGCCTCGCGGTGCTGGGCATCGGCGTCGGCGTGGCCAACCCGACGCTGGCCTCGGCCGCGCTGGCCGCGGTGCCCCGCGAGCGCAGCGGCATGGCCTCGGGTGCGGTCAACACCTCCCGGCAGCTGGGCTTCGCCCTCGGGGTGGCGGTGCTGGGCAGCGTGTTCACCGCCCAGACCGCTGACGTGCTGCGCGAGGGTGGCGCGGCCGACCCGGCGGGCACCGCCTCGGCGCTGACCGGAGGGCAGGCCGGGCAGCTGATCGGCGCGGCGCCCGCGGGCGACCGGGCCGACCTCGCCGACCTGCTGGGCGGCGCGTACGCCAGCGGTCTGCACGACGTGTTCCTGGTCAGCGGCACCGCCGGGATCGTCGGTGGTCTGCTCGTCCTCTGGCTGGTCCGCGCCGCCGCGCCCAGCCAGGCCGGCCACCGTCGGCAGCAGGCGGAGCAGCCGGCGGCCGCGCCGACGCACTGAGCGGGGGAGACTCGCGGGCATGGCACCCCTCCCGTTCCCCGACGACTGGCACCGCGCGCTCGTCGTCGCCGCGCACCCCGACGACATCGAGTACGGGGCGGCGGCGGCGGTGGCGGTCTGGACGGCGGCCGGCAAGGAGGTGCGCTACCTGCTCGCCACCCGAGGCGAGGCGGGCATCGCCGGGCTGCCGCCCACCGAGGCGGGCCCGCTGCGGGAGGACGAGGAGCGCCGTTCCGCGGCCGTGGTCGGCGTCTCGGAGGTGGAGTTCCTCGACCACCGGGACGGCGTCCTGGTCGCCGACCTGGAGCTGCGCCGCGACCTGGCCGCCGCGATCCGCCGCCACCGCCCCGACCTCGTGGTCACCATGTGGGGCGGGGACACCTGGACCCCGCCGGGAGCGTCGCCCGGGGCGCTCAACTCACCGGACCACCGCGCGCTCACCCGCTCGGTGCTCGACGCGGTGGCCGACGCGGCGAACGAGTGGATCTTCCCGGACCTGGCCGAGACGCCGTGGTCGGGCGTGGAGCACGTCGCCGTCCACACCGTCGAGCGGCCGCCGCCGCACGTCGTCGACGTCGGCGACGCGGTCGAGACCGCGGTCGCCTCGCTGTCGGAGCACCGCCGGTACCTGGAGGCGCTGTCCGAGGACCCGGTCGAGGAGCAGGCCCGTCGACAGGTCGACATGGCGACCCTCACCGAGGACGGCGACCGCCGGGTGGGCTTCCGGCTGTTCTGGGGCTGACCGCCAGGTAGGCTCTCCGGCACGACGGACGAGTCGGCTGGGCGGTCGCGTCGGTGGGGGAGACCCTGCCGCCGAGGAACGTCCGGGCTCCACAGGGCAGGGTGGTCGTCAACAGCGACCCGGGGTGACCCGCGGGAAAGTGCCACAGAGAACAGACCGCCAGTGCGTGCACTGGCAAGGGTGAAACGGCGGTGTAAGAGACCACCGCACACCGGGTGACCGGTGTGGCTCGGTAAACCCCACCCGGAGCAAGGTCGAAAGGGACGGCGGCTCGCCGCCGTCCTGCGCAGGCGATCGAGGGCTGCCCGCCCGAGCCTGCGGGTGGACCGCTCGAGCCTGCCGGCAACGGCAGGCCTAGATGGATGGCCGCTCATCGGGACGCCGTGAGGCGCCCGGGGACAGAACCCGGCGTACAGGCCGACTCGTCCGTCGCCCACCCCTGACCTGCACTTATGCCGTCAGAGGCTGGCGTCAGTCCGCACAGAGTCCGCAACTCGGCGGAGAACAGAGTCGACGGCGACCCTCGTCCGGTCGTCGGAGTCAGGCCAGAGATGGCTGTAGGTGTCGAGCGTCTCGGCGGCGCTGGCGTGCCCGAGCCGGGCCTGGACGGTCTTCACCGACTCCCCATGCCGGATGAGCAGGCTCGCGTAGAAATGGCGCAGGGAGTGCATGGTGACGCCGCTGAGGCCGGCCCGCTTCAGCGCCGGGCGCCAGATCCGCTCGGAGAACGCCGTGCGGCGGATCGGGTCGCCGAGCTCGGTGGTGAAGAGGAACTCGTCGGCCGGCCAGGTGGCGAGGTGGACCGCCAGGGCGTCGACGACGACCTGGGGGAGGGGGACCACCCGGGCGGACGCCTGGGTCTTGGGCGGCGCGAGATAGGGCGCACGGTCGGGCATGGTGACGAGCTGCCGGTCGACGGTGAGCTGCCGGCGCAGGAAGTCGATGCGGTCCGTCGTGAGACCGAGCATCTCGCCCTGCCGGAGCCCCGTGCCCGCCGCGAGGGTGACCAACGCCCGGTACCTCTCCGGCATCGTCTCGGTCAGGGCCTCCACCGCCTCGAGCGTCATGGGTTCGATGCGTTGCCGGTGGACCTTCGGCAACTTGGTGCCCTGGCACGGCGAGGCGACGATCCGGCGGTCGCGGACGGCGGCTTTGAAGATGCCCGCGAGGATCCGGTGGATCACTCCCACGGTCGCTGGTGCGAGGTCCAAGGACAGCTGCTTGACGAGGGACTGGACGTCGCTGGGCAGCACCGAGCCGAGCCGCTTGTCCCCGAGCCGGGGGTAGACGTGGCGGCGCAGCATCGTCTCGACGTGGGCCGCGGTGGTCGGCCGGTGCACCTGCGTGGCGCGCCACCGTTCGGCGTACTCGCGGAAGGTCACCCGACCGGCCGCGGGGTCGACGTACTGACCGGTGACCATCGCGGCGGTCATCTCGTCGAGCCACCGCTGGGCGTCGACCTTCCGCTTGAAGTGCCGGGCGTGCTCCTTGCCGGACGCGTCACGGAACCGCGGCCGGAACGTTCCGTCGGGCCGTCTGGCGATCGACGCCATCGCTTCATCGCCTCGCTCTCATGCTCGTCGTTCTCCCGCGGCGACCCGCTCCTCGAGTGCCTCGCGGGCCAGCTGGGAGACGGACTTGCCCTCCCGGGCGGCGATCTCAGCGGCCCGGTCGCGGGTGCCGGGAGCGATCCGGAAGGTGATGCGGGGTGAGGCGGCAGCGTCGCCGGTCAGGGACGGTCGCCCGACGCGGCGGCGGACCTCGTCGACGATCTCGGCCGCTCTGTCCTCGGTCAGTCGGCTTCCGTCGGCCAGCCGAACGTCCTCGGCGTCGAGGTCGACGTCGGGGCCAATGGGCGTGGTGGGGGTGACGTTGGGCGGGATGCGGTCGGCCATGGGGATCATCCTCGGAGCTGGGTGGGCATGACGTGGATGACGAGCAGGTACGGCTGCGCGGCGTCGGCCGGCTGGACCTCGAGCGCGATGATCTCCGGCTCGCGCCCTCGTTCATCGGGTCCGATGTAGAGCCAGGCATGGGCGCCGCTGCTGGTGCTGACCGGCGTGGGGTCGGTCGTGGCCAGCACATGCCGGGCGGAGGCCCGGCCGATGCGGTGCCTCCTCGCCGACTGGGTGAACCGAACCTCCCTGCGGCCAGTATTGTCCGACATAATGGCTCCGGTCAAGAGCGGCCGGTGTCGGCTTGCCGGCGTTGGGCGTCGATCCAGGAGTGCAGCTCGTCGCGGCGGTAGAGAACACGGCGGCCGAGTCGGAAGCTGCGCGGGCCGGTGCCCAGGTGGCGCCAGTACCGGAGCGTGGCGACGGGGGCGCGCAGCAGCTGGGCGGCCTCGGCGATGGTGAGCAACTCGGACGCGAGCTCGGCGGTGTGCTCAGGGCTGGGAGTCTGGTCGGGCATGGCTGTCTCCGGGGCTCGAGGGGTGTGGGCGGGGATTCACCTGTAGAAGGCGTCGTTTCGCGGCCATTGGTGACAGTCCACAGCCAACCTCTCCGGTCTTTCTCCGGATTTCCTCCCGCAGGCTGCCGTGCCCACGATCCGGTACGAGCGGCGCCCGAGGTCAGCGTCCGATTTCGGGGCCG
This sequence comes from Modestobacter lacusdianchii, assembly GCF_054177765.1. NCBI lineage: Bacteria > Bacillati > Actinomycetota > Actinomycetes > Geodermatophilales > Geodermatophilaceae > Modestobacter > Modestobacter lacusdianchii. The sequence continues at coordinate 322,197 of NZ_JBJJTJ010000001.1, read as the reverse complement.
GCGCCGGTGGACCGCAACCGGTAGAGGACCGGCTCCGGCGGACGCATGCTGCCCGTCGGGTCCGGTGGGGATGCCGCGGAGGCTGCCGTCCGGCGGGCGGCGCGTTCAGCGTCGTGGCCGACGCGCCAGGCGTCGCGCTCCTGGGCCAACCTGTCGGCCGGTTGGGTGAAAACGGCCGGCTCGGCGGTGAGATGGGCGATGCGTGCCCGGGCGGCGGTGAGCTCCTGCCGGGTGGCGGCGATGCCTAGGTCCAGCTCGGCGAGCCGGGCCTCGGGCTCGGGGGTCCAGGCGGCCGGTTCCAATCCCCGGAGTCGCCGGTCGCGTTGGCGGTGGGCCTCGGCCAGCGCGGACCGGGCCTGCGCGTGCTGCTGCCGGGCGGTGTCCGCTTCCCCGCGCAGGGCGGCGTGCTCGGGGTGGGCCTCTTCTGCCTCCTTCCGGGCGGAGGTGTCGAGCGCAGCCCACAGCGCGGGCCGGTCGTCGAACCAGCCGGCCAGGCGCACGAGCTCCTTCGCATCGCTGGGCAGGGAGGGAACGTGGGTGCGCCACCGGTCGGCCCAGTCGGCGAGCCGCTCGCCGGCGCGGGCGACCGCGCCCCGGCGCAGCCCGAACCGGCCGGCCCCGTCGAGCACGACCTTCGCCGCCGCGCGGACGGCGCCACGTTCGCCGTCCCAGGAGCCCAGCAGTCTGTCGCGGATCCGGTCGGCGTCGGTGGCGACCGCGGCCGCGCTGGCCTGGGCCCGCTGGTGGGCCTGCTGGGCGGCGATCGCCGCCCGCTCTCGGGCGGCCTCCAGCCTCGCGAGTTCGCCGGCGTGGGGAGCTTCGAGCGTGACCACCTCCCGTAGCTGGTCGCGCTGCGCCTGGTAGAAGTCCAGCCGATCCAGGCAGTTCTGCTCGACGGTCCACGCCCGGTGCAGGTCGGCCACGACCCGCTCCGGCGGACGGGGCGGGGAGTAGCGGGCGGCCTCGGCGGCGGCCTGTTCGGCGGCATGGGCGGGGCCGAGGTCGGCGCGGTCACGGGCGAAGACGGCGACCCAGTGCTCCCGCGCCTCCCCCGCGTCGGCGGAGACGAGGTGGGCGCTGTTGGCCTCGCGTCCTCGGGTCATCCCGACGTACGCCGACGCGGCGCCGGTGTGCTCCCCGACCACCAGGTGCGCGGCGGTGACGGTGTCGCCCTGGACGCCGTGGGCGGTGGTGGCGTAGGCGAGCTCGACGTGCGCGGTGACGTAGTCCGCGGGCAGTACCCGGGTCCCTGGACCGTCGGGGGTGACACCGCCGGACCCGTCATCGGGGACGGTGCCGGTGGGGGTGACAGCGACGAGCAGTCCGCCGCGGCGGCCGACGGCGGTGACGACCCAGACGTCGCGGTTGGCGACGTCGAGATGACGGTCGTTGCGCCGGGTGGCGATCCGGTCCCCGGCGCCGATCCGCTCCCCGGCCCCGGTAACGACCACCGTCCGGTCATCGACCCGGCCGGCGGCCACCAGCCGTTCCCGGATGGCATTGTTGAGTTCGGCGGCCTGCTCGCGGGTGTCCACCACCACGGCCACCCGGCGGCATTCGGCATAGGACTCGGCGACGGTGGCGGCCAGCGTGTCCTGCAGCGCGGCGGCGTCGGGGTGCAGCTGGATCTGGCCGCGGGCGAGGAGGGCGTCGAAGACGGCGCCGGGGTCCTCGCCGGTGCGCATGGCCAGGGTCAGCTCGGCGTAGCCGGTGTCGGGTGTCGTGCGACCCTGCTCGTCGGTTCGGGTGAAGCGGTGCACCGCGTCGAGTGTCAGGTGCGCGGCGGGGTCGGCCTGGGCGATGGCGAGATCCAGGACGCCGCCGCGGCCGACCGCGGACAGCTGGTGCCGGTCGCCGAGCAACGCCACCCGGACCTGGCACTCGTCGGCGACAGTCAGCAGGGCGCGGGCGGTGTCCTGATCGAGCATCCCGGCCTCGTCCACCAGCAACAGATCCCCGGGCCGCAGCCGCGCGGCCTCGCTCGGCCCGGCGTAGACCCGGCCGGTCGCCGGGTCGAGCTCGCCGACGGTGAGCCGGGTCCAACGCCCCTCGTCGTTCCAGCGCCAACCGTGCTGGAAGGCCAGAGACGCCGCCGACCCGGCGGCCGCCCCCACCTCACCGGCGGCCACCTTGGCCGCCTTGCGCGTGGGAGTGACCACCACCAGCCGGCGGCCCCGCGCCTCGAGCAGGCCGCGGGTGGCGGCCAGCGTGGTCGTCTTGCCCGCCCCGGCGGCGCCCTCGACCACCACCAGGGGCCGGTCGCCGGAGAGCGCGACGACCGCCGCGGCCTGGCCGACATCCAGCCGGCCGGCGGGTGCAGCGCGCTCGACCGGGACCGCAGGGCCGGTGTCAGGTACGGCGCGAGCGGCGAGCCGGGTGGTCAGGTCGGTCTCGACGTCGAGGACCGTTCGCGAGGTCCAGGCGCGGATGTGCTCCGGTACCCCGTCGCGGTCCAGCAACGGCATGCAGTGGTCCATCGCGCGGGCGGTGAGATCCTCGGCCAGTTCGATGCGCACCGCGGCGTCGGCGACGACGCCTTCGGCGGCGATCAGCCGCTCGGCCTCGCCCCGGATGTCGGCGGCGTTCCACGCCGACCGGCCGGCCGCGAGCCGGGCCAGTACCCGGTCCACCGCCTGCTCGCGGTCGAGCGCGCCGATCGGGCTTGGGGCCAGGTCGACCGGGCCGACCGGGTCGCGGTAGCCGAGGGCAAACAGCTCGGCCCGCCAGCGCGCCTCCAGCCTGACCCCGGGCTGGGCGGTGACCTTGTCCGGGCGGCCGTCGGCCCACGCCCGAGCGTCCCAGGATCCGCGCAGCCCCGGCCCGGGGGATTCGCCGGGGTGCGCCGCGGTCCATTCCCGTTCGTAGCGGTCCACATTCCGGGCGATCTGCGCGTGCCGTGCGCTGAACGGGCCCGCGTAGTCGGCGACCTCCTGAATTTCTCCCGTAGCGCCCTTCCGGTAGCCGTGCGCGGCGAAGGCGGCGTTCAATTCCGGGTCGCACGCCATCGCGGCGTGCCCGATCCCGTTGATCGCGCCCAGGAAATCGCGGATACCGACGGTGTGCAAACCGCGCCACTTCCCGGCCGCGAAAACCCGGGACAGCAGCTGCAGGTGCAGATGCCAGTGCGGGTCCTCCGCGCGGGAGGTGTAGTGCCGCACCGTGGCCGCCTCCAACACCTCCAGCGGTACCTGCACCTGGCCGCCGCGCGGCCCGACCCGGGTGGTGGCGTGCTGGGAGAGCCAGGCGATGATCTGCCCTGCCGCCCGGTCCTGCGCCGCCTCGTACGCCCGAGCGATCTCCGGGTGCAACGCGGCGGCCAGCGACCAGGTTTTCGGGCCGTTGACCACCACCTCGGCGAACCGCACCGCATGCTCGTCGCCGCGCAGCTGCCCCCTCGGCTCACCCGTCTCCGGGTCGCGGCCGGCCACCCACGTCTCGTAGCTGTCGCCGGTCAAAGGCGCCAGCTCGGTCACGCGACCGGCGGTGGCGGTGAAGCGGCGAGCCACCCCAGTGCCCTCGGTGAGGTAGTAGTCGTCCGCCCGGCCCCGGTCGGCCTCCACGTAGTGCCGGGCAGCCGCTGGCGCGCCGGCGTAGATCTTGATTCCGCCGTGCATTTTCAACGCCACCCGACAATAGCCAACGAGTCACCCCTAGAAACGCCACTGGGCCCCGCGAAGCGGGGCCCGAGCTACCTCAAAAGGTAGCATTCGTGCCGCTATTAGGTGAAGGCCTGAGCTTGCACGGAAAAGGCCGGAGTGGCGGGCGTAAAGTCGTCGCGGGCGCCATGGCGTTGGCCGTTTACGGCGATCGTCGATTGCGAGCAGGTCGCGTTCTTCCCGGCTACAGGGCTGATGACGATCAGCTCCGCGATGCACCGGCTCCCGTCACGCGGCCCCCTGCGACACGGTGGCGTGGATGTTGAGCGGCTGACAGACGACGAGGCTGCCACCGTCCAGCAGGGCATCCCGGTTGTCCTCCCCATGCGGGAAAATTCACCGGGCGGGTCTTAAGGGACGGCGGACGAGGGGCACCTGCTGTGTCCTGCGGTGTTCCCAGTAGGGGTTCCGGCTTCGGGACGGTCGACTCGAGTCGTGGGGGACCACCATGCGTGGCCGCGCGCAGTTGATGCTGCCGGTTAGCGTGTCCGCCGTGGAGTTCGATGCCGAGGCACCTGTGGCCTACCTAGGCGGCGACGACGTCATCGACGTGGAGCACCCCAAGGTGCAGGAACTCGTCATGCACCTGGCCGGGCAGGCGCCGGCCCCGGTCGAGTACGCCCGCAGCGCCTTTACATGGGTTCGCGACAACATCCGCCACTCCCTGGACGCCCAGGACTCCCGCGTGACCATCACGGCATCGCAGACCCTGCACGAGGGCGTGGGCCTCTGCTTTGCCAAGGCCCATCTGCTGGCCGCTCTCCTGCGCGCCCGTGGGATCCCCACTGGTCTGTGCTACCAGCGCCTCGCCGACGGAACCGGTTACTGCGTACACGGGCTGATCGCGGTGCACGTGGAGGGCGTCTGGCACCGGCAGGATCCTCGCGGCAACAAGCCCGGCGTGGACGCCCAGTTTGACCTCACCCAGGAGCGGCTCGCCTGGCCCGTCGATGTTGATATGGGTGAGGTGGACTATCCGCAGATCTTCACCGCCCCGCACCCCAAGGTCTTGGCCAGCCTCCGCGGGGCCGACGATGCCTTGGCCCTGTGCGACGGCGGGCTCCCCACCCAGTTGTAGGACCAGCTGGCAACCAGTGGACGAGCCGCCGCAGCCAGCTCGCTCCGTGGCAGTCCAGTGGGCTCGGACAGGTGACGCGCGAAGGCCGACCAACTAGCCCGTCCCCCGGAAGCGAAACCCTCAGCGGTCGCTCTCGTCAGGTGAGGAGACATCCGGCTTGGTGTCCCAGAGGGGATCCCGCTGGGACCATCTTCGGCCCAGGCGGCAGCTTGGCGGACTGGGGCCGTAGTGGGCGAAGGGCGTGCCGCCCGGAGGTCATGGTCTGGGTGACCGTGAGTGCAGCCGGGGTGATCTGCTGGGAGGAGCGGAACCCGGCACTGGTCGACCGGGTTCCGCTCCTGTCGCCGCCCGCCGGTATCGGCGGTTCTTGGCGATGTCCAGCTAGTGATCTGACGGTGGCGCCTCCACGGCAACCGCGTCAGTCTCGAGGGGCACGGAGTCCAACGGGTGCTCGCTTTCGTCTCGTGCCAGGCGACCAGCGGTCACGGCGACGACCGCGGCGAAGGCCGGGACGGCCGCCGCGAAAAGGAAGATGACCGGTATCGGGACGACTGTCGCCAGCGGCCCGGCGAGGGCGATCGACAGTGGCATGAGGGCGATGGAGACGAAGAAGTCCAGGCTGGCGACGCGCCCGATCATGTGCGGAGGCACGCGGCGCTGCAGCAGCGTGCCCCAGATGACCATGCCGGCGCCGGTCGAGGCTCCGATAACGAACAGGCAGGCCAGCAGCAGCCAGAAGGCGCTGGTGAGACCGACGAGCGCCAGCGGCAGGGTTCCGGCTCCCCAGAGCAACACCATGGTGGTGAGGTAGCGGCGCGGCAGACGCAGTGAGGACATCACCAGCGATCCGGCGGCACCGCCGACGCCGTAGGCGGCCAGCAACAGGCCGAAGGCCTGCTCCCCGTTGGAGAACTCCTCCCGGACCCGGAACGGCAGGAGCACCTCCAGCGGCCCCATGATCGCCAGCGTCATGACCGAGGCGAACAGCAGCGTCCACAGCAGCCATCGAGTGCGTACGACAAACGTGACGCCGTCGCGGAGCTCGGTGAGCAGCCGCGGGCGTGGCGTGGCGTCTCCGGCCGTCGGGGGCAGGTCGTGCCGTGTGCTCAGCAGGAGCGTGCAGCTCAGGGCGACGGCGGACAGCACCGCGGCGACGAGGGCGCCGACTCCGGGCATGGTGGCGCCGACGACCGCTCCGCCCAGGGCGGGGCCGAGGCCTTGCTGCATGGTCGGGCGGAGCGCTCCTTCCAGGCCGTTGGCAGCCAGCAGTTCCTCGCCCGGCAGCACCTGGGGAAGGTAGGCGCTGTAGGCCGGGAAGGTGAACGCGCTGCCGGCGCCCAGCAGGGCCGAGGCGAGCGCAAGGTGCCACAAGCCCACCGCTCCGCTCAGGGAGAGCGCGGCGACGGCGCTGAGGGTGAGCGTGTTGAGCAGTTGGACAGCCACGAGCACCATGCGGCGGGGATACCGGTCGGCGGCGACGCCACCGACCACGGCGAAGGCCAGCAGGCCGGCGCTGAGGCAGGCACCGACCGCAGACAACGCCTGGGGGCGGTCGTCGATGGCCAGTACCTGGAAGACCATCACGATGGTCCACATGCCGATGGCGCACAGGGACGTGGCGAGGAAGCCGAACAGCAGCCGGTAGTCGCGGTGGCGCAGCGGACGTAGTGCGCGCCAGCCGGCCAGCCGGCCGGGCCCTTCTGCGGTCGGGAGCGGCTGGTGGTCGGTGAGGGGATCGGGAGAAGTCATGAGGCGAGTCCTTCGCATTGTTCGGGGGAAGAAGGGGACGTGGTCTCGATCGCCAGGCGGGGCCAGGCGTCGAGGTCGTGTTGCAGCTGCCGGTCATGGGTGGCGACGACTACGGCCGCGTCGGTGGCCTGAAGGGCCTCGGTGAGCTCGTCGACCAGAGCGATCGACAGGTGGTTGGTCGGCTCGTCGAGAAGCAGCACCTGAGGGCGGCTCGCCAGCGCGAGCGCCAGGTCCAGCCGCCGCTGCTGACCCATTGACAGGTCCCCGACCGGCCGGCGCAGGTCAGCTGAGCGGAACAGCCCCAGACCTGACAGCGAGACGGCCGCGCCGCCGCCCCCGACGCCGGTCTGCACCAGGTGCTGTATGTGCGCGGCGAAGACCTCTGCCGCCGTTCGGGTGTCCGCGCGCGGGGACTCCTGACGCAGCAGGCGCACGCGGGCGGCCAATGAGCGATGGACCCGGCCCGCGGTGGGCGGTAGCTCGCCGGCGAGAACCGCCAGCAGGGTGGACTTCCCGGCACCGTTGGGGCCGGTGATCACCAGCCGCGAGCCGGACTGGACCTCCACGCTGACCGAGTGCGGCAGCCGACCGGTAACCCGGACGTCGTCCGCCCGCAGCAGAACGACACCCGGCCGGCCCGGCAGTGGCGGCATGCGGAAGCGAAGCGGCGGCTCCGGTGCATCCACCACGTGGCGCCGCAGCTCCTCCTGGCGGCGGTGCACCGCGCGCACCAATCCCGGGGCTCGGGTGGCCCGCTGGTGCTTGCCGGTGCCCTTGTCCGGCCGCCAGCCGGTCTGCAACCGGTGCTGCGCCTGAGAGAGGTCGTGGGCCAGGCGGGCCTGCTCGGCCTGCTGCTCGTCGAACTCCACCTGCCAGCGCGCGACCTCGGCGCGGCGTCTGGCCTGGTAGCCGGCGAAGCCGTCTCCGTAGACACGAGGGCGGCCGTCCTGGCTAGGGTCCAGGTCGAGAACCGACGTGGCGACGTCGGACAGCAACGCCCGGTCGTGGCTGACCACGACTACCCCGCCCGGATGACTGCGCAGCCGGTCGGTGAGGAACGCCAGGCCGGCCGCGTCGAGGTGGTTGGTGGGCTCATCCAGTAGCAGGAAGTCATGCCCCGCGCCGAGCAAGCAGGCCAGCCGAACCCGGTAGCGCTGCCCCACTGACAGCTCCGCCAGCCGTCGAGAACGGTCGGTCACCGCCCCCAGAGCCTCCAAGGCCACGTCGACCCGACGGTCGGCGTCCCAGGCATCCAGCACCTCGGCGGCGGCCAGCGCCGTGGCGTACTGCTCCTCCGCGCCGGGTGACCCGTCGGCCAAGGCGGCGGAACTCACCTCGAGCGTTCGCAGCGCCGACCGTGCTGCGGCCAGCTCATTCTCGACCGCGTCGGCGACGGTGGCGCCGTCGTCGGCCCGCAGTTCCTGCTCGGCCACCCCGATAGTGCCGATGAGGTGCACGGACCCGGCGTCGGGCGGCAGGGTCCCGGCCAGGACATGCAGCAGGGTCGACTTGCCGCGGCCGTTCTCGCCGACCACACCCCACCGGTTTCCTGGGGCCACGGTCAGCGAGACCCCGTCGAGGACGAGGTGCCCGCCGCGTTGAATGCGTACTTCTTGAACTGACAGTTGCGCCTGCGCGCGCGCAGGCAAAGATTTCGTGATCGTCACTGTTCCTCCGGACGGAGGCACACCCAAGCCCTGAAGAGGGAGAAGGGGGTGTGCTTCGTACTGACCCGGCCGCCCAGGCAGCCGATGACAGGTCAGGACGACCCGCGGACTCGCTCAACAGCGAGGCGGGGCCGTCCGAAGGTTGGTCAGAGGAACAGCAACTGAGGCACGGAAGCACCCTAGGCAGCGGGACAAGCGCTGGCAAACGCATTCCCCCCGAAGTGGTCGATCCGCTCCTCCCCTTTCTGGCATCGCGGCGGCAGGCGTGGGACAGCCAGTGCGCTTCGACGTGCTATCGCTCGAACGGCGGGCAACTTGCGGCCTCCCGATGCCACACCGTCACGACAGCAGGTTCTCCGCGGTAGCCGCGCCCGGCGGATCGGCGATGTCCCGTGACCTTCTGCCGAGGTGTCAAGCCGACGGGCCGGTCAGTCCCCGAACGCGCGAAGTGTCCGGGTGACGTGTGCGCGGACCCAGTCCGGGTCGATCGGCTTGGTCCTCAACAGCCATCGGTGGAACACCGGCCCGTAGAGCAGCTCTGCAGCGGCCTCGGCGTCCTCGACACCTCCCCGCGCGATCCGCCGCTCGACAGCCCGGAATTGCGGCTCCAGCAGACGGACGCGCAGCTGCTCAGCGAGATTCTCCCGGGTCTGGATCTCTGCGGTCACCGCACGCAACAACCGATCGGTCGCCGGATTGGTCATTTCCTCGGCCGTGGTCAGAAGAAGGTTTTCCAGATCGCGGGCCAGGTCTCCCGTGTCCGGGACGTCGATCTCGCCGTCCTCGTCGGTGCTGCGGGCCAGCAGCGCATCGAAAAGGATCGCCGCCGTCGAGGGCCAGGACCGGTACAGAGTCTGCTTGCTCAGCCGGGCCCGCGCCGCTATGCCTTCCATCGTCACAGCCGCGTAACCGCCCTCGGCAACGAGCGCGAGGACGGCATCGTGAACGCGAGCGACCGTACGGGCTCGTGCCACGAACCCACCATAGCAAACGAGACGGTCCGTCCAGTTCTGGTTATGGTGGGCGCATGACTACGGAACTGACCTGGCTGGTGACCGGTGCGAGCCGGGGACTGGGGCAGGCGCTGACCACCGCAGCGCTGGAGGCGGGGCACCGAGTCCTGGCCACCGTCCGGGGCGAGCACTCGCTCCCGTCACACGAGAGACTTCTCGTGCATCGACTGGACGTCCGCGACCGCGACGGCGCGCACGCCGCCGTCGCTCGCGCACAGGACCACTTCGGACGTCTCGACGTCCTGGTGAACAACGCAGGCTATGGACTGGTCGGCGCGGTTGAGGAAGTGGCCGAGGAGGAAGCCCGGCAGATCATCGACACGGATCTGCTGGGAGCGCTCTGGCTCACGCAGGCCGCCCTGCCGGTGATGCGCGCCCAGGGCGCTGGCCACATCGTGCAGATCTCCACCGTCGGTGCCGTCGGCACGATGCCGACCCTGGGGCTATACAACGCGGCCAAATGGGGGCTGGAGGGCTTCAGCGAAGCGCTCGCCGCGGAGGTGAGCCGGTTCGGCATACGCGTGACCATCGCCGAGATCGGCGGAATCGACACCGACTGGGCCACGGGCAGCATGCAGTTCGCCGCCCCCATCCCCGCCTATGACGAACTACGTAACGAGCTGTTCGGGAGCCCTGTCGTCCCGTGGCCGAGCACCGGCGGGACCGGAGGCGGCACACCGCCCCAGGAGGTAGCGACAGCGATCCTGCGACATGTCACCGACCCGCAGGACGACCGCCTTCGGCTAGTCGTCGGCGACGATGCAGCCGAGCAGGTGCTCGCAGCCCTCCGACTGCGCCACGTCGACTACCAGCGCGATGAACGATTCCACGGGGCCTTCTGACGGGCCGAGGACCGCTGCGTAGCCGGCCGCGGTGGTTGAGGCAGTCCGCGATGATGAAGCGACCGCTCGGATGAGGAAGTGATGACGACGCGACCGACCCTGTACCTGACCGTGGGACTGCCAGGCACCGGGAAGACCACAGAGGCGCGGCGCATCGAGGCCGAGGAGAAGGCGCTCCGCCTCACGAAGGACGAGTGGGTCAAGGCCCTCTACGGGCTCGCGAACCCGCCGTCGGCCTCGGACGTGATCGAGGGACGGCTCATCGAGATCGGACTGCGCGCACTCGCGCTCGGCATCAACGTGGTCATCGATTTCGGACTCTGGAGCCGAGAGGAGCGCTCCGCTCTACGCCAGGCAGCGGCCGACCTGGGTGCGGCGGTGGAGATGCGTTACTGCGAACTCACACCGTCTGAGCAGAGGCGCCGGCTTGACCGGCGCCAAGCGGAAGAGCCGCACACGACATGGCACATGTCCGACGAAGAGCTCGCAACGTGGGCTGCCGTCATTGACGTCCCGACGCCAGCGGAGCTGGACGGCAGCGAAGGTGTCAGCGATCCACCGGAAGGGTTCACGACGTGGGACGAGTGGCGCAGGCATCGCTGGCCTCCGTCGATCTTCTGACCCCAGGGTCACAGGCCGCCGCGTTACCAGCCGACGGTGCGCGAGCATTCGTCGTCCGTCCCGTCTTGGTGGTGTATTTCCTTGTGCGGGGCCCACAAGCGGATCCCCTTGTGGTGACGGTGGGCCGAGCCGCCGCCTGTCCCTGAAGGCGGCGGCGGAGGGCGACAGGGGCGCCCCTGATGACCCAGCAGGACGCGTGCCTCGTGTCAGGCAGCGCCGCGGTGCCCGGCTGGGAGGACCTGTCAGCGGAGCCGGTTACGGTCGCATCATGGCGTTTGACGCGCACGTCCTTCGAGTTCTTATCGCCTCGCCGGGCGACACGACCGAGGAGCGCGACGCGGTCGAGCGCAGCCTTCATGGCTGGAACGCCTCACGGGCCGAGCGCGAGCAAGTGCTCCTGCTGCCCGCCCGGTGGGAGACCGACGCAGTACCCCGCCTGGGCGGCTCCGGGCAGAGCGTCATCAACGAGCAGTTGGTCGACCGGGCGGACATCATCATCGCGCTCTTCGACTCCCGCCTTGGCCAGGCCACCGAGGAGGCGGTCTCCGGCACCGCGGAGGAGATCAAGAGGGCCCACGAGGCGGGCAAGCCGGTGCACGTCTACTTCTCGGAGGAGCCTCTCCCGCGAAACGTAGACGAGAAGCAGTTGACAGCCCTGCGCAGGTTCCAGGCGTCGCTGGAGTCCCAGGGCTTGTTGGGCCGTTACGCCAACCCCGAGGACCTCGGCTTCCAGGTCAGGAACGCCGTCGAGCATGACCTGGAGCACCTGAGCCTGGGGGCGGTGGTGCCCAGGCGCCCGGCCGAGGAGCACGCCATCCTCCGCGCCACCTACGAGTTCGAGCGCGAGCCCGAAACAGACAGGCAGGGCCGGACCAGGCTCAAGACGCGGCGCGAGCGGATCCGGATCACTAACCATGGCTCGGTCACCGCCGAGAAGGTCACCATCGCCCTGGAGTCGCTGGGCGACAGCAACGCGCCCATCCTCCATGGAGCCGAGGTCCAGCCCGACATCATCGCGACGAGTTACTACGACTATCCGGTGATCACCTACGCGGGTTCCGGCAGCGTGAACGTCGTCCTCACCTGGCACGAGGGCGACGCCGAGCAGACGGTTACCCAGGCACTCGTGGTCTGACCCGACCCGGGCCACCGGTAACTCGCCCGGTCTGCTGCGCCACCTGAATCCGTGGCCGACCTCCCACTTGGAGGTAGGTCATCAGCGCGTCACGCGCCGCAGTACTCAGCAGCATCCATCCTCGGGCAGTGCTGCCATCTGAAGCGGAATCGGTCCGCAGCGGGATCGGCGACCGGTGCCCCGGAAACTGACGTGTTACGCCCATCTCGGAAGGATCCGGCGGGGTGCCCCGACGCCTGCTGGCTGCCGGCACGACCGGCCACCCGCACCGGAGGCATCTGTTTTGGCGTCCGACTGCTTTCGAGTCATTGGTGGTCGGCCTCAATTTCCGAGTCTGCAACTCCTCTCATTCGATCAACGAAGTCCGCATACAGGTCTGGATGCGCACGGCGCAGAACCTTCCAGTGGAGGTCTTGAACCGAGTCGATGGCGTCAGGCACGGAGGCGTCCTGCTGGCGAGTGTGGTCTTCGATAAGGTGCATCTCGATCGACTGCGCCGCCTTACGAACGAACGAGTCGATGCCCTCGGCGGGGATCGAAAGCGGCGTCAGGATGGTGTCTCCGAGGCGATCAACGTAGAAGCCGGCCTGCTTGTCCGCGTTGCGCCTTCGGGCAGCTTCTTCGAAGGTGACCAAGTCCGCTGGGAAGTAATACTCCTCGCGACGGCTGGCGTCCCAGAACCCGCTGAGACCGGAGGTAAACTGTTCAGCAGCCTGCAGTTTCTGCAAGTGGGGGAGCCGTCGGGTGCTCATCTCTGGGGGAAGCAAGATGGGGCCCGACGGAGACGGGGGTTGGCCGTACAGGCCCAGTGGCCGGCTCCACTCATATTGGGCCGCCTCGTAAAGCCATAATGCCTTGGCCAACTCCTCCATGGCCAGCACCAGCAGCGCTTGCGCCCTACCGGCGCTGGCGTGTGCCGCGAGGATCGCGCCATCTTCCAGCAGCGCGCAGGCGTTGGCCACCAGCGTCTTCCACCACCGCCGGGCGAATTCGGGGCTGACTTCCTCTACCTGCTCCTCTTGTGCCATCAACGTCCAGCATGCTCTCCCGCGGAGCTCGCCGGGCACGTCGTCAACCGCGCAGACTGATGCGGTGTCCCAGGGAAGGATCCGCTTGAGCGCGTCCGGCGCGGCGATCCTCTTGCGGTGATCACCTGACCGGCATACTCGGCGCTTCGTACGGCTTGAAGGTCCCCGACGCCCATCCACACAGTTCTGGTCGCTTTCCACAACCGACCCCCATCCGGCTGCGGCGGGTCGGGTGAAGGGTGGGCCGCAGGCCCATCCCGCAGGGACGCGGAGCGCCCTTCGGGCGAACCCGTCGCAGCCGGCATCCTGAACCGGCTGTGGAGCGGCGCCGTCGTCCCGACACGGTCCGGGTGGGGCCACCCCGATCGTGCGCCCTGAGTCCGCACCCAGTCCGCAAATAGTCCGCAACTCAGCCGAATCTGGCCGTTACCAACCAGTAGCCTTCAACGGAAAATCCGCAGGTCAACCCCCATATTCGACGAAGTCCATGATCAGTCCAACACCGGCGAACTGTGCCCGGCGTACAGGCCGACTCGTCCGTCGCCCCGCCGTGCTCAGGTGCTCGTGAGCACCACGAGCTGCTGGGTGGCCCGGGTCATCGCCACGTAGCGGTCGACCGCACCCGCGATGCCGGTGCCGAACGACTCCGGGTCGACCAGCACGACCAGGTCGAACTCCAGCCCCTTGGCCAGCACCGGGCTCAGCGACCGGATGCGCGGGCTCGACGGGAACCCAGGGGCGCCGATGACGCAGGCGATGCCCTCGTCGTGCCCGGCCAGCCAGGTGTCCAGCACGGTGTCCAGGTCCGCGGCCGGGCCGTGGGCGACGGGCACCCCGGTGCGGCGGACCGAGGTCGGCACGTTGGCGTCCGGGAGAACGGCGCGGATGACCGGCTCGGCCTCGGCCATGACCTCCTCCGGCGTCCGGTAGTTGATCGTCAGCGAGGCCACCGTGACCCGGTCGAGCCCCACCCGGGCCAGCCGCTCCGGCCACGACTCGGAGAAGCCGAGCCGGGCCTGGGCGCGGTCGCCGACGACGGTGAAGCTGCCGGAGGGGCAGCGGGTGCGCAGCATCTGCCACTCCGCGTCGGTCAGCTCCTGCGCCTCGTCCACGACCACGTGCGCGAACGGGCCGGCGAGCAGGTCCGGGTCGGGCGTGGGGAGCGCGGCGTCGTCGACCAGCGCGTCCCGCAGGTCCTGGTGGCGCAGCGTCGTCATGAGCAGCAGCTCCGAGTCGTCGGCCTCGGCCAGCCGCTCGATGACGTCGGCCATCCGGCTGCGCTCGACCGCGGCAGCGGCTGCCTGCTGCCGGTGGCGACGGGCCGTCTCCGGGTCGCCGAGGCGCTGGCGTGCCGCGTCCAGCAGGGGCAGGTCCGACACCGTCCAGCGGTGCGGGTCGGCACGCTGCAGCGTCCGCACCTCGTCGGGGCTGAGCCACGGTGCGCACCGGCGCAGGTAGGCCGGCACCGACCACAGGTCCGCGACGAGGTCGGTCGCCGCGACCAGCGGCCACGCGCGGTCGAACGCCGAGCGCAGCTCCCGGTCCCGCAGCAGCGACCGGCGCAGCTCGTCACCGTCCTCGGCGTCGCCGTGGGAGTCGACCAGGATCGCCAGCAACGCCGACCAGACCTCCTCGCGGGCCTCGTTGTGCGGGGTGCCGGGCTCGGCGGCGGCGAACGCCTCGGCCCAGTCGTCGGCGCTGAGCCACAGGTCGCCGGCGTCGGTCTCCACCGTCGTCCCCCGGGTGGGTGGCTCCTCGTGGAAGCCGACCGCGGCCTCGATCGCCGCCACCAGGCCTGCGGAGGACTTGAGCCGGGCCACCGCCGGGTCGGCCTCCTGCACCGCCGCGGCGCCCTCGGGGACGAGGTCGCGCAGGGTGCAGGTCTGGACGCCCTCCTCGCCGAGGTCGGGCAGGACGTCGCTGACGTAGGCCAGGTACGGCTGGTGCGGGCCGACGAACAGCACGCCGCCCCGGCCCGGTCCCAGCAGCGGGTCGGCGTAGCGCAGGTACGCGGTGCGGTGCAGGGCGACGACGGTCTTGCCGGTGCCCGGACCACCGTCGACGACCAGGACGCCGGCCGACCCTGTGCGGATGACGGCGTCCTGGTCCGCCTGGATGGTGCCCAGCACGTCGCGCATCCGGGCGGTGCGGTCGGCGCCCAGGCTGGCGATGAACGCCGACTGGTCGTCCAGCGCCGCGTGCCCCGCCAGCCCGTCGGGGGTGAAGACCTCGTCCCAGTAGTCGGTGACCCGGCCGCGGGTCCAGCGGTACCGGCGGCGACTGGCCAGGCCCATCGGCCGGGCGTGGGTGGCGGCGAAGAACGGCTCGGCCGCGCTGGAGCGCCAGTCGACCAGCAGCCGGCGGCCGTCGCGGTCGGTGAGGCCCAGGCGGCCGACGTACACCGGCTCGGCGTCGCCGACGGGCACGGTGCGACCGAGGCAGAGGTCCAGCCCGAACCGGCGCAGGGTGCGCAGCCGGGCGGCCAGCCGGTGCACCTCCAGGTCGCGGTCCAGCGCGGCCTGGCCGGTCCCGCCCGGTGCCCGGCGGACGGCGTCGAGGCGGGCCGACAGCTCGGCGACCGACGCGGAGAGCGTCGCGCCGACCGCCGACAGGTGCTCGGCATCGGCGGCGATCAGGGCGGGGTCCGCCTTGGCGGCGAGCCGGTCGGGGAGGGCGAACACGTCGGCATCGCCGCAGGTCAGGGGCATGGTCGGCGATTCTGCGCGCAACCCCGGGGCTTGCCGCAAGCCCCGGGGTGCGCTATAGCTTGGAACTGGCGGGAGAGGGTGTCCCGCCGTCCGCGGTCAGTCCCTCGAGTCGCCGGCGACGTCGTCCACGATCGCCCGGAACGTGCGGGTGTCCACCTCGTCGTCCACGGTGACCCGGACGATGTCGCTGACCTGCTGCCGGGACGTCGTCCGGCAGGCGCTGACCCGCGCGGCGGCGATCAGCCGCAGCTGGTGCAGGCGGGCGGTGGAGTCGGGGACCGGGGGAAGACGGCGCTCGGGCATGGACGGACGGTAGGCAGTCCGTCCACCGCCGTCCGGCAGGTTGCGGCACCGTGTCGTCTCGTGTTCACCTCTCCTGCCCCACCGGGCGTCAGGGCCCCCGGTGGTGTCAGGCCCGGACGCCGGCGCGCAGCCGGTCGCGGACGGCGAGCCAGGCCTCGAGCTCGGCGGCGGGCAGCGGCGGGGAGTGCAGGTACCCCTGGCTCTCGTCGCACTCCAGCGCGCGCAGGTGCACCAGGGTGGCCGGGTCCTCGACACCCTCGGCGACCACCCGCAGGCCCAGCTGGTGCGCCAGCCGGACGGTGCTGGCCACGATCGCCGCCGCCCGCGCGTCGGTGAGCAGGTCGGCGGTGAAGGAGCGGTCCAGCTTCAGCTCGGCCACCGGCAGCTGGTGCAGGTACGTCAGGGAGGCGTAGCCGGTGCCGAAGTCGTCGATGCTCACCGTCGTGCCGAGGTCGGCGAGCGCGGCGACCACGGCGAGGCTGCGGTCGGGGTCGCTGAGCAGCACCGTCTCGGTCACCTCGAGCACGAGGGCGGACGCCGGCAGCTCGTGCGCGCGCAGCAGGTCGGCGACCCGCTGGGGCAGGCCGGTGTCGAGCAGGTTGCTGGCCGACAGGTTCACCGAGACGCGCAGCTGCCGGCCCGCCCGGTGCCAGGCCGCAGCCTGGGCCACCGCCTGGGCCAGCACCTCGTTGGTCAGCGGCCCCATCAGGCCGTGCACCTCGGCCAGCGGCAGGAAGTCAGCGGGCTGCAGCAGCCCGCGGGTGGGGTGCGCCCAGCGGACCAGCGCCTCGACGCCCACGGTGCGCCCGGTCGCCACGTCGACCTGCGGCTGGTGGTGCAGCACGAGCTCCCCGCTCAGCACGCCCGCCCGCAGCTCCTCGACCAGCGCCAGCCGGCCGCTGCTGTCGCCGTGCCGGTCGGCCTCGTAGTGCACCACCCGGCTGCCCGACCGCTTGGCGTCGTACATCGCCGCGTCGGCCTGGCGCAGCAGCGCCGCGGCGGGCACCGGCGCGCCGGTGTGCCAGGTCAGCCCGAGGCTGAGCGCGACGTGCACGGTGAGCCCGCCGACCGCGAACGGCGCCGCGGTGCACTGCTGCAGCTCCCGGCCCAGGGCAGCCGCGCGCTCGGCGGGCGAGCCACCGGCGGGCACCGTGGCGATGAGGGCGAACTCGTCACCGCCCAGCCGGCCGAGCGCGTCGTCGGTGCCCAGCACCTGGTGCAGCCGCTGGGCCACCAGGCGCAGCAGGTCGTCGCCGGCGGAGTGGCCGAGGCCGTCGTTGACCTCCTTGAACTTGTCCAGGTCCAGCACGCCGACCACCAGCGGGGTGCCCTGCGCGCACAGCTCCTCCACCCGGCGGAGCACGGCCCGACGGTTGGCCAGGCCGGTGAGGTCGTCGGTGAGCGCCTCCCGGCGGCTCTGGGTCAGCTGGGCGAGGTCGCGCACGTTGAGCAGCAGCCGGATGCCCGAACCGGTCGCGGCGATGCCACCGCACCAGGCCGCCGTGGCGCCGGCGTCGCAGAGCGCCAGCACCATGAGCACCACGGTCGAGGCGACCAGCACCACGAAGGCGCCGATCGTCGTGGTCGAGGGGTCGGTCGTGGTCCGGGGGACCGGCGTGCTCCGGAGGACGCCGGCCACGCAGAGGCAGCAGGCCCCGACGGCGGCCGCCGCCCAGCCCTGCGGGTGGCCCGCCGCGACGGCCGCGCCGGCGGTCACCTGGGCGGCCAACGCCGCCGTCAACCACCAGGCGCGCGGATCCCGGGACATCCCGGAGATGAAGGGCACGGTCGCGGCCGTCCCCAGCAGCACGAGCCCGGCAGCCGTCTGCATCAGCGCCGGCTGCACCTGCCACCAGGAGGCCGCGGTCAGGCCGCTGCCGAGGTGGCCGAGCGCGGTGTCGGTGACGGCGACGACGGCCAGCACGGCGGCGGCGCCGAGCAGGGTGTCGCTCGGGTCGGCGACGGCCGTGCTGTCCCGGTTCCAGAGCACCATCCCGCCGTAGACGAGTGGGAACGCGGCGAGGTGGGCCACGGCCAGCGGCACGGTCGTGGCGGTGCCGGCACCGTGGGCGGCGGTGAGCACGACGGAGGTGGCCAGGCCGCCGGCGACCAGCCCGGCGGCGACGGCCAGGCGCTGCCACAGCGAGCGGTCGTCACCGCCTCGGCGCACCCGCCAGGACAGCAGGGCGGCGACGGCGACCTGGAGGGTGAGTGCGAGGGCCAGCAGCACGACCCCGCCGGCGAGCTCGCGGCCGGGGGAGAGCGCCAGCGCGACCTGCGCGCCGGCCAGGACGCCGACGGTGCAGACCAGCCCACGCGGCAGCCCCGTGAGGAGCTGCGGGTTGCGGGCTGCGGGCATGCAGCAGTCATCGGTTGCCGTCGAGGCGGAGTGGAGCGCGATCCCAGGGATTCACCCGATGGGGCGCCCCGGGGACGACGGCCTGGCCGGGAGACCACCGCCTGCTCGAGTGGCTGCTGGGCCCGGCGGACGTGCCGGGGGCAGGGCGTCGGGTCAGACGCCGACGGCCTCCTCGATCTCCTCCTCGGTGCGGTTCCCGTCCGCACGGTCGTCCGGCCGGGGGTTGTCGGCGGGGGCGGTGGCGAGCCGGCGGCGCTCGGCCAGGCCCGCGACGGTCGCCAGGGCCAGGCCGGCGACGGCCCACAGGGCGACGGTGAGCACCTGCGCGCCGACGCCGACGGCGGGGAAGTACAGCAGCCGGCGGGCCGCCTCGACCAGGCCGGAGCCGATCCAGAAGCCGTGCAGCGAGGCGAAGAAGCCCGGCTGCACCGCCGGGGCGAAGACGCCGCCGGCGGAGGTGAAGTTGAGCATCACGAACAGGCCGACCACGGTGAGCGTCGTCCACCGGCCGAGGAACGAGTGCAGGCCGACACCGATCCAGACGACGGCGCTGACGTACAGCCAGGCCAGCAGGCCGATCTGCGGCACCGAGCCCGGCAGCGCGCCGTAGAGCGGCCCGGCGACCGCGGTGGCGACCGCCGCGATGACCGCCGCGACGCCGAGCCCGGCGAGCAGCCGCAGTCGCATCGGCAGGCGCGCGCCGGCCGCGCCGATCGCGATCGCGGCGCTGTAGCCGCCCACCGACAGCGCGACCAGGTAGAAGAACGCCCCCTGTCCGGTGGGGTCGGTGTCGGCGGTGGGGACGACGTCGGTGACCTGCAGCGGCTGGCCCTGGCCGAGGGCGACCGGGGCGAGCATCCGCTGCACGATCGTCGCGGTGGTGTCCGACGCGGCGCTGGCGAGCAGCAGGGTGGGCCGGCCGGGGTCGGGGACGTACGCACCGGCGATCTCCAGGTGCTCCAGCTCGGCCCGCGCCTCCGCGACGCCGGACACGGTGCGCACGGCGGCGGCGTCGCCGAGCCCGTCCTGCAGCGTCTGCGCCAGCACGGCGACCTGCGGGCCGGTGCCGACGACGTCGAGCCGCAGGCCGTGCGGCTCGGGCTGGTGGAAGGCGCCCAGATAGGCCAGGGCCATCCCGGTCGCCAGCAGGACCGGCACGACGAGGTGGCTGAGCAGGTGCCGGACCACCGTGCGGGTGGCGGGCACCTCGGGTGCTGCGTGCGCGGTCACTGCGCCGTCCTCCACTGTGTTGTAACTTGCAACTCAACGACGAGTTGCACGATACAACTTCCAGGGGTGGACGTGGACCGGGAGACGATCGCCGCCGGGGTCCAGCGCGAGCTGACGGTGTTCGCCCGCCGGGTGCGCGGCCTGCCGGAGCGGCTGCACCGCGAGCTGCCGTTCGTGGCCTACTCGATGCTCAGCTCGATCGGCGCAGAGGGCGGCTGTCGCAGCGTGGACCTCGCGGAGCTGTACCGGTTGGACCGCTCGACGGTCAGCCGGCAGGTCGGTGACCTGGAGCGACGCGGGTTGGTCACCCGGGCCAGCGACCCCGCGCGCGGGCGCGGCCAGCTGCTGAGCGTGACGACCGCCGGTCGCGCCCTGCTGGAGGAGGCAGCCGCCGCCCGGCAGGCCGAGCTGGCCCGCCGGGTGGCGGCGTGGAGCGACGAGGAGCTCGCCGCCTTCGGTGCGGCCCTGCGGCGCTACAACGCCGCCGAACCCGGCTGACCGACGCTCAGCGGGGCTGTGCGGGGTTGGTCGGGTCGCCCTGCGACGGCGGGTTGACCGGCGGGCCGGTGGTCGCCTCGGAGACCGCAGAGCCACCGGACGGCGCCGGGGCGTGTTCGGGCTGCGCGCCGGCCGGGTCGCCGCCGGAGGGCTGCGCGCCCTCCGTCAGCTGGCCGAGCCGGTGGTCCATCGCCTGCACCACCTGGATGCGGTTGGCGTGCGACTTCTCGTAGCTCAGCAGCGTCCGGAGGTCGTCGGCGTCCAGGGTGCGGATGCGGGAGGTGAGGCTCCCCACGGGCAGGTGGTCGTAGTCGGGCAGCGGGAGGGTCTCGTGCTCGGGCATCCCGGCTCCTTCCGATCGCTGGAACGGGTCCGAGACCGGCTACCCGGGGTGCGCGGGATGACACACGGGTGTGAACGGGTCGCACGCGTGGGTAGGCCGCGACGACGCACTGCCCGGGGCTGAGCCACGGCCCCGCCCGTTCTCCCGAACCCACGAAGGATCTCCCCGTCCCATGGACGTGACCTTCCTGCAGCCGGTCTTCGCCACCTCCGGCCCCTACGCCACGGTCTGCGCCGACATCACCCACAACACCGAGAACGCCGACACCGAGGTGGGTCTCCGGGTCCGCGCGGTGGGCGAGCAGCTGGCCGAGCAGGGCGCGCCGGAACAGGTCGTCGACGCGGTGCGCGAGCGTCTCCTGCAGACCAACGACGGCGGGCAGCTCGCCACCCTCCGCGGCCGCGCTCTGATCGTGGCCGCCGACGGCTCGGTCGTGCTGGACGAGGTCCTCGCCGACGCACCGCGCGACCCCGTCGCCCGCTGGTCGCCCGACCCCGACCTGATGCCGGTGCTCCGGCAGCTCGCCGGCCGCGTGCCCCACGTGGTCGTGTTCGCCGACCGGATCGGCGCCGACGTCGCGGTGGCCACCCTCGCCGGTCACGCCGAGGACCGGGACACCATCGAGGGCGACGGCTTCCACGCCCGCAAGGTGAAGGTCGGCGGCTGGGCACACAACACCTACATGCACACCGCGGAGAACCAGTGGGAGGCGAACGCCGGCCAGGTCGCCGACGAGCTGCACTCGCTGGTCACCCGGGACAAGGCCCAGTTCGTGCTGGTCGCCGGTGACGTGCGCGCCCGGCAGCTGATCAGCGACAAGGCCAGCAAGGAGGTCGGTGACGTCCTGGTCTCGATCGAGGAGGGTGGCCGGGCCGCCGGCGCCGACCGGGAGGTCGTCGAGCGACGCGCCGCCGAGCTGGTCGCCGAGCACGAGGCACACGAGCAGGCCCAGGCGGTCGAGCGTGTGCAGGCGGCCTCGGCCCACGGCCTCGCCGTGACCGGGACGGCGCTGGTCGTCGAGGCGCTGCGCAAGGCGCAGGTCGAGACCCTGGTGCTCGCCGACCAGCTCGACGACGAGCAGCTGTTCACCGGCCCCGACCCGCTCCAGCTCGGGGTGGGCGCCGACGACGTGGCCGCACTCGGGGTCGGTGACGCCCGGCGCGTCCCGGCCGACCAGGCCCTGCTGCGCGCCGCCGTGGGCAGCGATGCCGCCGTCGTCGTCGTGCCCCGCACGGCCATGCCCGGCGACATCCCGGTGGCCGCCGTCCTGCGCTACACCGACGACTCCACGCCCAGCTGACCCCGGTCAGCCTCCCCCGACACCGGCCGCGACGCGGCCGCACGAGAGAACGGAGCACCACCTCATGACCGACCCCCACCAGCCTGCGACGTCCCCGGGCACCGACCCGTCCGACATCGAGCACCGGGCCGCCATCGCCGAGGCGCTGGGCAAGGAGGTGTGGCCGGCCGACAAGGACACCCTCGTGGCCAGGGCGCAGGAGTCCAACGCGCCCGACCGGGTGCTCGCCTCGCTGAACCGGCTGCCGGCCCACGCCGAGTTCGCCAACGTGCAGGAGGTGGCCGAGGCCCTCGGCATCTCCACCGAGCAGCACCGCTTCTGAAGAAGGGCAGGCAGCCGTGCCCGACATGAAGGACCCCTCGCCCGAGGCGATCGCCAACGTCACCGAGCACAACGTCGAGACCCGGGCGCAACTGCTGCCCGAGGAGCGTTCCAGCGGGCCGAGCGCCGACCCGGAGAAGCAGGCCGCGGTCATCCTGGCCGAGTCCGAGGAGCGCACCGTGCACGCCGACCCGGACGACGCCCAGGGCGGTCACCGGCAGTCCTCCGACACCGCCGACTGACCCGCAGCGCCGACCGGTCCGCACCGCCCCGGGGGCTCAGCGCCCCCGGGGCGGTGCGGTGCTCTCCCGGACCACCAGCGCCGTGGCCAGCTCCAGCCGCGGCACCTCCAGCTCCTCACCACGGACCAGCCGCAGCACGGTGCGCGCGGCCAGCGCGCCCATCTCGGCCAGCGGCTGGTGCACGGTGGTCAGCGGGGGAGACGACCACCGGGCACCCGGGAGGTCGTCGAAGCCCACGACGCTGACGTCCTCGGGCACCCGCAGTCCCCGCTGTCGCACCGCCTCGTAGGCGCCCAGCGCCATCTGGTCGTTGGCCGCCACGATCGCCGTCGGCGGCTCGGGGTGGTCCAGCAGCTGGGCGCCGAGCCGGAACCCCGACTCGTGGTCGAAGTCGCCGACCAGCACCAGGTCCGGGTCGACGGTGAGCCCGGCCGCCTCCACCGCGGCGCGGTGCCCGTCCAGCCTCGCGCGGCTGGCCAGCAGCGCGGGGATGCCGGCGATCACCCCGATCCGCCGGTGCCCGAGCCCGATCAGGTGCTCGGTCGCGCTGAGCCCACCGGCCCAGTTGGTGGCGCCGATCGTGGGCACGTCCATGGCCGGGACGCCGGCCGGGTCGATGACGACCGCGGGGACGTGCAGCCGGCGCAGCTCCGCGGCCAGCGTCGGGTCGACCTCGTTGGTCACCAGGATCGCCCCGTCGCTGGCCCGGCCGGCCAGGTTGTCCAGCCAGCTGCGCGTGTCACTGGCCCGGCGGTGGATGGCGGTGACCACCGTGCCGACCCCCTCCGCGTGGGCAGCGTCCTCCACGCCCCGGATGATCTCCACCGCCCAGGGGCTGTCCAGGTCGTTGAACACCAGGTCGATCAGGCGCGCCGTGGTGCTCGTGCGGCCACCCCGGCGGCGGTAGCCGTGGTCGCGCAGCAGCTGCTCCACGCGTTCCCGGGTGTGCGGGGCGACGTCGGAGCGCCCGTTCAGCACACGGGAGACCGTGGGCACGGAGACCCCGGCCTCCGCCGCGATGGTCGCGATCGTGACCCCGCGGGCCTGGGTGTCGGTCACTGGGTCCTCCTCATCCGGCCGACAGCCTAGGGCGCGAGGGGGCAGTGCATGGTGCCCGTGCCCGCCGGGTAGGCCGGGCAGCGACGAGAGGAGCCGTCATGCCGAAGACGACGAAGAACGGCGACGCTGAGCAGGACGAGATCCCCAGCACCCTGCAGCGTTCGGACGAGAAGGCCCAGCGGACGTTCGCCAAGGCGCACGACTCGGCCGCTGAGGAGTACGGCGACGAGCAGCGCGCCAACCGGGTCGCGTGGGGCGCGGTCAAGCACACCCACGAGAAGGTGGGCGACCACTGGGAGCCCAAGGACCACAAGGGGCCCAGCGACCAGCAGTCGGCCGAGGGCAACGCCGGCACCGACCTGGACAGCAAGGGCGGGGTCGACGCCAACGCCTCCAAGGCCCACCTCTACGACCTGGCCAAGGACGCCGGCATCGAGGGCCGCTCGACGATGGACAAGGAGGAGCTGGCCGACGCCCTGCAGCGGTCCAACGACCGGAAGACCGCCGAGGCCCGCGAGAAGTGACCCGGCCAGACTGATCGGGTGACTCGGGAGGACCTGCGCCGGCGCTACGAAGAGGTCAGCCAGTGGCCGCTGGTGGTGCTGGCCCTGCTGTTCGTGGCGGCCTACGCCTGGGGGGTGCTGCGGCCGGACCTGCCCGGCTGGCTGCGGGCCACCCTGGGGGTGGTCACGCTGGTGACCTGGCCGGTGTTCCTGGCCGACTACCTGCTCCGGCTGGTGCTGGCCGAGCAGCGGTGGCGGTTCGTCCGGCAGAACTGGATCGACGGCGTCGCCGTGCTGCTGCCGCTGCTGCGGCCACTGCGCATCGTCAGCCTGGTGCGGGTCGCACGGGTGCTGGACCGCCGGCTCACCACGACGCTGCACGGCCGGGTCGCCGCCTACGTCACCCTCACCGCCTCCCTGGTGGTCTTCATGGCCTCGCTGGCCGCCTACGACGCCGAGCGCGGTGCCCCCGACGCGCAGATCACCAGCTACGGCGACGCGGTCTGGTGGGCGCTGACCACGATCACCACGGTCGGCTACGGCGACGAGTACCCGGTCACCACCGAGGGCCGGCTGGTCGCCGGGCTGCTGATGGTCGGTGGCATCGCCCTGCTGGGTGTGGTGACCGCCGCGGTCGCCTCCTGGTTCGTCGGCCGGGTCGCCGACGCGGCGCGGGCCGAGGACGACGCCGCGGACGCCGCGGCCGACGAGGCGATGCGCGCCGAGGTGCGGGCGCTCACCGAGGAGGTGCGCCGGCTGCGCGCCGAGCTGGCCGCCGGCGGGCCGCCGCCCGCCGGCTGACCGCCCGTCAGGCGGAGGGGATGAGGATCAGCTCGGTCTGCCGCTGGTCCAGGTACTCCACCCCGGCCGCGGTGAGCGCGATGCCCTGCTCCAGCGCCATCCGCACCAGCTGGCCGCCCCACTCGGCCACCGGCACCCGTACGCACAGCTCCAGGGCGTAGACGGTGTCCGGGTGCACGGCAGCCTGCCCCGCGCCCGGGACGCCGTCCTGCTGGTCCCACATGCCGATCGCCGGGCCTGCGCCGTGGCCGTGCACCCCGACCGGGTGGGAGTAGACGTCGCCGTCGATGCCGGCCGCGGCCGCGGCGGCGCGGGCCGCGGCGAGCACCTCGTCCCCGGTGCGGCCGGGGCGCAGCTCGGCGGTGGTCAGGTCCTGCATGCGGTTGCCGACGCCGAGGGCGGCGACCAGCCCGGCCGGCGCGGCGGTCTCCCCGGGGCGCAGCACGTAGGCGTTGCGCTGCGTGTCGGTCATCAGACCCAGGCTCGACAGCCCGACGTCGCAGTGCACCAGGTCGCCGGGTGAGACGACGGCGTCGTAGGGCACGCCGGGCAGCACGGTGCCGCGCTCGTCGGCCAGGGGGCTGCCGGCCCGCTGCAGGCCGACGGTGGGCTGGAACCAGGGGTCGACGCCCAGGTCGGCGAAGCGCTGGCGGATCCACCAGGCGACGTCCAGGGCGGTGGTCTCCCCGACGGTGATCACGGCGGGGGAGAAGGCCTCGTCGATCACCTCGTGGACCAGCCGGTTCATCGCGTGCAGCGCGCCGATCTCCTCCGGCAGCCGGGTCTCCAGCCAGCCGACGGCCAGCTCCTCGGCCGACACCAGCTTCTCCGCGTGCGGGCCCAGGGCCTGCACCAGCAGCTCGTGCTCGGTGTGGGAGAGCCCGTCGGCGTGGGCGAACACCCGGGAGACGTCGACCCCGATGGTGCGCGGTGCGGCCTGGTCGACGAACCGGCGCACCGCGGCCCACTGCGCGTCCTCGGCCGACAGCCCCTGCTGGTCGTCGGCCTCCCAGGCGGGGAGGAACTGACCGACCGGGTACCGGGAGACGGCGACCGCGGTGACCCCGTCGTCGCTGCGGTGGAACATCAGGATCGTGCGCCGCCGGGCGGACAGCCAGGTCGCGGGCAGCAGCGTCGGGAGCACCGGGTCCTCGTTGTACTCCCGGCCGATGACCACCCACAGGTCGATCCCGGCCCGGTCCATCAGACCGGGGAGGAGGTCCAGCAGCCGCTGGGTGAGCCAGCGGTCACGGACGTCGGCCTGGTCCCGGAGGGGGAGGGGCACCGTGCGGGTGGGGTCCGGGGTGGCGCGCTCGGTGATCACGGTCATGCAGGCAGGAAAGCAGACCGCCGGCCGTCCCGCTCGGAGTGATCCGGCGGTGTCCGGCAGGTCAGGCCATGCCCCCGGCGGTCGGGTGGGAGCTGCCGACCCGGCGGAACGGGACGACCGTGCTCCCGGCCACCACGACCCGGTCGCGGCCTCCCTGCTTCGCCTGGTACATCGCCGCATCGGCCCAGTCGACCAGCCGCCACAGGGCGTCGGTGGGGTCCTCGCCGTCCGCCGGGCCGGTCAGCGCCACCCCGATGGAGACGGTCACCTGGTGCTGCTGGCCGACCACGCTGCCCTTGACCGCCAGCCGGAGCCGCTCGGCCAGCCGGCGCGCCTCGCTGGGGTCGGCGACCAGGCCGAGCACGACCAGCTCCTCGCCGCCGGTGCGCGCCAGCACGTCCGGGGGGCGCACGGACGCCGCCAGCGCCGACCCGACGCTGCGCAGCACCGCGTCGCCGACGGCGTGACCGAACTCGTCGTTGAGCCGCTTGAAGTGGTCCAGGTCGAGCACGAGGGCACCCACGCGCTGGCCGTCGCGGCGGGCCTGGCGCCAGATGCGCGGGGCGTGGTCGACCAGCGAGCGGCGGTTGGCCAGCCCGGTCAGCGGGTCGGTGGAGGACATCTCCTGGGTGACGGCCAGCAGCCGCTGCACCCGGCGGCGCAGCAGGAACACCCCCAGCGTCGCGACGTCGAGGGTGAGGGCGCTGACCGCGACGTGCACCAGCAGCGACACGGTGTCCGGGTAGCTGCCGACCAGCACGACCCAGCAGGCCGCGACCACCGCCAGCATGTGCACGGCCAGGCCCCGGGTGTCCAGGAACCAGGCGGCCACGAAGCAGCAGAACAACAGCATGAGCGGCGGCGCGTGCCGCAACGGGTCGGCGGTGGCCCAGGCGAGCAGCACGTAGGTGGCGTCCCCCAGCAGCACCAGGACGGCGGTCGACGTCTCCCCGGCGCGCTGCCGGACCACCAGCGCCAGGGCCAGCAGCAGGCAGGCCCCCAGCGCACCGGCGTAGAGCGGGCGGCTCACCCCGTCGCGCAGTGCGCCGTCCACGAGCAGGTTGATCGACCCCAGTGCCGCGCCGGCGCAGAACAGCGCGGCCAGGCACCAGGCGACGAGGCGGTGCTCGCCGCCCGGGCGGGGCAGGTCGTGCAGCGGCCTGGACCGCTCCCGGTGCCGATGGCCCGTACCGGGCCGTTGCGCCCCCACCATGCGCAGCAGCATGCCGCAGCCCGGCCGCCGGCATAACCGGCTGAGGCACGCCATTTCCGGAACCCGCGCCCCTGCCGGGGCGGGTGGGGCACCTGTGGCCGGAGGGGCGGGTGGGCCACCCGGGTGCCAGGCTGGACGTGCCCGTGCACCCACCGGAGGGAGAGCGACGTTGACCCAGGGGCCCTGGTACTTCTGCCTGAAGCACCACACCGTCGAGGACCGGGACGGCTGCGCCGAACGCCACCGCCTCGGCCCGTACGCCACCCGAGCCGAGGCCGAGTCGGCGCTGCAGAAGGTCGCCGAGCGCAACGAGCAGCAGGACGCCGCCGACCAGGCGTGGGAGGAGGGCCGGCGCTGATCCGCTGCCGCGGCACCGCCGGCCACCGACCCGATCGGCCGGGTCGCGGCCGCCGGGGCATGATCCTCGGCAGAGGCGTGCCCGGCAGGGCGCCCGAGGGACTGGAGGGGTCGTGACGGACGGACGTGCGGTGGAGGACCTCGTGGTCGGCGTGCTCGGGGGCACCGGGCCGCAGGGCCGCGGGCTCGCGGTGCGGCTGGCCGCCGCCGGGCAGCGGGTGCTGCTCGGCTCCCGGGACGCCGAGCGCGCCGAGCAGGTGGCGGCCGAGGTCGCCGTCCGGGCCGGTGCCGCGGCCGGCGGGGTCGAGGTGTCGGTGCGCGGTGGGTCGAACACCGACGTCGCCGGCGCCGCGGACCTGGTGGTCGTCGCCGTCCCCTACGCCGGGCACGCCGAGACCCTCGCCGAGCTGGCCACCCCGCTGGCCGGCAAGGTCGTCGTCGACTGCGTGGTGCCCATGGGCTGGGACGAGCTCGGCGCCTACGTGCTCGACGTCGCCGAGGGCAGCGTCTGCCAGCAGGCCGCCGTGCTGCTGCCGGACAGCTCGGTGGTCGGTGCCTTCCACCACCTGTCCGCGGTGACGCTGGAGGACCTCTCCACGCCCACCCTGGAGGGCGACGTCATGGTCGTCGGCGACGTCCGGGAGGCCACCGACCTGGTGCAGGCGCTGGCCGGGCGGCTGCCCGGGATGCGCGGGGTCTACGCCGGCCGGCTGCGCAACGCCCGCCAGGTCGAGGCGCTGACGATCAACCTGGTCTCGGTCAACCGCCGCTACAAGGCCCACGCCGGCATCCGCATCACCGACGTGTGACACCGCGACCCTCCGGGCCGCACCGCGGCCAGGAGCCGTCCCCGGTTCGGCTGAGCTGTGTCGTGGCCTGACGGCGGGAGGCATCCGGCCCCCGCGCCGCCCTGCCACAGCGGCCGCACGGCCGCGGACGTCCCCGGCTCAGCGGCCCCGGGGTCGGGACCTGGCCGGGGACGCCCGGAGGTCGTCAGTCGAAGGAGTGCTCGGGGCCGGGGAAGACGCCGTCGCGGACCTCGGTGGCGTACTCCTGGGCGGCGCGCAGCAGCTCGCCGCGCAGGTCGGCGTACTTCTTGACGAACTTCGGCACCCGGCCGGCGGTCATCCCGGCCATGTCCGGCCAGACGAGCACCTGGGCGTCGCAGTCGGCGCCGGCGCCGATCCCGATCGTGGGGATGGCCAGCTCCTTCGTCACCTGCCCGGCGACCTGCGCCGGCACCATCTCCATGACGACGGCGAAGGCCCCGGCCTCCTGCACGGCGTGCGCGTCGGCGAGCAGCTGCTCGGCACCGGCGCCCCGGCCCTGCACCCGGAAGCCGCCGAGGGCGTGCTCGCTCTGCGGGGTGAACCCGATGTGCGCCATCACCGGGATGCCGGCCTGGGTCAGCGCCTGGATCTGCGGGGCGACCCGCACTCCGCCCTCCAGCTTGACCGCCTGCGCGCCGCCCTCCTTCATCATCCGCACCGCGGTGTCGAAGGCCTGCTGCGGACCGGACTCGTAGCTGCCGAAGGGCAGGTCGGCCACGATCAGCGCCCGCTTCGTCGAGCGGGTGACCGCCTTGGTCATCAGCAGCAGGTCCTCCACCGTCACCGCGACGGTCGAGGTCTGGCCCAGGACGACGTTGCCGGCGGAGTCGCCGACCAGCAGCACCGGGATGCCGGCCTCCTCGAACACCTGCGCCGCGTAGGTGTCGTAGGCGGTGAGCATCGCCCACCGCTCCCCGCGCTCCTTGGCCTTCTGCAGGTGGTGGATGCGGACCCGGGCGGTCGAGCCGCCCCCGTAGAGCACCGACTCGGTCATGCGCCTGCTCCTTCGCGGACGCTGGGCAGGCTCTCCCGCCAGCGGTTGGTGATCGGCAGCCGGCGGTCCCGGCCGAAGGCCTTCAACGAGATCTTGGTGCCCGGTGCGGACTGGCGGCGCTTGAACTCGGCCAGGTCGACCAGCCGCAGCACCCGGGCCACCACCTCGGGGTCGTGGCCCCGATCGAGCAGCTCGGCCATGCCGAGGTCGCGGTCGACGTAGTCGGTGATCACGGCGTCCAGCTCCTCGTAGGAGGGCAGCGAGTCGCTGTCCTGCTGGCCGGGGGCGAGCTCGGCCGACGGCGGCTTGTCGATCGAGTTCTGCGGGATCGGCTCCACCTGCCCGTGGTCCCGGGCGTAGGAGTTGCGCCAGCGGGCGAGGTCCCAGACCAGGGTCTTGAGCACGTCCTTGATCGGGGCGAAGCCGCCCGCGGCGTCCCCGTAGAGCGTCGAGTAGCCGACGGCGACCTCGCTCTTGTTGCTGGTGGCCAGCAGCAGGTGGCCGTGCTGGTTGGACAGCCCCATCAGCAGCGTGCCGCGCACCCGGGCCTGCAGGTTCTCCGCGGCCACCCCGGTCAGCTCCACCGAACCCCGGTAGGCCTCGACCATCGGCGCGATCGGGACGACGGAGTAGTGCATGCCCAGCCGCTGCGCGGAGTCCGCGGCGTCGCTGAGCGAGTGCTCGCTGGAGTACTCGCTGGGCAGGCCGACCCCGTGCACCCGGTCGGGGCCGAGCGCGTCGACGGCGAGCGCGGCGACCAGGGCCGAGTCGATCCCGCCGGACATGCCCAGCACGACCGAGGGCATGCCGTTCTTGTCGATGAAGTCCTTGAGCCCCAGCACCAGGGCCCGCCAGACCTCCTCGCAGTCGGTCAGCGGCTCGGCGACCGTGCCCGGCCGCGGCTCGTAGGGGGCGACCGGGGCGTCGGAGACCAGGTGCCGGGTGACCGTCATCGGGCCGAGCCGGCCCTCCCGCCGCTCGGGCACGGCCGCCGGGTCGATCGTCAGGTCGACGGTCAGCAGGTGCTCGACGAACTGGGGGGCGCGGGCCAGCAGCTCGCCGTCGGGGGAGACGGCGAGCGAGTCGCCGTCGAAGACCAGCTCGTCCTGCCCGCCGACCTGGTTGCAGTAGACGATCGTGGCCCGGGCCTCGGCGGCGCGGCGCTGCACCAGCGGCAGCCGCAGGTCGTCCTTGGCCCGCTCGTAGGGGGAGGCGTTGGGGGAGACGACCAGGTCCACCCCGGCCTGTCCGGCGACCCCGCACGGGCCGCCCTCGACCCACAGGTCCTCGCAGATGGTCAGCGCCACGTCGACCCCGTGCAGCCGGACGACCGGCAGCTCGGTGCCGGGCACGAAGTAGCGGGCCTCGTCGAAGACGCCGTAGTTGGGCAGGTGCCGCTTGTGGTAGCGGGCCACCACGGTGCCGCCGTGCAGCAGGGCCGCGGCGTTGCGCGGGGCACCCCGGCGGGGGTTGGCGTCGCCGGGGGAGTCGTCGGCGTCGGTCGGTGCCCGGTCCACCGGCGCCGGCCCGCTGCCCTCGGTGTGCGCCAGGTAGCCCACGACGACGGCGGTGCCGCCCAGGCCCACCGCGGCCAGCGTGGCGGCCAGGTCGACCAGCGCCTGCTCGCTGGCCCGGGCGAAGGACTCCCGCAGCACCAGGTCCTCGGCCGGGTAGCCGGTCAGGGTCATCTCCGGGAAGACCACGAGGTGCGCGTCGCGTGCGGCCGCCTGGCGGGTCCGGTCGACGACCAGCTCCGCGTTGCCCGCCAGGTCGCCGACCCGGGTGTCCACCTGGGCGAGGGCCACCCGCAGCTGTCGTGCCGACTCCGCCGTCCGCTGCTGATCACTCACGCACGAGAGTCTGGTCGGCGCCCCCGGGTGTCGGCCAGGCGGGGAGCCGCGCGGTGCCGGCCGGCCGGTCGCCCGCAGGACCCGCCCGACCTCCTGCCTGCTTCCACCGGCTCGCCGGAGGAGGCAGGCTGAGGGGGCCGTAACACCCTCGTCACGACCGGAGTGCAGCATGACCGCCATGGACCGCCAGCAGGAGTTCGTCCTGCGCACCCTGGAGGAGCGCGACATCCGCTTCGTGCGGCTGTGGTTCACCGACGTGTCGGGCTACCTCAAGGCCGTCGCCGTCGCCCCGGCCGAGATCGAGGCGGCCTTCGCCGAGGGGATCGGCTTCGACGGCTCGGCGATCGAGGGCTTCGCCCGGGTCTACGAGTCCGACATGCTGGCCAAGCCCGACCCGGCCACCTTCCAGGTGATGCCCGGCTCCCGGGGGCAGGCGAGCGAGACGGCGCGGATGTTCTGCGACATCACGCTGCCCGACGGCTCACCGGCCTGGGCCGACCCGCGGCACGTGCTGCGCCGGGCGCTGGCCAAGGCCGCGGACATGGGGTTCACCTTCTACACCCACCCCGAGATCGAGTTCTTCCTGCTCAAGGACCTGCCCAGCGACGGCAGCCCGCCCGAGCCCGCCGACGTCGGCGGCTACTTCGACCTGTCCACGCACAACGTGGCGCACGACTTCCGCCGGGAGGCGGTCTTCGCGCTCGAGGCGATGGGCATCTCGGTGGAGTTCAGCCACCACGAGGTCGCCCCCGGCCAGCAGGAGATCGACCTGCGCTACGCCGACGCGCTGTCGATGGCCGACAACATCATGACGCTGCGGCACGTCGTCCGGGAGGTCGCGCTGGCCCAGGGCGTGCACGCCACCTTCATGCCCAAGCCGTTCACCGAGCTGGCGGGCTCCGCGATGCACACCCACGTGTCGCTGTTCGAGGGCGACCGCAACGCCTTCTCCGACCCGGCCGACCCGATGCGGCTGTCGACCACCGGCAAGCAGTTCATCGCCGGGCTGCTCACCCACGCCCGGGAGATGACCGCGGTCACCAACCAGACGGTGAACTCCTACCGGCGGCTGCTGGCCGGCACCGAGGCGCCGACCGCGGCGACCTGGGGCCGGGCCAACCGGTCGGCGCTGGTGCGGCTGCCCTCCTACAAGCCGAACAAGGGCAACTCCGCCCGGGTCGAGGTGCGGTCGCCGGACTCCGCGTGCAACCCCTACCTCACCTTCGCCGTGCTGCTGGCCGCCGGCCTGCGTGGCATCGAGAAGGGCTACGAGCTCCCGCCCGAGGCCGAGGACGACGTCTGGTCGCTCACCGACACCGAGCGCCGGGCCGCCGGCTACGAGGACCTCCCGGTCTCCCTGGGCGAGGCGCTGACCGCGATGCAGGGCAGCGAGCTGGTCGCCGAGACCCTGGGCGAGCACGTCTTCGACTTCTTCCTGCGCAACAAGTGGGAGGAGTTCAACTCCTACCGGCAGAACGTCACGCCCTTCGAGCTCAAGCGCTACCTGCCGGGCCTCTAGCCGTGACGGCCCCCGCCGCCCAGCCGGGCGGCGGGGTGGCCCGGGGTCAGGGGCAGGGGTCGCCGGCCGGCACCGCCGGGACGCTCACCTGTCCTGTCGGGGTGCCGTCGCCGAGGTAGATCTCGCCGACGCCGCAGACCTGCCAGTCCGGCCCGACCTCCCGACCCCAGGCCCGCGCGTCGTACACCTCGACGAGGGCCCCGGCCGCCTCCAGCGCCGGCACCGCCTCCCCGACGGGCCGGCCGGCGACCTCGGGCAGCGGCCCGTCGACGTGCGAGGTGGGCGTGGGCAGCAGCACCTCCCTCGTCGGAGCGGAGGTGGTGGCCGTCGGTGCCGTCGACCGGGCCGCCGGGGTCCCCGCCGCCGCGGAGCCCGCTGCCTGGTCCGTGACGACCACGGTGCCGGCCACGACGGCGGCGGCGAGCACCGCGACGACCCCCCAGCCCAGCCACCGGGCCGGTCCGCGTGCTCCGCTGCGCTCGTCGTCCATGGGGTGCCCTCCTCGTGGTCGGCGGCACGCTACCGGTACGGGAGCCCCGACGGGCGTCCCCGCGACGTGTCGCACGGACGACCGGCGCAGCCCCCGGGAGCCCGGGACGACGCCGTTAGGCTCTGCGGCGTGGCCAGACTGCTCGTCGTCGTCCCCTCCGACACCGACCCGCCGACCCGGCTGGGGGAGTGGCTGCGGGACGCCGGACTCGAGCTGGACGAGCGCCGGCTGTCGACCGGGGAGCCGCTGCCGGGCGACCTGACCGGCTTCGACGGGCTGCTGGTGCTGGGCGGTCCGCAGTCCTCGCTGGACGACGAGGAGACCTCCCCGGAGCTGGTCGGGGTGCGGCACCTGCTGGGCCAGGCGGTGGCCGCCGACGTGCCGACCCTGGCCATCTGCCTGGGCGCGCAGCTGCTGGCCCAGGTCGGCGGGGGCAGCACCCGGGTCGGCGCGGGCGGCCCCGAGGTCGGCGCCACCCTGGTCGCCAAGCGGGACGCCGCCGACGCCGACCCGCTGTTCGGGCCGGTCCCGCTGTCCCCGGACGTGCTCCAGTGGCACCACGACGAGATCGACCGGCTGCCGGCCGGGGCCACCCTGCTGGCCAGCAACCCCCGCTACGAGAACCAGGCCTACCGGGTCGGGCAGCACGTCTACGGGCTGCAGTTCCACATCGAGACCGACGAGGCGCTGGTGCGCCAGTGGGCCACCGGGGACGCCGTGGGCGTGGCGAGCAGCGGGCTGGACGTGCCGACGATCTGCGCCCGGGCCGCCGCGGTCCTCGACGACCTGGCCGAGGTCTGGGCGCCGTTCGCCGCCCGGTTCGCCGACCTGGTGCGCGCCCGCGCCGCGACCGGGGCCTGACCCGTGTCGACCGCCCCGCAGGTCGACGACGAGGTGCCCCGCCGGGCCGTCGTCCGGCTGGTGCGGCTGGGCTTCCACGACGGTGCCCGGGCCGCCCGGCTGCTCGCCTCCCCGGCGCTGGGGCTCTGGGACCTCGACCGCAACGAGCCGGCCGACCCCGAGGCCGCGCCGGTGGTCTCCGCGCTCGCCCGGGTCGGCGACCCCGACCTCGCCGTCCGCTCGCTGACCCGGCTGGTCGAGGCGCTCGACGACGCCGACCCCGACGGCGGCCTCGCCGCGGCGCTGCTGGCCCGGCTGCGGGGCTCGGCCGGGCTGCGCGCCCGGCTGATCGCGGTGCTGGGCGCCTCCGCCGGGCTGGCCGACCACCTGGCCGCCCACCCGACCGACTGGGTCGTGCTGGACGTGGAGGACCGCGCGGCGCCGCGGCCCAGCCCGCAGGAGCTGGAGCAGCAGCTGCTGTTCGCGGTGGGCGCCGACCCCGACGACCCGCCGTGGGGCGTGCGGCTGGGGTCCGCCGCCCCCGACGCGAGCCCGGCCCGGGTGCGCGACCTGCGGCACGCCTACCTGCGGGCCGTGCT
This sequence comes from Modestobacter lacusdianchii, assembly GCF_054177765.1. Classification (NCBI taxonomy): domain Bacteria; kingdom Bacillati; phylum Actinomycetota; class Actinomycetes; order Geodermatophilales; family Geodermatophilaceae; genus Modestobacter; species Modestobacter lacusdianchii. The sequence goes on along the minus strand of NZ_JBJJTJ010000001.1, from coordinate 287,719 downwards.
GTCGCTGGCCGGCCGCGACCTGGCCGACGGCCTGCCGGCCGACGAGGTGGCCGCCGAGCTGGCCGACATCGCCGGCGCGGTGCTCACCGCGGGCCTCGCGCTGGCCGTCGCCGAGCAGCCGGCCGACGCGGCGCCCTGCCGGCTGGCGGTGATCGGGCTGGGCAAGTGCGGTGGCCGGGAGCTCAACTACGTCAGCGACGTCGACGTCGTCTTCGTCGCCGAGCCGGTGGAGGAGGGCGAGGACGACGCGGCCGCCGTCGCCAGCGCCGCCCGGGTCGCCGGTGCGCTGATGCGGATCTGCGGGCAGGCCGCCTGGGAGGTCGACGCCGCGCTGCGCCCGGAGGGCAAGCGCGGTCAGCTGGTGCGCACCCTGGCCGGTCACCGGGCGTACTACGACCAGTGGGCCAGCACCTGGGAGTTCCAGGCGCTGCTGAAGATGCGCCCGGTGGCCGGTGACCCGGCGCTGGGCCGCGAGTACGTCGACCAGCTGTGGCCGCTGGTCTGGAAGGCCGGTGACCGGCCAGGGTTCGTGGCCGAGATCCAGGCGATGCGCCGCCGGGTCGAGCAGAACATCCCCGCCGCGCAGGTCGACCGGCAGCTGAAGCTGGGTCGGGGCGGGCTGCGCGACGTGGAGTTCAGCGTGCAGCTGCTGCAGCTGGTGCACGGCCGGGCCGACGTCTCGCTGCGGGTGGGCGGCACGATCCCGGCGCTGACCGTGCTCGGCGCGGGGGGCTACATCGGCCGGGAGGACGCCGCGACGCTGGTCGCCTCCTACCGGTTCCTGCGCACCGTGGAGCACCGGCTGCAGCTGCTCCGGCTGCGACGCACCCACCTGCTGCCGGTGGCCGACGACCAGCTGCGCTGGCTGGCCCGCTCGCTGGGCTACAAGCCCGACGACCGCGGCGACTCGGTCGCGGTGCTGCAGGCCGAACTGGCGCTGCACACCCGGGTCGTGCGCCGGCTGCACGAGAAGCTGTTCTACCGGCCGCTGCTGACCTCGGTGGCCCGGGTGCCCGGTGAGCAGCTGGCGCTGGGGTCGAAGGCGGCGGGGGAGTGGCTGCGCGCGCTGGGCTTCGCCGACCCCGACGGCGCGCTGCGGCACCTGACCGCCCTCACCGGCGGGCTGAGCCGGTCGGCGTCGATGCAGCGCTACCTGCTCCCGGTGCTGCTGCAGACCTTCGCCTCCTGCGCCGACCCGGACGCCGGGCTGCTGGCCTACCGCAGGGTGAGCGAGGCGCTGGGCAACGACCAGTGGTTCCTGCGGCTGCTGCGCGACGAGGGGCAGACCGCCGAGCGGCTGGCCGTGCTGCTGGGGTCCAGCCAGTACGTGGCCGGGCTGCTCACCCGCACCCCGGAGGCGATGCGCCTGCTGGCCGACGACGCGCAGCTGGAGCCGCGCAGCGCGGAGGCGCTGAGCACCGCCTGGCGGCAGGCGGTGGCCCGGGCCGGGGACGCATCGGCCGGGGTGCGGGTGCTGCGCTCGCTGCGTCGCCAGGAGCTGCTGCGGATCGCCTGCGCCGACCTGCTCGGCCGGCTCGACGTGACGGGCGTGGGCCGGGCCCTGCACGACGTCGCCGTCGCCACCCTGCGGGCCGGCCTGGACGCCGCGGTGCGCAGCTGGGCCGCCGAGTCCGGCAGCGACGTGGCCGACGTCCCGGTGGACGTCGCGGTGATCGGGATGGGGCGGCTGGGCGGGGCCGAGCTCGGGTACGGCTCGGACGCCGACGTGCTGTTCGTGCACCGGGTGCGGCCCGGGCACGACGAGACCCGGGCCAGCCAGGTCGCCAACGCGGTGGCGCACGCCCTGCGGCGGCTGCTCGGCGAGCCGGCGCCGGACCCGGCGTTCGAGGTGGACGCCAACCTGCGCCCCGAGGGCCGGCAGGGCGCGCTGTCGCGCAGCCTGAGCGCCTTCGCCGAGTACTACCAGCGGTGGGTGTCGACGTGGGAGGTGCAGGCGCTGCTGCGCGCCGCGCCGGTGGCCGGCGACGAGACGCTGGGCCGGGACTTCGTCGCGCTGGTCGACCCGCTGCGCTACCCGGCCGAGGGGCTCACGCCCGAGCAGGTGGCCGAGATCCGCCGGATCAAGGCCCGGGTCGACAGCGAGCGGCTGCCCCGCGGCGCCGACCCGGCCACGCACACCAAGCTCGGCCGCGGCGGGCTGGCCGACGTCGAGTGGACCGTGCAGCTGCTGCAGCTGCAGCACGCCGCGGCGCACCCGCCGCTGCGGGTCACCCCGACGGTGCCCGCGCTCACCGCGCTCGGGGAGGCCGGGCTGCTGGACGCCGGCCAGGTCGAGGCGCTGCGGTCGGCGTGGGAGCTGGCCAGCCGGGCGCGCAACGCGGTCTTCCTGGTGCGCGGCCGGCCCGGTGACCAGCTGCCCCGGCAGGGCCTGGAGCTCAACGGGGTGGCCCGCGCCTGCGGCTACGGCCCCGACGTGGACGCCGGCCAGTTCGTCGACGACTACCGCCGGGTCACCCGGCACGCCCGCACGGTGGTCGAGCGGGTCTTCTACGGCCGCGAGGAGGGCTGAGCACCGTGTACGTGCCCGCGCACTTCACCGCCCCGGACGACGCCCTCGCCCAGCTGCTCGCCGCCCCGGGCGCCGTCGACCTGGTCAGCAGCACCCCGGCCGGGCTCACCGCGACGACGCTGCCGATGCTGCACGACCCGCGGGCCGGCACGCTCACCGGCCACCTGGCCCGCAACAACACCCAGTGGCGGGACACCGTGGGGGAGGTGCTGGCCATCGTCCGCGGGCCGGACGCCTACGTGTCGCCGTCCTGGTACGCCAGCAAGGCCGAGCACGGCCGGGTGGTGCCCACCTGGGACTACGTCGTCGCCCACGTGCACGGCGAGCTGGTGGTGCACACCGACCCCGACTGGCTGGCCGAGCACGTCGCCGCACTGACCGGTGCGCACGAGGCCGGCCGCACCGAGCCGTGGGCGGTCACCGACGCACCGGAGCGGTTCGTCGCCGGGCAGCTGCGGGCGATCGTCGGGGTCGAGGTGCGGATCACCCGGGTCGAGGCCAAGTGGAAGGCGTCGCAGAACCGCCCGGCCGCCGACGTGGACGGCGTGGTCGCCGGGCTCCTCGCCGACGGGGAGGCCGCCACCGCGGCCGCCGTGCAGCGCACCCACCCGGGCAGCCGGGGTTGAGCGGCGTCCCCGCCGGGAACCACGGACCGGTGCCCGAGGACCAGCAGACCACCACCGCCCAGCTCCCGGCGGCCGACGACGTGACCGACGAGGCCGTCCGTGACGAGCCGCCGGCCGACGAGCCGACGGCGACGATCACGCCGTACCGGGACGGTCCGCTCATCGTGCGCGGGGACTTCCGGCTGGTCGACACCGACGGCAACGAGATCGACCCCGGCCGCAGGACGGTCGCGCTGTGCCGGTGCGGGAAGTCGGGCATCAAGCCGTTCTGCGACGGCACGCACAAGCGGGCCGGGTTCCACTCCGGCAGCGCGCCGACCCGACCCCGGCCGGCCGCGCGGATCTTCCGGGAGCACCAGGGCTGACCCGGCCCGCCTCGTCCGGGTCACCGGCAGTTCGCCGTCCGGTCACCCGGTGCACCCCGGCGGGCAGCAGGGTCGGCGGCGACCCGACCCGAACTCCTGAGGTGGCCCGTGCTCCGTCGTCCGCTCCGTCCCGTCTCCGCCGTCCTGACCCTCGGTGCCCTCGCGCTGGTCGCCGCAGCCGGCCCCGCCACCGCCGCGCCGGCGCGGACCTTCGTCCCGCTGGCCACCGTCGAGGTGGGGGGCGAGGTCGCCGAGATCATCTCCGCCACCCCGGACGGGCGCACCGTCGTCTACACCGACTCCGAGCTCGGCCGGATCGGCCTGGTCGACCTGAGCCGCCCCACCGCCCCGCGGGACCTCGGCTCGATCGACGTGGGCGGCTCGCCGACCTCGGTCACCGTGCTCAGCAACGCGCGGTACGCCCTGGTCGCCGTCGACACCACCACCGACCTGACCCGGCCCTCGGGTCACCTGGCGGTCGTCGACCTGCCGCGGCGTGCGGTGGTGCGCACCATCGACCTGGGCGGTCAGCCCGACTCGATCGACGTCGGGCCGAGCGGGGTCTTCGCCGCCATCGCCATCGAGAACCAGCGCGACGAGGACGTCGAGGTCGGCGACGTGGCGGGTGGGCTGCCGCAGCTGCCGGCCGGCTTCCTCTCCGTCGTCGACCTGCGCGGCCCGGTCAGCGCCTGGACCGCCGCCCGGGTCGAGCTGACCGGCCTGCCCGGGGCGGTGTTCGCCGACGACCCGGAGCCGGAGTTCGTCGACGTCGACGGCCGGGACGTCGCCGCCGTCACGCTGCAGGAGAACAACGCCGTCGCCCTGGTCGACCTGGCCCGCCAGCGGGTGGTCGGCTCCTTCTCGGCCGGCACCGTCACCCGCACCGACGCCGACGTCGTCGACGACGACGTGATCGCCTTCGACGACACGCTCGTCGCGCCGCGCGAGCCGGACGCCGTGCAGTGGACGCTGCGCGGCAACCTGGTCACCGCCGACGAGGGCGACCTGGCCGAGGAGCCCGCCGGCGGCCGAGGCTGGACGGTGTTCGACCAGACCGGCACGGTGCTGTACAGCAGCGGCGGGTCGGCCGAGCAGGCGCTCGCCGCGGCCGGCGCGTACCCCGACGGCCGCAGCGACGACAAGGGCGCGGAGTTCGAGGGCGTGGAGGTCGCCCGCATGCGCGGCGTCGACCACACCTTCATCGGCTCCGAGCGCGGGGACGCCGTCCTGGTCTACGACACCGACCGGGACGACGCCCCCGAGCTGCTCCAGGTGCTGCCGGTCGGGAAGGCGCCCGAGGGCCTGCTGGCCATCCCCTCGCGCGAGCTGTTCCTCACCAGCAACGAGGACGACGGCACCCTCTCGGTCTTCGGCCTCCGCTGAGGAGGACCCGGTCGTCGCTAGGCGGCGACCGGGTCCTGCTCGCGCAGCCCGGAGCGGCCGGCCCGCCAGGCGCCGAGCAGGTGCTCCGCGGTCAGCCCGTCCAGTGCCAGGGAGCACTGCGCGCCGAAGAGGACGTCGGCGGCCAGCGACGGGCTCTCGGCGACCAGTGACCCGCACATGTCGACCGAGGCGATCTGCTCGTGCACCGCGTCGGCCTCGACGTGCTCGTCGTAGAAGACGGTGGTGTGCTCGGCGAAGCCGAGGCGGCGCAGCCCCGCGGAGTACCGGCGGCTGGGCTCGGACGACGTCATCTCCACCGCGGCCAGGTGGCCCAGGCACGCGCCGCGGAACGCCCGGTGCAGGCCGAACAGCGACATGGTGTTGACCGACGTGAAGGCCACCGCGGGGGCGTCGTCCCAGAGCGCGCCGTAGCCGGTGTCCAGGTCCAGGTCGGCCATCATCCCGGCGAACAGCTGGCTGTGCATCCGCTCGACCGCGCCGCCGCCGTACTCGTCGGCCTGGATCTCCACCATCGCCGCCTTGGCCCGCCCGCCGATGCGCGGGATCGCCCAGGTGTGCGGGTCACCCTCCTTGAGGTGGTAGACCGACCGCAGGGTCAGGTACTCCCGCCACTGCTCGAGGGTGCCCTCCTTGGCGAGGTACCTGGACAGCGACGGGCCGTCGTCGGCGTCGATGACCGCGGTCAGCTGCTGGTCGACCGGCTCGTCGGTGACCTCGACCGGTGTGACGAGCTCCCGCAGCGCGGCGAGGTGCCGCTGCTCCAGCAGGGCGCGCACCCGCAGCAGCTCCGGTGACCACTCCCAGGCGTCGTCCACGTCGTCGAACCCGCGGTAGTGCAGCTCGTAGCAGATCGCCAGGCTGAGCTGCAGGTCGTCGTCGGTGAGCGGGTCGGTCGCCGACGTGGCCAGCCCCTCGGCGGCGGCGAGCGTGCGGGAGCTGAGGGTCGACCCGGCGGTGAGGTCCGCGCACAACGCGGCGCTGACGGGGCCCCGTGGCTTGGGAAGGCGCATGGCCTCGATCATGCCCAGGCGGTCGCCGGTCGGAACCTCCGGCGGTGGATCGGTCGCGCGCCACATGCTGCGGAGCCCCGCACCTCGGTGAGGTGCGGGGCTCCGGGGGCGTGCAGGTCAGACCTGACGGTCGAAGGCCGAGGCCATCCGGGCCTGCTCCTCGAGCACCTCGCCCATCCGGGCCTGGACGGCGTCGAGCTGGCCGATGATCTCGCTGGTGGTGTGGATGCCCTCGGCGACGGCCTTGCTGCTGGCCTGGATGCCGGCGATCTGGTCGGAGACCTTCTGGGTGGCGTCGGCGGTCTCCCGGGCGAGGTCCTTGACCTCGGAGGCGACGACGGCGAAGCCCTTGCCCAGCTCGCCGGCGCGGGCGGCCTCGATGGTGGCGTTGAGCGCGAGCAGGTTGGTCTGGTCGGCGATGCCGGAGATGATCCGGATGACCTCCCCGACCGCGGCCGAGGCCTCGTCGAGGGCCTCGACCTCACCGGTCATGGTGGAGGCCTGGCTGACCGCGCTCTCGGCGACCCGGCCGGCGTCGCCGGCGGCCTCGCGCAGCCGGGAGACGGTGTCCAGCAGCTCGCGGGCGTTGTCGGCGGACTCCTCGGTGCGGCGCAGCACGTCCAGCCGCTGGGAGACCAGCTGCTGGACGTTGCGCAGCGCGGCGGCGCGGGAGTCGGACAGGTCGATGGTCTCGGTGACGAAGAAGTCCATCGTGCCGATCACCCGGCCGCCGACCATGAGCGGGAAGCAGACCCCGGACTTGACCCCGGCGCGCTGGGCGGCCGGCCGGCGCACGCAGTCGGTCATCTCGCCCAGGTCGCGGACGAAGAAGAGGTCCCGGGCCTTCCAGGCCCGGCCGGAGATGCCCACCCCCTCGGCGAAGGAGGCGGCGAGGGTGACCTTGCGGAACTCCTCACCGGCCGAGCCGGACTCCTGCTGGAAGCGCAACACGTTGGCCTCCTCGTCCAGTTTCCAGAACGAGCCGTAGGCCCAGCCGAAGGCCTCCCGCACGGTGTCCAGGGCGATCCGCAGCGCGTGCTCCTGGTCCCGGGCGGCCCCCAGCTCGGTGACCACGGAGGTGACCGCGACCCGGTCGTCGAGGGTCTCCTTCAGCTGGGCGGTGGCCAGCGCTGAGCGGCGGGCGTGGCTGAGCAGCCGGCCCAGCGAGTCCCACTTGCCGGCCCGGTTCCCGCCGAAGGGCATCTCGGCGAGGCCGTAGTACTCGTAGAGGGCGATGACGGTGCCGTTCTCGACCGTGGGCAGCACGCAGCCGTGGGTTGCGCCCGCGGCCAGCGCGCCGGCCCAGCGCAGGCAGCCCTGGTCGCTGCTCTCGTCCACCAGGACGGCGGCCTTGGTGCGGATCGCCTGGCCGCCGTAGCCGTCGGCCGAGGTGACGCTCTGCACCCGGGCCGCCTGGGTGCCGGCCAGCGCGGAGGTCAGCGTGCCGGCCTCGGCGACCAGGTGGAAGGCGCCGTCCGGGCCGGGCAGCCACGTGCCGCCGTAGCTGAGGCCCAGCTCGTCGACCAGCGTCGCGGTGATCGTGCGGTGGGCGTCCAGGGCGTCGGTGACCCCGCGGTCGAGGACGGCGATGACCTTCTCCACCGCCTCCACGTCCCGGGGCATCTCCGCCGTGGTGAGCACGACCTTGTCCGGGGAGCTCGCGCGCCGCCTCATCCATGTCCTCCATCGCCTGACCGGCTCCGCCGGCGGGTGTCCTGTCCCCGGTCACCCGTGCGACGGGTGACGTCCTCTCCTACATCGGCAGGCGGCGCCCGGACTTGACCCGGACGGGAGAGGTGCGCGATCCGGTGGTGCGCGGCCGTCCCCGGCGCGGTCGGGACCGACCCGCGGTCGGGTGCGGGGGAGGGGAGTCGCAGCAGAGTGGCAGCCCCGCCGCGGCCGATGGCACTGCCTCCGGGACGACGCGTCACGCTGTCCGCGGGACGCGGTCCCGTTCGTTCCGGATGTGGTCCTAAGCTCCCTGCTCGACGGCGTCGACGAGGACGCCGCAGTGCTCGGAGGCGCGCATGTCCACGACGGTCACCAGGGACGACGCAAGCGGCGGTGGCGGGCCCCGCGATCCGGGCACCGGGCGCCGGCTGTCGCTGCGCTCGGTGCTCATCTGGACGGCGGTGGCCGCCGTGGGCGCGGTCGCCTGGACGGTGCTGGCGCTGGCCCGCGGCGAGGCGGTGTCCGCGCTGTGGATCCTGTTCGCCGCGCTGTGCTCCTACGCCATCGCCTACCGGTTCTACGCCCGCTTCATCACCTACCGGGTGCTGCGGACCGACGACCGCCGGGCCACCCCGGCCGAGCGGCTGCAGAACGGCGTCGACTACGACGTCACCGACCGGCGGGTGCTGTTCGGCCACCACTTCGCCGCCATCGCCGGCGCCGGCCCGCTGGTCGGGCCGGTGCTCGCCGCGCAGATGGGCTACCTGCCGGGCACCATCTGGATCGTCGTGGGCGTCATCTTCGCCGGCGCCGTCCAGGACCTGACGGTCATGTTCTTCTCGATGCGCCGCAACGGGAAGAGCCTGGGCCAGATGGTCCGCGAGGAGATCGGCCTCGTCGGCGGCATCGCCGCGCTGATCGCCGTCTTCGCCATCATGATCATCATCCTCGCGGTGCTGGCGCTGATCGTGGTCAACGCACTGGCCGAGTCCCCGTGGGGCGTCTTCTCCATCGCACTCACCGTCCCGATCGCGCTGTTCATGGGCGTCTACCTGCGCACGCTGCGGCCGGGCAGGGTGCTGGAGGCCACCGGCATCGGCGTCGTCCTGCTGCTGCTGGCGATCGTCGGCGGCGGCTGGGTGCAGGAGAGCGGGCTGGCCGACGCCCTGACGCTGTCCAAGGAGTGGCTGGTCCTGGCGCTGGTCGTCTACGGGTTCGTCGCCTCGGTGCTGCCGGTCTGGCTGCTGCTCACCCCGCGCGACTACCTGTCGACCTTCATGAAGATCGGCGTCATCGCCCTGCTGGCGGTGAGCCTGCTCATCGCCCGCCCGGTGCTGCAGGCCGACGCGGTCACCGACTTCGCCCGGGAGGGCACCGGCCCGGTGTTCGCCGGGTCGCTGTTCCCGTTCGTGTTCATCACCATCGCCTGCGGCGCGCTGTCGGGCTTCCACGCGCTGATCTCCTCGGGCACGACGCCGAAGATGGTGGCCAAGGAGAGCCAGGTCCGGCTGATCGGCTACGGCGGCATGCTGATGGAGTCCTTCGTCGCGATCAGCGCGCTCATCGCCGCCTGCGTCATCGACCAGGGCCTGTACTTCGCGATGAACAGCCCCGCCGGGGCCACCGGGGGCACGGTCGAGTCGGCCGCGGCCTTCGTCAACGGCTTCGGGTTCGACACCACCGCGCAGGACCTCGCCGCGGCGTCCGCCGCCGTGCAGGAGCCCACGCTGGTCTCGCGCACCGGCGGCGCCCCGACGCTGGCCGTCGGCATCTCGCAGATCTTCAGCGACGCCTTCGGTGGCGGGCTCCAGGCGTTCTGGTACCACTTCGCGATCATGTTCGAGGCGCTGTTCATCCTCACCGCCGTCGACGCCGGCACCCGGGTGGGCCGGTTCATGCTGCAGGACTCGATCGGCAACGTCTGGAAGCGCTTCGGCGACCTGTCCTGGCGGCCGGGCAACCTGATCGCCAGCGCCGTCGTCGTCGGCCTGTGGGGCTCGGTGCTCTACATCGGCGTCACCGACCCGCTGGGCGGGGTCAACCAGCTGTTCCCGCTGTTCGGCATCGCCAACCAGCTCCTCGCGGCGATCGCCCTGACGCTGGTGACCGTGCTGCTGATCAAGCACGGCAAGGCGCGCTACGCCTGGGTCACCGGCGTGCCGCTGGTCTGGGACCTCGTGGTCACCATGACGGCGAGCTGGCAGAAGGTCTTCTCCGACGTCCCGGCGATCGGCTACTTCGCCCAGGCGCAGCGGTACCGCGACGCCCGGGACGCCGGCGAGCTGCTCGCGCCCGCGCAGGACCAGGGGCAGATGGACCAGGTCGTCTTCAACTCCACCCTCAACGGTGTGCTGCAGGCCTTCTTCGCGGTGCTGGTGCTCGTGGTCGCCGCCAACGCCGCGGTGGTCGTCGTCCGGGCCCTGCGGGCCGGGGGGCTGCCGACCACGGAGGAGCCCGCCACGCCGTCCCAGCTGGTCGAGCCGGCCGACCTGTTCGCCACCGCGGCGGAGAAGCGGGCCATGGCCGAGCACCGGGCGATGGCCGGTGCAGGAGAGGGGACCTGGCGGTGACGGCGGTCCGGGAGGCCGTCGTCCGGGCCGCGCGCGGGGTGCGGTGGTACCTGCGCGAGTTCAGCGGGGAGGCCCGCTGGGACGAGCACCTGCGCGAGTGTGCCGCCCACGGGCACGAGCCGTTGAGCCGGCGGGAGTTCGAGCGCCGCCGGTCCGACGCGCTGGAGCGCACGCCGGTCAGCCGCTGCTGCTGACCCGGACGTACAGCGGCCCCCGACCTCGGTGAGGTCGGGGGCCGCTGTCGAGGAGCCGGTGGATCAGATGTCGTAGTACATCGCGAACTCGTGCGGGTGCGGGCGGAGGCGGATCGGGTCGATCTCGTTCTCCCGCTTGTACTCGATCCAGGTCTCGATCAGGTCGGAGGTGAACACGCCACCGTCGAGCAGGTAGTCGTGGTCGATTTCGAGCCGGTCGAGCACCGCGTCCAGCGACGCCGGCACCTTCTCGATGCCCAGGGCCTCCTCGGGCGGCAGCTCGTAGAGGTCCTTGTCGACCGGGGCCGGCGGCTCGATCTTGTTCTTGATGCCGTCGAGGCCGGCCATCATCATCGCCGAGAAGGCGAGGTAGGGGTTGGCCGACGGGTCGGGCACCCGGAACTCGATGCGCTTGGCCTTCGGGCTGTCACCGGAGATCGGGATCCGGCAGCAGGCCGAGCGGTTGCGGGCGGAGTAGACCAGGTTGATCGGCGCCTCGTAGCCGGGCACCAGGCGGTGGTAGCTGTTCACCGTCGGGTTGGTGAACGCCAGCAGCGACGGGGCGTGGGCGAGCAGGCCACCGATGTAGTGCCGGGCGGTGTCGGACAGGCCCGCGTAGCCGGTCTCGGCGTGGAAGAGCGGCTGGCCGTCCTTCCAGAGGCTCTGGTGGCAGTGCATGCCGGAGCCGTTGTCACCGAACAGCGGCTTGGGCATGAAGGTGGCGGTCTTGCCGTGCGCCCAGGCGGTGTTCTTCACGACGTACTTGAACAGCATCAGGCTGTCGGCCGAGCGCAGCAGCGTGTCGAACTTGTAGTTGATCTCGGCCTGACCGCCGGTGCCCACCTCGTGGTGACCGCGCTCGAGCTCCAGCCCAGCGTTGGCCAGGTTGACCATCATCGTGGCGCGCAGGTCGCTCTGGTGGTCGTAGGGCTCGACCGGGAAGTACCCGCCCTTGGGCCGGGTCTTGTAGCCCAGGTTGGGGCCACCGTTCTCGCCGGTCAGCGCCCCGCTGTTCCAGGAGCCCTCGACCGCGTCGATGTGGTAGTAGCCCTCGTTGATCGAGGTGTTGTGGCGCACCGAGTCGAACACGTAGAACTCGGCCTCGGGGCCGAAGTACGCGGTGTCGGCGATGCCGGAGCTGGCCAGGTAGGCCTCGGCCTTCTTCGCCACGTTGCGCGGGTCGCGGCTGTAGGCCTCGCGCGTGATCGGGTCGTGGATGAAGAAGTTGATGTTCAGCGTCTTGTGGATGCGGAACGGGTCGACGTAGGCGCTGCTCGCGTCGGGCAGCAGCAGCATGTCGGACTCGTTGATCGCCTGGAAGCCGCGGATCGACGAGCCGTCGAAGCCCAGGCCGTCGGCGAAGGTGTCCGGCCCGAACGTCTCCGCAGGGATGGTGAAGTGCTGCATGACGCCGGGGAGGTCGCAGAACCGGACGTCGACGAACTTCACGTCGTTGTCGCGGATGTAGGCGGTGACCTCTTCGGGACTGTTGAACATCGATCCTCCGGGAGTGGACGGCCAGCTCAACGGCAAGCTACGAGCGGGGAGTTGCTCTCCGGTGTCCCTCGTGTTTCCTGCCGGTAACACCGTCTCCGGCGTGTCGCCGGGAGACGGTCGCCGCGGCCGGTCGCCCCGCCGAACGGTCCCGGCCGGGACGGCGCCGGGGAGGTCCTACGCTGACGGGATGGCCGCGGACGACGCCCCACCCTCTCAGCAACGCACCCGTGGCGCCGCACTGGGGCTGCCCGCGGACGGACCCGGATCGCTCGCCTCGTTCGGGCAGCGCAGCGTCGCCTTCGTCCTCGACGCCTTCGCCGCCGCCCTCATCGCCGGGCTGGTGACCGCCCCCGAGCTGCCGCGCAACTGGAGCCTGCTGTCCTTCGGCCTGGTCACCGTGGTCTTCCTGGTGCTGACCGGGCAGACCCCGGGCATGCGCCTGCTGGGGTTGCGGCTGGCCCACCCGCAGCCGGGCCGGCGACTGGCGCTGTGGCGGGCCGTCGTCCGCACGGCACTGCTGATGCTGCTGCTGCCGGCCCTGGTCGTGGACTCCGACGGGCGCGGCCTGCACGACCGGCTCACCGACACCGCGGTGATCCGCGAGCGCTGAGGCCGGCAGCCAGTGGCCGCAGTACCGCAGAACGCCCCCGAGCCGGTCGGCTCGGGGGCGTTCTGCGGTACGGGGTGGCTCAGCGGCGGCGGACCTGGCGCTGGCTCACCGACATCTGCCGGCCACCGGGCAGCGGCCCGCCGGGCACGGGCATCCGGGCGCCACCGAGGGCGGCCATCCGCTTGCCGAGGGCGTTGACCTCCGCGCCGGAGAGGTTGCGGGGCAGCTTCATGACGTGCGAGCTCAGCTTCTTCAGCGGGACCTGGCCCTCGCCGTCGCCGACCGTCACGTCGTAGATCGGGGTGTCGCCGACGACCTTGGCGATCCGCCGCTTCTCCGCCGCGATCAGGCCGCGGACCCGGCCGGGGTTGCCCTCGCCGACCAGCACGATCCCGGGCCGGCCGAGCACCCGGTGGACGGCGTCGAGCTCGCGGTTGCCGGCGACGCCGGAGCTGACCCGCCAGTCACCGCGCATCCCGTCCAGCACCCACGACGCTGCACCCGGCTGGCCCTCGACCTGCCGGTAGGCCGACCCCTGGGCGCGGCGGCCGAAGACGATCAGGGCCGCCAGCAGGCCGAGCAGGACGGCGATGGGCAGGAAGAGGAAGGGGGAGCTGAGCAGCACGCCGACCAGCTCGATCACCGCGAACACCACCACGAAGGCGATGAGCATGAACCACGGCAGCTTCGGGTCGTTCTTGTACGTCATCGAGTAGGCCTGGCGCATCATGCGGGCCTGGCCCTTGAGCTTGGTCAGCCGCGACGTCTTCGGCTTCCCGTCCTTGCCGAGCTTGGGCGCCTTGCCCGGCTTCGGGGCCGTGCCCGGCTTGGCGGCCTTGCCCGCGGCGCCCACCGCGGTGGCGCCCGTGCCGCGTCCGGGCGCGCCGCCTGCCGGGCCGCGCCCGGCGGCGCCGGAGGGGGCGGAGGAGTCGGTGGACCTGCTGCGTGCCATGCCCCAAGAGTAAGACCCTGCTGTGCCCGCCCCGCGCGATGCGCGCCGCGACCGCGCGGGGCGGTGTGCTCAGCGGGTGGTGACGGCCAGTCCGCGGGCCTCGGCGGCCTGCTGGTAGAGCCGCCCGGCGCGGTAGGAGCTGCGCACCAACGGACCGGAGAGGACACCGGCGAAGCCGATCCGCTCCGCCTCGGCGTTGAAGCCGACGAACTCCTCGGGCTTGACCCACCGGACCACCGGGTGGTGCCGGACGCTGGGCCGCAGGTACTGGGTGATCGTCAGCAGGTCGCACCCGGCGTCGTGCAGCGCCTGCATCGTCTCCACGACCTCCTCCGGCTCCTCGCCCATGCCCAGGATCAGGTTGGACTTGGTGACCAGGCCGGCCTCGCGGGCGGCGGTGATGACCGACAGGGAGCGCTCGAACCGGAAGCCGGGGCGGATCCGCTTGAAGATGCGCGGCACCGTCTCGACGTTGTGCGCCAGCACCTCCGGGCGGGAGGAGAAGACCTCGGCCAGCTGGTCGGGCTCGGCGTTGAAGTCGGGGATGAGCAGCTCGACACCGCAGCCGGGCAGCGCGCCGTGGATCTGCCGCACCGTCTCGGCGTACAGCCAGGCGCCGCCGTCGGGCAGGTCGTCACGGGCCACCCCGGTGACCGTGGCGTACTTCAGGCCCATCGTCGCGACGCTCTCGGCGACCCGGCGGGGCTCGTCGGCGTCGAAGTCCGCGGGCTTGCCGGTGTCGATCTGACAGAAGTCGCAGCGTCGCGTGCACTGGTCACCGCCGATGAGGAAGGTCGCCTCGCGGTCCTCCCAGCACTCGTAGATGTTGGGGCAGCCCGCCTCCTCGCACACCGTGTGCAGACCCTCGCGGCGGACCAGCGACTTGAGCTCGGTGTACTCCGGCCCGGTCTTCAGCTTGGTCTTGATCCACTCGGGCTTGCGCTCGATCGGCGTCTGGCTGTTGCGGACCTCCAGGCGCAGCAGCTTGCGGCCGGCCGGTTCGATCCGGGACGACGTGTCCGGGGTTGCCGGTGACGCCTCCTCCATGCCCAGGCTCATGTCCAGCACGGTACTCCCGCCTCCCGTCCGCGCCCGGAGACGCCGGAGGGGGCCCAGCCGATGGCTGGACCCCCTCCGGGTGGTGCGGCGTGGATCAGCCGCGGGTGTTGCCGGGCTCGCCCGCCGGCCCCTCGTCGTCACCGGTCGGACCGGCCGAGGCCACCGGGGTGTCGGGGTCGTTTCGGGTGCTCGACGACGGCTCCGGCGCCGACTGGTTGCTCGGCTCACCGGGCCCGGAGGCCGGCTGGGCCTCCAGTGCGCCGATGTCGGTGTCGGTCGGGCTGGAGTCGGAGGGAGCCGTCTCAGCGGTGGAGACGGTCTTGCCCTGGGCCTGCGGTGACTCGCTACCGCCTGCGGGAGTGCTCGGGGAACTGGACACGGGGTCCTCTCGATAGCTGGGCACGGGGCCGTCGCCGGTCGGCGCCGGGGTCCACTGGTCCTCGGGGGCGTTGCGGCGGATGAGGATCGCCACACCCGCGGCCAGCACGGCCAGGGCGGCGACGACCCACGGCCAGCGGCGGGGCTGCTCCTCGATGCCCACGCTGCGCTTCACCGAGGTGACGGTGGTGGCGGTGCGCTTGCCGGCCTCCTTGCGGGCCCGGGCGGCCGCCTTCTCCAGCTCGGCCCGCCGCTTGGCCGCCTTCTTGCCGAGCTTGTCGGCCTTCTTGCCGAGCTTCGCCGCCTTCTTGCTGGCGGCGGCCCGGTTGGCGTCGGCGACGGCCCGCAGCGCGACCACCCGGGCGGCCGCCTGGTCACGGGCGGCCTCGGCGGCCGCCACGGCGTCCTGGCGCACCTTCTCGCCCTGCTTCGCGGTGGCCGCGCCCACGGTGGTGGCCGTGGTGGCCAGCTCGGCGGTGCGCGCCTCGAGCAGCGCGCGGGCGGCCTCGGCCTGGGCGACCAGGTTCGCCCGGGCGGTGTCGAGTGCCGGACCGGCGGCGTCGCGTGCGGCGATCACCCGCGGTGCGGCGTACGCGGCGGCCGCGGACGTCGCCGCGCTGAGCCTCGGGCCGGCGGCGTCGCGGGCGGCCTCGATCCGCGGGGTGGCGGCCGCGATGGCCGACTCCAGGTTCGCCCGGGCCGTCTTGGCGGCGGCCTCCAGCGCCGGGCCGCTCGCCTCCCGGGCGGCCTCGATCCGCGGCGTCGCGGCTGCGACCGCCGTCTCCAGGTTCGCCCGGGCGACCTTGGTCGCAGCCTCCAGCCGCGGCACGACGTCGGCCTCGTAGGCCTTCTGTGCGGCCTCCAGCCGGGGGGCGAGCGTCTTCTGCGCGGCCTCGAGCCGGGGGACCAGCACCTCACGGGCGGCGTCGAGCTGCGGGGCCAGGGCGGCGACCGCTGCCTCCACCCGCGGGGCGACGTCGGCGGCGTAGGCCGTCTGCGCGGCCTTGGTGGCCGCGGCCACCTGGGGTGCGAGCTGCTCCGCGGTCGCCCGACGGGCCTCGGTGACCGCGGCGCCGATGTGGGCGAACCCCTCCTGCAACTCGGTCCCGATGACCTCTGTCGAGCTCTTCTTGCCGAACACTCCAGCACCTCCGAGTTGATCGCGTCGCGATCATCCTGCCCGCCTTCGCCCGTGGGCACACCCCGAGGTCCGCGCCGCCGGGGCGTGGCGCGGGCCGGGCACCGCGCCGCGCGGCTGGCTAGGTTGCCCCTGTGCAGCTACGGATCTTCACCGAACCCCAGATGGGCGCCACCTACGACGACCTGCTCGCGGTGGCCCGGCGCACCGAGGAGACCGGCTTCGACGCCTTCTTCCGGTCCGACCACTACCTGACCATGGGCGGGGACGGGCTGCCCGGCCCGACCGACGCCTGGGTGACCCTGGCCGGGCTGGCCCGGGAGACCAGCCGCATCCGGCTGGGCACGCTGATGACGGCGGCGACCTTCCGGCTGCCCGGGCCGCTGGCCATCTCGGTGGCCCAGGTCGACCAGATGAGCGGCGGCCGGGTGGAGCTGGGCATCGGCTCGGGCTGGTTCGCCGAGGAGCACAGCGCGTACGGCATCCCGTTCCCGGAGCTGGGGGAGCGGTTCGACCGCTACGAGGAGCAGCTCGCGGTGATCAGCGGGCTGTGGGGCACGCCGGTGGGGGAGACCTTCGACTTCGCCGGTGACCACTACCAGCTCAGCGGCTCCCCGGCGCTGCCCAAGCCGGTGCAGCCCGGCGGCATCCCGATCCTGGTCGGGGGCAACGGCAAGAAGCGCACGCCGCGGCTGGCCGCCCGCTACGCCGCCGAGTTCAACGTGCCGTTCGCCTCGGCCGAGGAGAACGCCCGGCTGTTCGCCGGCGTCCGGGACGCCTGCACCGAGGTCGGCCGCGACCCGGCCGAGCTGGTCCACAGCTCTGCGCTCGTGCTGTGCGTCGGCCGGGACGACGCCGAGCTGGCCCGTCGCGCCGCCGCCATCGGCCGGGACGTCGACGAGCTGCGGGCGCACGGCGTGGCCGGCACCCCGGCCGAGGCCGTCGACACCCTCGGCCGCTACGCCGAGGCCGGCGCGAGCCGGGTCTACCTGCAGGTGCTCGACCTCGCCGACCTGGACCACCTGGACCTGGTCGCGGCCGAGGTCGCCCCGCAGCTGGGGTGACCGGCGCGACGCCCCGCCCGCCGGGTGGCGGACGGGGCGTCGCGGGGTCAGCCCAGCTCGGAGGCCAGCGGCTCCAGGGCCGCCCGCGACCCCAGCCAGGTGTTGGCCCGCTGCAGGTCGTCGTCGAAGTCGACCTCGACGGCGGAGAAGCGGGAGATGTCCAGCGGCCGGAACTGCACCCCGGCGTGCTGGACGGCCAGCTCCATGCCCCGCTCGAAGTAGTCGCTGGGCTCGCAGGCGGCCAGGTGCTCGATCAGCGCGGCCTTGTCCGCCCCGGAGACGTAGTTGATGCCGACCGCCTCCCCCAGCCCACCGATCACGGTCTTGGACAGCTCGGCGATGTACCCGTCCTCGCCGAGGGTGTACTTGACCTCCTCGTCGGCCACCGTGGAGGTGTCGACGCAGACGAAGCTCTGGTCGGCGTGCACCAGCGGGGCGGCGTGGTCGAGCACCGCCGGATCGAACACGACGTCCCCGTTCAGCCACAGCACACCGCCGGGGTGCGAGGTCCGCAGCGCGCGCAGGAGGCTCTGCGAGGTGTTGGTGACGGCGAAGTCGGGGTTGAAGGCGAACAGCAGGTCCGGCTGCGCCCGCATGACGGCCTTGGCCCGGTAGCCCACGACCGCGGTGACCGGCGTCGCGTCGCCGAAGACGGCGCGGACGCCGTCCAGCTGCTGCTGCATGATGCTGCGGCCGTCCATCAGCGGGGTGAGCGGCTTGGGCAGCTTCCGGCCGAGCCGGGTGCCCATGCCCGCGGCGAGCACCACCACCTGCGGGCCGGCGCTGCCGGGCTCGGCGGGACGGACGGCGACCAGGGGACGAGACCGCTCATCGCGGCCCCCGGTCAGGATCGGGTCAGCAGTGCGCATGCTCATCTCCTCGGTCAGTCGTTCGTGGGCACGGGGGTGGTGGCCGGCCGGGCGGGGCCGCCGGCCGGGGAGAAGAACAACTGCAGGACCCGCTCGGTGGCGGCGCCGTCCTCCAGCGAGCAGAACCTCTCCCGGAAACGGTTGTACCGCTCCGAGGGCTGCCACGGCTGCCGGCCCAGCTCGGCGATCGCGGCGACGACCTCCTCGCTGGTGGTCCACAGCGGCCCCGGCGCGATCTCGGCCAGGTCGAAGTAGAAGCCGCGCAGGTCGTCCCGGTAGTGCTCGAGGTCGTAGGTGAAGTGGACGATCGGCTTCCCGGTGACGGCGAAGTCGAACATCGTCGAGGAGTAGTCGGTGACCAGGACGTCGGCCGCCAGGTACAGCTCGCTGACGTCCGGGTACCGGGAGACGTCGAGCAGCGGCGGCGAGCCCTGCACCACCAGCCGGTCGGACACCATCGCGTGCAGCCGGACGAGCAGCACGTGGTCGGGCCCCAGGTCCCGCGCGAGGTCACCGAGGTCGACCGGGAGGTCGTACGACGGGCCGTCGTCGGAGAGCACCAGGTCGTCCCGCCAGGTCGGTGCGTAGAGCACCGCCCGCACGTGCTCGGCGATGCCCAGGGCCGCACGCACCCGGGCACGGCGCTCGTCCCGGTCCGGGGCGCTGAGCACGTCGTTGCGCGGGTACCCGGTCTCGTGCACCGGGCCGGTGAACCCGAACGCACTGCGCAGGTGCGGGGTGCTGGCCGCGTTGGGGGAGAGCAGGTGGTCCCACCGGGCGATGTCCCGCATGATCATCTCCAGCCGGCCCTCCGGCGCCCAGACCGCGTCCCGGTGCAGGCGCTTGAGCGGAGTGCCGTGCCAGGTCTGCAGGTAGGTCGTGGTCGGCTGCTTGTCCCACTCCCGGGACAGGCCGTCGTTGGAGACGATCACGTCGGCGGACTCCAGTGCCGCACGCGCGCCGGGGCCCCAGTGCTCCTCGAGGTGCGCGTCGGCCGGGAAGTCGCCGCGCAGCTCCGGGCGGGCCAGCCACACGGCGTCCATCTCGGTGCCGCGGGCGACGAGCGCCTCGTAGATGGCCCGCGGGTTGTCGGAGTACCGGCCGCCGAAGCTGTTGAAGACGACCCTCACCGGCGTCGGCCCGGCACGGAGGTGACCTGAGCCGTCCGGCGCGGGGCGCACCCCAGGGCCTGGGGGCGTGCTGGGCGCTGTCTCATGCTCACTCCTCCTCCGTGCTCTCGGCTCGACCGCTGTGTGTGACCGCCGCTGTCCGTGCCCCAGGGGGCGTGCGCTGGGTGCGCAGCCGCTCTGGTCGGTGCGTCGACGCACCCGGCCGGCACCGGGTCGGGCCCCCGGTCGCGCTGCCGCCTGCCGAGCGGCGCTGCGGAGTCCGGTGGACCTCGACGACCCGGGGCGAGCGGGCCCCGCTCGTCCGGCCCGGGGCGCCCCAGGCCGGAGTTCCGTGCCCGGTTGTGGCCGAGCCACTGCAGGCTACGGGCTGACCGGCCCCGGAGTCGAGCTGGGGGCCGTGGCCACGCGCTAGGATCGGCCCCGTGACCGGCGGACTCCTGCTTCCCCAGCCGTGCTGATCTGACCTGACGCAGAGCAGCACGGCGACCCCTCCTGTGTGAGGGGTCTTTTCATGTCCGCCCCTCGTACCCGGGAGCACCGACCATGAGCCAGACGGCCAGCCAGCACACCGAGCCCCCCGCCGACGGGGTGCCGCCGCACCGCTACACACCGGCGCTGGCGCAGCAGATCGAGCTCGCCTGGCAGGACCGCTGGGAGGCCGAGGGCACCTTCCACACGCCCAACCCGACCGGCCGGCTGAGCGAGGGCTTCGACCGGGTGGCCGACCGGCCCAAGGCCTTCCTGATGGACATGTTCCCGTACCCCTCGGGTGCGGGCCTGCACGTCGGGCACCCGCTGGGCTACCTGGGCACCGACGTCACCAGCCGCTTCCTGCGGATGGACGGCCACAACGTGCTGCACCCCATGGGCTACGACGCGTTCGGCCTGCCCGCCGAGCAGTTCGCGGTGCAGACCGGGCAGCACCCGCGGGTCACGACCGAGGCCAACATCGCCGCGATCAGCGCCCAGCTGCGCCGGCTGGGCGTCGACCACGACACCCGTCGCACCTTCGCCACGATCGACCCGGGCTACTACCGGTGGACCCAGTGGATCTTCCGGCAGATCTTCGAGGCCTGGTTCGACGAGTCCGCCGACGGTGGGCGCGGCAAGGCGCGGCCGATCGCCGAACTGGTCACTGAGCTGGACGCCGGCACCCGGCAGCCCGCCGAGGGCACGCTGCCCGAGGGGCGCACCTGGGCGCAGCTGTCCGCCACCGAGCGCCGCCGGGTCGTCGACGCGCACCGGCTGGCCTACCTGCACGAGGCCCCGGTCAACTGGTGCCCGGGCCTGGGCACCGTGCTGTCCAACGAGGAGGTCACCGCCGACGGTCGCTCCGAGCGCGGCAACTTCCCGGTCTTCCGGCGTCCGCTGACCCAGTGGATGATGCGGATCACCTCCTACGCCGAGCGGCTGCTGACCGACCTGGACCGGCTGGACTGGTCGGACTCGCTGAAGCAGATGCAGCGCAACTGGATCGGCCGTTCGACCGGTGCCCGGATCCGGTTCCGGGTGGGCGGGGGCGAAACCAGGGGATCGGGCGTCGATGAGACCGTCGAGGTCTTCACCACCCGCCCGGACACCCTGTTCGGCGCCACCTACCTGGTGCTGGCCCCCGAGCACCCGCTGGTCGGCGCGCTGACCGCCGGCGCGTGGCCCGAGGGCACCGACCCGCGCTGGACCGCCGACGCGGCCACCCCGGCCGAGGCGGTCGCCGCCTACCAGCGGCAGGCCTCCCGCCGCTCGGAGCTGGACCGGCAGGCCGAGGGCCGGGAGAAGACCGGCGTCTGGCTGGGCGTGAGCGCGCGCAACCCGCTGACCGGCACCGACCTGCCGGTGTTCATCGCCGACTACGTGCTGACCGGCTACGGCACCGGCGCGATCATGGCGGTGCCCGGCGAGGACGCCCGCGACTGGGACTTCGCGCAGGAGTTCGGGTTGCCCGTCGTCCGCACCGTGCAGCCGCCGGCCGACTTCGACGGCGGCGCCTACACCGGCACCGGCCCGATGATCAACAGCTCGAACGAGCAGCTGTCCCTGGACGGGCTGGACAAGGCCGCGGCGATCGCGAGGGTGACCGAGTGGCTGGTCGCCACCGGCGCCGGCGAGGCGACGACGACCTACAAGCTGCGCGACTGGCTGTTCAGCCGGCAGCGGTACTGGGGCGAGCCGTTCCCGGTCGTCTACGCCGTCGACGGCGAGGACGCCGGCCTGCCGGTCGCCGTCCCGGAGTCGATGCTGCCGGTGCTGCTGCCCGACGTCGACGACTACTCGCCCAAGACCTTCGCCGACGACGACGCCGACTCCAAGCCCGAGCCGCCGCTGTCCCGCGCGACCGAGTGGACGACGGTCACCCTCGACCTGGGCGACGGGCCGCGGGAGTACCGCCGCGAGACCAACACGATGCCCAACTGGGCCGGTTCGTGCTGGTACTACCTGCGCTACCTCGACCCCGGCGACGACGAGCGGTTCGTCGACCCGGAGCTGGAGGCCTACTGGATGGGCCCGCGCGAGCCGGGCGACGTCGGTGGGGTCGACCTGTACGTCGGCGGTGTGGAGCACGCGGTGCTGCACCTGCTGTACGCCCGGTTCTGGCACAAGGTGCTGTTCGACCTGGGGCACGTGTCCAGCGAGGAGCCCTTCCGCCGGCTGGTCAACCAGGGCTACATCTCCGCCTTCGCCTACACCGACGCCCGCGGCTTCTACGTGCCCGCCGCCGAGGTGGTGGAGAAGGACGGCCAGTTCTTCTACGAGGGGGAGCCGGTCAACCGTGAGTACGGGAAGATCGGCAAGAGCCTGAAGAACATGGTCACCCCCGACGAGATGATCGGGCAGTACGGGGCCGACACGTTCCGGGTCTACGAGATGTCCACCGGGCCGCTGGACCAGTCCCGGCCCTGGGAGACCAAGGCCGTGGTGGGCTCGCAGCGGCTGCTGCAGCGGGTGTGGCGGGTCGTGGTCGACGAGGAGACCGGCGAGGTGCGCGCCGCCGACGTCGAGCCCGACGACGAGACCTCGCGCGCGCTGCACCGGGCGATCGAGGCCGTGCGCGACGGCATGACCACGCTGCGGTTCAACATCGCCATCGCTCGGATCACCGAGCTGACCAACCACCTGACCTCGGCCTGCCCGCCGGGGACGCCGGTGCCCCGCTCGGTCGCCGAGTCGCTGGTGCTGCTGGCCGCACCGCTGGCCCCGCACCTGGCCGAGGAGCTGTGGTCCCGGCTGGGGCACACCGGCTCGGTGGCCTGGGCGTCGTTCCCGGTCGCCGACCCGCAGTGGCTGGTCGACGAGACGGTGGAGGTCGCCGTGCAGGTCAACGGCAAGGTCCGGGCGCAGGTCGCGGTGCCGGCCGACGCGGACGCCGCTGCGCTGGAGGCGGCGGCGCGGGCCGACGAGAAGGTCGCCGCGCAGCTGGAGGGCAAGACCGTGCGCCGGGTGATCGCGGTGCCGGGCCGGCTGGTCAACTTCGTCGTCGCCTGACCCCCGGACAACGGGTCACCTGATCCACGACCGTCCTCCCGCACCAGCGTCGGTGGGGGAGGACGGCCATCGGTGCGGTGGGACGTCGGCCGGGTCCGTCTCGGCCCCTGCAGCCGGCCGACGCCGTGCCGGTCCTGGGCGCTCGGCCGTGCTGGGCCCGCGCGGGCTCAGGGGGTGGTGATCCGGATCATCGCCCGGCGTTCGCGGCCGCGGTGGGTGACCAGCGCGGCCAGCCGGGAGGTGCCGTAGGTGATCCGCCACTGCCAGCCGTAGCGCCGGGCCAGGGCGTCCAGCGCGGGCGGCCACTCGCTCGGCTCGAGCAGGCTGGCGACGGCCTCGACCGCCGGCCCCTCGGGCCGGCCACGCATGTCGCACGGCGCGACGGTGACCCTGCTGGTGTGCCGCAGGCGCTTCACCTTGCCGGAGTCGGCGCTGGTCCAGACCACCAGCGAGCGAGCCTCGCCCGCCCGCGCGGCACCGGCCCCGCTGTCGACGGGAGCTGCCCAGACCGGGGTCGGCACCGCCGCACCGCTGCGGCGGAAGGTGGTCAGACTGACGTACCGGCTGGTCGGCAGGGCGGTCATGCCACGGGCGTGCCGGTGAGCACCCGGCGCATGGCGGCCTCGACCGCGTCGATCACCTCGGCGACGGGCACGTCGCGACCGAGCTCGACGCTCAGGGACGTCGCCCCGGCGTCCGGGATGCCGCAGGGCACCATGTTGCTGAAGGCCCGCATGTCGGGATCGCAGTTGAGCGCGAACCCGTGCATGGTCACGCCGCGGGCCACCCGCACGCCGATCGCGGCGATCTTGCGGTCGGGCCCGCGCTCGTCGGCCAGCACCCAGACACCGCTGCGCCCGTCGACCTGCTCGGTGGCCAGGCCGAAGCTGCCGCAGACCTCCATCAGCGCCCGCTCCATCCGGCGCACGTGGGCCACCACGTCGACCGGGTCGGGCAGGGCGACGATCGGGTAGCCCACCAGCTGACCCGGGCCGTGCCAGGTGATCTTGCCGCCCCGGTCGACGTCGATGACCGGGGTGCCGTCGAAGGGCCGCTCGTGCGGCTCGGTGCGCTTGCCCGCCGTGTAGACCGGCGGGTGCTCCAGCAGCAGCAGCGTGTCCGGACCGGTGCCGGCGACCCGCTGCTCGTGCAGCTCGCGCTGCCGCTCCCAGGCCTCCTCGTAGGGGACCAGACCCGCCCGCACGACTGCCAGCTCGCTCATGCCGCCGAGCCTATGCCCGATGCGTGCGACCCCGGCAGGCTTCCCCGGCAGGCCGGTGGGTCGAGCCGGCGGACCGGACCACGCCGTTCCGCAGACCGAGAGCGGGCGGAGCAGGTGCCGCCCGCCGGCACGGGTGGCACGGGTGGCACGGGTGTGGGCGTCAGCCGGTTCCCCGCCCGAGCCGGCCGAGCACGGCCCGGGCGGTGCGGGCCCCGCTGGCCATCGCGCCCTGGATCGAGGGGGTGTCACGGTGGTCCCCGCAGACGAACACCCCGTCTCCCAGGTCGACCGGCTGGCGGTGCCGCAGTGGGGGAGCGGCTGCCGGCTGGGCTCCGGTCACCGTCACGCTGGTCAGGTGCTCCAGGTCGCCGGGGGACACCCCGTGCAGGGCGGCGACCTCCGCCAGCACGTCGACTGCCCGGGTGGGGGCCAGGGTGGAGCTGGCGACCAGCGCCCGGCCGTCGGGGCTGTAGCCGGGTTGGGCATCGGAGACGACCACGCTGTTGACCAGCTGCCCGCCCGGCTGCCCCAGCACGATCAGCGGGTCGGCCCAGGGCGACTCCGGGAGGACGTGCAGGTGGGTGGTCACCTGCCGCGGGGCCGACGCCTGGACGCCCGGCAGCAGCGCCGCAGCCGTGTCGGGGTCGGTGGCCACGACGACCGCCTGCGCCGTCGTCGTGCCGACGTCGGTGCGCACCGCCCCGCTCGCCACCCCGGTCACCCGCACGCCCAGGTGCACCCGGTCGGCGGGGAGCCGGTCGGCGAGCTGCTGACCCACCGCCTGCATCCCGGCTGCCGGCAGCCCCACCCGTCCTCGGACGAAGCTGCGCCAGACCAGGTCGAGGTACCGGCTCGAGGTCTCCAGCTCGCCCTCCAGGAGGACACCGGCGAGGAACGGCCGGAGGAACACCTCCAGGGCACGCTCCCCGACACCGGCGGCCCGCAGCGCCTCGGCCGCGGTGCGCTCCCGTGCCCGCAGCAGCCGGCTCACCGGCGCGTAGCCGGCGCGGGCGGAGAAGGCGCCGAGCGCCGCCTCGCGCAGCGGCCCGCCCAGTGGGGCGCGCAGCGTGTCCGGGAGGGCGCCGGGGTGCTGCCGGGGGTCGACCACCCGGTGCACCCGGCCATCGACCCGCAGCACCGCACCCGTCCAGAACCAGCCCATGTCCAGTGCGGGCAGGTCGAGGTCGGCGACCCGCGGGTAACCGGTGTTGAGCACCTGGAAGCCGCGGTCGACGACGAACCCGTCGACCCGGGCGGTCGCCAGCCGCCCGCCGGGGTGCTCCGCTGCGTCGAGCAGGTGGACGTCACGGCCGGCGGCGGCCAGCCGGGTGGCCGCGCTCAGCCCTGCCAGCCCGGCACCCACGACGACGACCTCGGCACGGGACGGCGGTGGCATGGGCTGAACCTAGGCGGTCGCGGAACGGCTGGTCGGCCGGGCTCCGGAACGGTGGACGGTGCCCCACCCTGTGGACAGCGGGCACGCGCCGGGGCCGCCGCGCCCTACCGTCCCGGCATGGCTGCCCCCGTCCCTCCCTCGGCTGCTCCCGTCGTGCCCGGCTACGTGCTCGAGGAGCTGCTCGGCCGAGGCGGCTCCGGCCAGGTCTGGCGGGCTCGTCCGCGCTCCGGCGGGCCGCCGGTCGCCGTCAAGGTGCTGGTCCGCGGCGACCCGGCGCGGCAGGAGCGGGAAGCAGCCGTGCTCGGCGAGCTCGACCACCCGCACCTGGTCCGGTTGCACGAGGTCGTGCGCCGAGAGGTCCGCGACGGGCCGGCGCAGGTCGCCCTGGTGCTCGACCTGCTCGCCGGGGGGAGCCTCGCCGCGCTGCTGGCCCGGCGTGGGCACCTGCGGCCCGGGGAGGTGGTCACCGCCGTCGCCCCGGTGGCGGCCGCGCTGGCGCACGCCCACGACCGCGGCGTGGTGCACGGCGACCTCTCCCCGGGCAACGTGGTGTTCACCGCGGAGGGGCGTCCGGTGCTCACCGACCTGGGCACCGCCCGCATCGTGGGCGACACCGCCCGGGCCGAGATGACGCCGGCCTACGTCGACCCGGTGGTGGCCCGAGGTGGTGCACCGGGGCCGGCATCGGACGTCTTCGGTGTGGCTGCTGCGGCCTTCCACGCGCTGACCGGGGTGGCACCGTGGAACGCGGCCGGCCCGGACGCGACGCTGAGCGTCGCCGCCGTAGGTCAGCTCCCCGACCTGGCGCTGCTGGCACCGGAGGCCCCGGAGGAACTCGTCCGCGTCGTCCTGCGCGGCCTGTCCGCCGAGCCGCACCTGCGCGGGTCGGCCGCGGCGTTCGCCCTCGACCTGCGGCACGCCTGCCGTCCCGAGCCGGTCCGGCTGCCGGTGGGCGGTGTGCCCGACGAGGAGCTCGGCGCGACCGGGCGTGGGCCGCGCACCGAGCTGACCCACCAGGTGCCCGGTCGGCGCGCAGTGGCCGGGCACGCCGCTCCTGCGCCCGCCGGCCGGCTGACCGGGCTGCGGGCCGTCGTGCGGGGCCGCTGGCGGACGACGCTCGGCGACCCGCACCCGGACGCACGGCAGCTGGTGCGGGCAGCGGCCCGGCGGGTCGGGGTGGGGCTGCTGGTGCTGGCCGGGATCGCGGCCGGGCTGGCGGCCGCGGTGTGGGCAGGTGCGAGCTGGGGAGGAGGGACGGGACGGGTGCCGGCAGCCGACACCGCCGCGGTCACGACGAGTCCCAGCCCGACCGCTGCGGGGACGACGGCGGCCCCGGCCTCCGATCCGCCGGACACCGGAACCGCGGTCCCCGACGCTGAGTCGCCCGGCTCCGGACCTGCGGCCTCGACCCGCGAGCCGCAGGCCACGGGTCCGGGAGCCCCGGGCAGCGGGCCACCGGCTCCAGCCGGGGCACAGGAGGAGAACGGCGCGCCGTCGGACTCGGCCGACCCGGTCGACGCGCGGGGCTGGGCCGATCTCGTCGCCGGGCTCTACGAGCAGCGGGCGGCCGCGTTCGCCGAGGCCGAGCCCGCCGCGCTGGACGCGGTCTACACCGCGGACGCGCCGCTCCGGGACCGTGACAGGCAGGAGCTGGCCGCGATGGCGACGGCCGGCCAGGTCCTGCGGGGCTTCGACCCACGGGTCGTCGAGGTGCTCGAGGTGGGCCGCCCCGAGCCGGGGAGGGTCCGGCTGCTGCTGGTCGACACGGTGCCGGCCTACCGCGTGCAGTCCCATGGCGCGGCCGGCGCAGCGGTCGATGCCGTCACCGTGCCGGGCCGCGGGGAGGCCCAGGTGCGGATGGTGCTCGACCGTGCGCCGGACGGCTGGCGCATCGCCGACGCGTCCCTGGCCGGCTGACCGGACTGCCGGGCGGTCGGGAGGTGTGCTGTGTCGAGCGTGCGCTGGGCAGCTCTGTAGTTGCGGCTCTGGGTCAGCTGCGGGCCAGCGCGGCGGCCAGTGCGCCGGACAGCTCCGGCTGGCGGAACCGGAAGCCGGCCGACTCCAGCACGGTCGGGACAGCCCGCTGGCCGGCCAGGACACCGACGCGGGCGAACTCGCCCAGCACGAGCTGGAGAGCCGGGCCGGGAACGGTCAGCACCGCCGGCCGGTGCACCGCCGCGGCGAGCGCGGCCGTGAAGTCGGCGTTGGTGACCGGCGTGGGGGCGCTCAGGTTGACCGGCCCCGAGACCGCAGTGGTGAGCAGGAAGCGGATCGCGTCGACCTCGTCCTGCAGGCCGATCCACGGCACGTACTGCTGGCCGGAGCCGAGCTTGCCGCCCAACCCCAGCCGGAAGAGCGGGCCCAGTCGACCCAGCAGTCCGCCGGGGCCGAGCACCAGGCCGGTGCGCAGCATCGCCACCCGGACCCCGGCGTCGGCCGCCGGGGCGGTGGCCGCCTCCCACTGGACGCACACCCGGGCCAGGAAGTCGTCGCCGGCCGGGTCGTCCTCGGTCACCACCCGGGCGCCGGTGTCGCCGTACCAGCCGACGGCGGAGGCGGAGAGCAGCACGCGCGGCCGCGTGGGGTCGGCGGCGGCACCCTCGGCGAGGGCCCGGCTGACCGTGGTGGTGCTGTCGACGCGGCTGCGCAGCACCTGGTCCTTGTGCTTCGCCGTCCACCGCCGGTCGCCCACGCCCACCCCGGCCAGGTTGACGACCGCGTCCACGTCGTCGAGCAGCCCCGGCGGGATGCGGTGCAGCGCGGGTTCCCACCGGTGCTCGTCCGCGGTGCGCGGCGTGCGGCGGACCAGCCGCAGCACCTCGTGCCCGTCCGCGACCAGCGCCCGGACCAGCGCCGACCCGATCAACCCGGACGAGCCCGTGACGGCGACCTTCATCGAGAGCTCCCTGGGACGGGGCGGGCTGCGCCGCGGGCGGACCGGACGGACGACGAGGGGCCCCGGCCTGTGCCGGAGCCCCCAGCCCCGTCCGGTGCCCGGTCCCGCGGGTGCGGGGGACCAGGCACCGGACGGGGTCCTGCGTCAGGCGAGACCGAGGTCGCCCTCGAACTGGCCGCCCTCCAGGCGCTCCTTGACCGTGGTCAGGAAGCGCGCGGCGTCGGCGCCGTCGACGATCCGGTGGTCGTAGCTGAGGGCCAGGTAGACCATCGACCGGACGGCGACGACCTCGCCCAGCTCCGGGTCCTTGATGACGACCGGGCGCTTCACCACGGAGCCGACGCCGAGGATGGCGACCTGCGGCTGGTTGATGATCGGGGTGTCGAAGAGCGCGCCGCGGCTGCCGGTGTTGGTCAGCGTGAACGTCCCGCCGCCGAGCTCGTCCGGCGTCACCTTGTTGACCCGGGTCCGCTCCGCCAGGTCGGCGATCTTGCGGGCGATGCCGGGCACGTTGAGGTCACCGGCGCCGTGGATGACCGGCACCAGCAGGCCGCGCTCGGTGTCGACGGCGATGCCCAGGTTCTCGGCGTCGTGGTAGGTGACCGTGCCGGCCTCGAGGTCGACCGAGGAGTTCACCACCGGGTGCGCCTTCAGCGCCTCGACCGCCGCCTTGGCGAAGAACGGCAGGAAGGAGAGCTTGACGCCCTCGCGGGCGGCGAAGTCGTTCTTCACCTGGTCACGCAGCCGGGCGATCTTGGTGACGTCCGCCTCGACCACGGTGGTCAGCTGGGCGCTGACCTGCAGCGACTCCAGCATGCGCTTGGCGATGACCGTGCGGAGCCGGGAGAGCTTCTCCGTGCGGCCGCGCAGCGAGGAGTCCGGCGTGGCGGCCGGCGAGGGACGGGTGCCCCCGGCGGCCGGGGCGGCCGGGGCGGCGGGCTGGGCAGCCTGCTCGGCTGCGGCCAGCACGTCCTGCTTGCGGATCCGCCCGCCGACGCCGGTGCCCGAGACCGACGCCAGGTCGACGCCCCGCTCGGCCGCCAGGCGGCGGACCAGCGGGGTCACGTACGCGCCGGCCCCGTCGGGCGCCGGCGCCGCTGCCGGACGGGGCGCCGGGGCGACCGCCTCCGCAGGGGAGGGCTGGTCGGTGGGCGACTGGGTCGGCATGGCGCCGGAGGAGCCGTAGTCGGCGCCGGGCTGACCGGTGTCGGTGTTCGCCTCCACGGGGGTCGGCTGCGCCTGCGTCGCGGGAGCCGCCTTCGGCTCCTCGGCCTTGGGCTCCTCAGCCTTCGGCTCCTCGGCCTTCGGCTGCTCGGCCGGGGCCTGCTGGGGCTGGGCGGGAGCCGACGACGGTGCGGCCCCGGCGGTCCCGATGACGGCCAGCTCGGCACCGACGTCCACGGTCTCGTCCTCGTTGACCGTGATCGACAGCAGGGTGCCCGAGACGGGGGCGGGGATCTCGGTGTCGACCTTGTCGGTGGACACCTCGAGCAGCGGCTCGTCGGCGGTGACCTCGTCACCGACCGCCTTCAGCCAGCGGGTGACGGTGCCCTCGGTGACGCTCTCGCCCAGGGCCGGCATGGTCACCGAGGTGCCCTCGCCGCCGGAGTCACCGGACGGCGCCGGAGCTTCCTGCGCCGGAGCCTCCTGCGCCGGGGCCTCCTCGGCCTGGGGCTCCGCCGCGGGGGCCTCCTGAGCCGGGGCCTCCTGAGCCGGGGCCTCCTGAGCGGGGGCCTCCTGAGCGGGGGCCGGCGAGCCGCCGTCCTCACCGCCGATCACCGCCAGCTCCGCGCCGACCTCGACCGTCTCGTCCTCAGCGACGACGATCTTGGTGAGCACGCCGGCCGCGGGGGAGGGGATCTCGGTGTCCACCTTGTCGGTGGACACCTCGAGGAGCGGCTCGTCGACCTCGACCTGATCCCCCTCCTGCTTCAGCCATCGGGTGACCGTGCCCTCGGTGACGCTCTCGCCCAGGGCGGGCATGGTGACGGACGTCGGCATCGAAGACAGGTCTCCTCAGGTCGGGGGGTGGAGCAGCGGATGGGGGAGCGGAAGGGGGGTCAGCTGTGCGCGTGCAGCGGCTTGCCGGCCAGCACGAGGGCGGCCTCGCCGAGGGCCTCGCTCAGCGTCGGGTGCGGGTGGATCAGCTGGGCGACCTCCTCGGGGAGGGCCTCCCAGTTGTAGACCAGCTGGGCCTCGGCGACGAGGTCGCCGACACGGCTGCCGACCATGTGGACGCCGACGACCGGGCCGTTGCCGGCGACGCGGATGAGCTTGACGGCGCCGGCGGTCTTGAGGATCGCCGCGCGGCCGTTGCCGGCCAGGTCGTAGGTGGCCACCTCGACCTCGCCGTGCTTCTCCTTGGCCTGGGCCTCGGTGAGGCCGACCGAGGCGACCTCGGGCTCGGAGTAGGTGACGCGCGGGACGCCGGCGTAGTCGATCGGCACGACCGGGAGCCCGGCGAGCCGCTCGGCGACGAGGATGCCCTCGCCGAACCCGACGTGGGCCAGCTGCAGCGTGGGCACCAGGTCGCCGACGGCCGAGATGGTCGGCACGTTGGTCTGCATGTACTCGTCGACGAGGACGTAGCCGCGGTCCATGGCGACCCCGGCCTCCTCGTAGCCGAGGCCCTGGCTGACCGGCCCGCGGCCCACGGCGACGAGCACCAGCTCGGCCTCGTAGGACTTGCCGTTCTCCAGGGAGACCCGCACGCCGTCGGCAGTGGTCTCGACCTTGGCGACCCGGCTGCCCAGGGAGAAGTCGATCTTGCGGCGGCGGAAGGCGCGCTCGAGGAGCTTGGAGGAGGACTCGTCCTCCAGGGGCACCAGGTGCGGCAGGCCCTCGACGATGGTCACGTCGACGCCGAAGGACTTCCAGGCGCTGGCGAACTCGCAGCCGATGACGCCGCCGCCGAGGATGATCGCCGAGCTGGGCACCCGGTCGAGCTTGAGCGCGTGGTCACTGGTGATGACCTTCGTGCCGTCGATCTCGATGCCCGGCAGCGAGCGGGCGTAGGACCCGGTGGCCAGCAGGACGTGCTTGCCCTCGAAGGTCTGGTCGCCGACCTGGACGGCGGTCGGGGAGACCAGCCGGCCCTCGCCGGTCACGTAGGTGATGCCCCGGCTCTTGATCAGGCCCTGCAGGCCCTTGTGGTTCTTGGAGATGACGCCGTCCTTGTAGGCGTTCACCCCGTCCATGTCGATGCCCGACAGCGTGGACTTGACGCCGAACTGCTCGCCCTCGCGGGCGTTGTCGGCGACCTCGGCGGTGTGCAGCAGCGCCTTGGTCGGGATGCAGCCGCGGTGCAGGCAGGTGCCGCCGACCTTGTCCTTCTCGATCAGGACGACGCTCATGCCGAGCTCGGCTGCCCGCAGTGCCGCGGCGTAGCCACCCGAGCCACCACCGAGGATGACCAGGTCAGCGGGGGTGGTGGGTGCGCTCACAAGTGCTCCTCAGTGCTGGGTGACCCGGTGTGGTGCCGGGCACAACGATCGTGCGCCTGCCCATCCTGCCACTCCCGGGAACGCCGCGTTCGGATGCTCCGTTGATCCCTCTGGAGCGTCGCGGAGCCACCTGCGACCTCGGGGACGGGAGCAGGGCATGGGGTTGTTCGACCGGCTGCGCGGTCGCCGCGCCGGAGGCGGCGGTCGTGACCGCCGCGGCACGCTCGACCGGGCGTCCGCCGGGGCAGACCTCAGCCACCTGGAGCAGTTCGTCGCGACCCGCCGGGGCGTGGAGGGGTACGTCGAGCCGCGGACGGCGGTGACCGAGACGACGATCCTGCTGGTGGCCGCCGACGGGGAGTGGACGCGGCGGCGCATCGACGGTCCCGACACCGCCCGCAAGCTGTCCCGCGACCTCGCCGTCCCGGTCTACGACGCACAGGTGACCGGCTACCCGCAGCGGATGCGCGACTGGAGCGCCCGGCAGAAGGACAACCGGCTCTCCTGAGGGCGCGCACGACGCGGCCCCCGTGCCGACGGGGAGTCGGGACGGGGGCCGGGGTCGGGCGGGACCGCCGTCAGTCGGCCAGCAGGCCCTCGATGGTGGCCAGCAGCGTGCGGACGGGGACCCCGGTGCCGCCCTTGGGCGTGTGGCCCCACGGGGCGCCGGTGTTGTACGCCGGGCCGGCGACGTCGATGTGGGCCCAGGGCAGCCCGGCGGGGACGAACTCGGCCAGGAAGTGCCCGCCGACGAGCATCCCGCCCATCCGGTCGGCGTTGGCGTTGACCAGGTCGGCGACGGGGGAGTCCAGGCCCCGGCGCAGCTCCGGCGGCAGCGGCATGCCCCACATCGGCTCACCGCTGCGCTTGCTGGCCTCGACGACCGCCTCGCGCAGGTCGTCGCTGCCCATCACCCCCGCGGTGCGGGTGCCCAGCGCCACCAGCTGGGCGCCGGTGAGCGTGGAGGTCTCCAGCAGGTGGGCGGGGGAGTCCTCGACGGCGCGGCAGATCGCGTCGGCGAGCACGACCCGGCCCTCGGCGTCGGTGTTGGTGATCTCGGCCTTCCGGCCGTTGCGGAAGGTGACCACGTCCGCCGGGCGGTAGGCGGTCCCGCTGGGCATGTTCTCCGCGATCGGCACGGTCGCGGTGACGTCGACCGGCAGCCCGAGCTCGGCGACCAGGCACACGGTGGCGATCACGGCCGCGGCGCCGGCCATGTCGCTCTTCATGTCCTCCATCTTCGCGGCGGGCTTGATCGAGATGCCGCCGCTGTCGAAGGTGATGCCCTTGCCGACCAGCGCCACGCTGGTCTTCGCCTTCTTGCCCTTGTACTCCAGGCGCAGCAGCCGGGGACCGCGGGCGGAGCCACCCCCGACGGCGAGGATGCCGCCGTAGCCACCGGCCGCGAGGGCCTTCTCGTCGAGCACCTCGACCGAGAGCCCGGCCTTCTTGCCGGCGGCGGCGCCGCGGGCGGCGAGCTCGGCCGGGTACAGGTCGTTGGGCGGGGTGTTGACCAGGTCGCGCACCAGGTAGACGGCGTCGACGACGGCGCGGACCCGGGCCAGCGGTGCCTTGGCGGCCGCG
Organism: Modestobacter lacusdianchii; assembly: GCF_054177765.1. Lineage (NCBI taxonomy): Bacteria > Bacillati > Actinomycetota > Actinomycetes > Geodermatophilales > Geodermatophilaceae > Modestobacter > Modestobacter lacusdianchii. The sequence continues at coordinate 254,631 of NZ_JBJJTJ010000001.1, read as the reverse complement.
GCGTCGGGGACCACCAGCTCGACCGAGGACGGCGGGGTGGGCCGGTCGGCGGGCAGCTGCGACTTGTAGGCGGTGAACTCGTAGGCGCCCAGCAGCGACCCCTCGCCCACGGCGTGCAGCCGGTCGGCGTCCGGGGCGCCGCCGACGGCGGCCAGCAGGCTGACCAGGGAGCTGCGACCGGTCAGCGCGCGGCTGGCCGAGCCGGCCGCGCGGCGGAGCGCCTCGGGGGAGTACCCCCCGACCGGCTGGGGGGCGCCGAGACCGACGACCGCGACGACCGGGAACGGACCCTGGCCGAAGGTCGGCAGCTTGGTGACCTCGTCCTCACCGCCGCGGGCACCCAGGTCGGCCAGCGCGGTGAGCAGCCGGCCGCCGAGCAGACGGTCGACCGCATCGGCGCCCGGTGTGCTGAGCAGCCCGTCGGGTCCCTTCCCGACGCCGACGACGACGGCGTCGGCGCTGAGCTTCTCGAGCGGGCGGTCGGTGGCGGAGACAGTCGGAGGCACGCGTCGATCCTAGGGAGGTGGTGAGCACGGCGTAGGACCGGCGGTGGGGTGACCGCCTCCGCGCCGGGTCGTCGCCCCGGTGACCCGGCAGGGGACCGCACGGGCCGGCCCTCCACTAGCGTGCTGCCGGTGAGCCCGCTGACCTCCCCCCTGCACGAACGCCACGCGGCCGCCGGCGCCAAGTTCGCCGACTTCGGCGGCTGGTCGATGCCGATCGAGTACGCCGGGGGCGGGGTGCTGGCCGAGCACACCGCCGTCCGGGAGGGCGTCGGCCTCTTCGACGTCTCGCACCTGGGCACCGCCACCGTCCGGGGGCCCGGGGCCGCGGCGTACGTCAACGCCTGCCTGACCAACGACCTCGGCAAGATCGGACCGGGGCAGGCGCAGTACACCCTGTGCTGCGTCGCCGACGGCCAGCCGGACGCCGGTGGGGTGGTCGACGACCTGATCGTCTACCTGCACGGCCCGGACGACGTCCTGCTGGTGCCCAACGCCGCCAACGCCGCCGACGTGCTGGCCCGGCTGGCGGCCGAGGCCCCGGCCGGCGTCACGGTCACCGACCGGCACACCGAGGTGGCCGTCCTGGCGCTGCAGGGTCCGCGGTCGGCCGAGGTGCTGGCTGCCGTCGGCCTGCCCGGCGAGCTGGACTACATGTCCTTCGCCGAGACGTCGGGCACCGGTGGTGACGAGGTGACCGTGTGCCGCACCGGCTACACCGGGGAGCACGGCTACGAGCTGCTGGTCGCCGCCGAGCGGGCCGGGCAGTTGTGGGACGCGCTGCTGGCCGCGGGGGCGCCGGAGCAGATCCGGCCGTGCGGCCTGGGCGCCCGGGACACGCTGCGCACCGAGATGGGCTACCCGCTGCACGGCCATGAGCTGTCGCGGCAGATCACGCCCAACCAGGCGCGGTCGGGCTGGGCGGTGGGCTGGCAGAAGGACGCCTTCTGGGGGCGCGAGGCCCTGCAGGCGGAGAAGGCCGCCGGGCCGGCCCGGCGGCTGTGGGGCCTGCAGGCACCCGGCCGCGGCATCCCGCGCCCCGGGATGGCCGTGCTCGACGCGGGCGGCGCCCGGATCGGCGAGGTGACCAGCGGGACGTTCTCCCCGACGCTGCGCACCGGCATCGCCCTGGCGTTGCTGGACACCGCGAGCGGTGCGGCCGAGGGTGACGAGGTCTCGGTCGACGTGCGGGGGCGGCCACAGCCGGTCGTCGTCCGCCGCCCGCCGTTCGTGGAGTCCCGGGTCCGGTGACCGCGTGCTCCCCGCCGCCCGGGCGGCGGGGAGCGGCTCGGCTCACCGCTCGGGGTGTGACTCCTCCGTCGGCACGGGCGGGTCGGGCATCTCGTCGGCGACGACCGCGTCCCGGCTGCCCATCGGCTGCGGCTCGCCCTCGGTGGTGTCCGCGGCCGTCTGGTGCTCGGTCTCGGCGTTGATCTCCGCGCCGAGCAGCACCAGGAACACGGTGAGCTGCAGCCACAGCATCAGCACGATGACCCCGGCGATCGCACCGTAGGTCTCGTTGTAGGAGCCGAAGTTGTTCACGTAGATGCTGAACAACAGGCTGACCAGCGCCCAGATCACCGTCACGACGACCGAGCCGAGGCTCACCCAGCGGAACTTCGGGGCGTCCCGGTCGGGTGCGACCCGGTACAGCACCGACAGCGCCCCGGCCATCACGCCGAGCAGCAGCACCCAGCGGAGCACCTGGGCCAGCACCGTCCCCAGCACGCCCAGCGGGAGGGCGTCGAGCACCACGGGGACGACGGCGACCAGGCTGAAGGTCACCAGGACGAAGACGATCGCACCGAGGGTGAGCGCCAGGGACAGCAGGCGGAGCTTGACGAAGTTGCGGGTCTCCACCTCGTCGTAGGCGATGTTGACGGCCTTGACCAGGTTGCCCACACCGCCGGAGGCGCTCCACAGCGCGGCCAGGATGGAGATGATCAGGCTCACCGTCAGTGCGCCACCGCTGCTGCTGGTGATGGTCCGCAGCTGGTCGCCGATCAGCTGCGCGGCGCTGTCGGGCAGCTGCTCGGACAGCGACTCGATCTGCTCGGTCACCGTCTCCGGTGAGGCGACGAGCCCGTAGATGGAGACGGTGGCGGTGAGCGCCGGCAGGATCGCCAGGAACCCGAAGAACGCCACACCACCACCGATGATCGGCATGTTGTCGGCGCCGTTCTCCGCCCAGGCGCGCTTGACGATCTGCAGCCAGCCGCGGGCCGGGATCTCCGTCGGCTTCTGCGCGTGCACCCCGGGCATCTCCGAGGCGCTGGGCACCTCGGGCGCCGGCCTGGCGGCCTCCCGCGCCTCGGTGGCCACCACCGTCGACGACGTGGCCCCGCCGGGCGGGCCGCCCGCGTCGTCCCGCTGCTCCGCGGCCCGGGCCGCTGCCCGTCGTTCCGCCTTCTCCTGCACGCGTGCGCGGATGTTGTCCACGGCGCTGCCCGGTCGCCCGGTGTCGACCATCTGCTCGGTCCCCTCGTCTCGGGTGGTGGTCGTCGGCTGGTGGGTCAGTCGCCCGGCCAGTGGCCGGTCAGCCTGGTGAACCCGCGTGCGCCGGCCCGGTCGATCATGGCCTTGGTGGCGCCGAACAGCGCGCCCTGGACGGCGGCGGCCACCACGACCTCGCGCATCCGGTACTCGCTCTGCAGCGCGCCCGGTGCGTCGTCCTCGTCGGCGATGCGCTTCCAGACCTGCTTGAACACCGCGCCGGACAGCGCACCGGCCAGCACGCTGCCCAGCAGCCCGATGGGGCGGTAGACGGCCTTCGGGCTCGGGCTCATCGGAGGACCCGGGCGATCGTGCCCCGCCACCCGCCGCGCCGGCCGGTCAGTCGTCTGGCGGTGCCGCGCTGGGTGGCGGCCAGCCGGGCTGCGGCAACCCGGCGCTCGGCGGACACCTCCGCCGCCGCGCGCCCGGCCCGGCCGGCCCGACGGCGCCTGCGCCAGGCGACCAGTCCGACCAGCGCGGTCACGGCGGCCACCCCGCCGCCGATCACGGCCGGTGGGTTCTCGCGGTAGGTCTCGACCGCGGTGTCCTTGGTCCGGTGCACACCCTCGACAGCCGACGTCCGGGCGCGGTCGGCGCTCTCCTTGGCCCGGCCCGGCACGTCCAGCCGGTGGCTCAGCTCGTCGACGGTGCGGCCCAGCTGTTCCCGGGTCTGCGCGATGTCGGCCCGGATGGCGTCGGGGTCGGTGGGGTCCGCGCCGCCGGCCGGCGTGGTCGCGTCGGCTCCGGTCATCGGGACGCACTCTCCTTCACGGTGGCGACGTCGGTCTTGACGCTGGAGATGGCCTCGGTCGGCACCGGCGGGGTGGCCTGCTGCACGTCCTTCTTGCCGACCAGGGCGAGGACGCCGGCCAGGGCGAAGAGCACGACCGCGACGATCACCGCCGACAGCCACGCCGGGACGGCGAGGGCCAGCGCGAGCACGGCCGCCGCGATGAGCACCTGCAGGCCGAGGAAGCCGAACAGGCCCGCGCCGCCGAACAGCCCGGCGCCGACGCCGAGCTTCTTGGCCTTGGTGCTGACCTCGGCCTGGGCCAGGCGCATCTCGTCGCGGACCAGCCGGGTGAGCTGGTCGGAGAGCTGACCGATGAGCTCACCGGTAGAGGCGTTCTCCGGGGTGGGCGGTGGTACGGCCGCGCGGCTCGCGCCGGCGCCCGGGGTGGGCTGGCTCATGGGTCCTCTGCGGTCTCGGAGTGGGTGGTGCCTGCACCATGCCCGTGCACTTACCTTGTAAACCAAGATCGCCGAGCCGGGGTGCGGCGGCGGGGCGGGTGGCACGGCGGCTGCCGTCCGGCCCCCGTGCCGTTAGCCTCCCGCCATGAGCTGGACCTGGCAGCTGGAAGACGCCTCGGGTGCGCCCGTGGACCCCGCGACGCTCGGGGTGGAGGTGCCCGAGCACGACAACCAGGGCGACGCGGAGTCCTGGCTGGGGGAGACCTGGCGCGACCTGCTCGAGCGCGGTGTCGCGACGGTCACGCTCCAGCAGGACGGCGAACGGGTCTACGGCCCCATGGGCCTGGCCGCCACCTGATCGGGGGTGGACGCCGCCGCGCGACGTCCACCCCCGGCCCCGTCCAGAGGCTCGCCCTGAGCCTGCGAAGGGGGAGGAGGACGGGGTCCTTCCTCAGCCCCGGGAGGTCTTGGCCGGATCGCGCTCGACGACGTCGCCCAGCACCTCGTCGATCCGGGTCATCACCTCGGCCGGCAGCTCGACGCCGGCGGCCTGGACGTTGTCGTGCACCTGCTCGGGGCGGCTGGCCCCGATGATGGCCGCCGCGACGTTGCTGTTCTGCAGCACCCAGGCGACGGCCAGCTGGGCCATCGACAGGCCCAGCTCCTCGGCGATCGGGCGCAGCTGCTGCACCCGGGTGAGGACGTCGTCGGTCAGGTAGCCCTTCATCGACCCGCCGACGGTGGCGTGACCACCCCGGCTGTCGGCCGGCGGCTGCTGGCCCGGCAGGTACTTGCCGGTGAGCACGCCCTGGGCCAGCGGCGACCAGACGATCTGGGAGAGGCCCTCCTGCTCGCTGGTCGGCACGACCTCGGCCTCGATGACCCGCCACAGCATCGAGTACTGCGGCTGGTTGCTGATCAGCTGCACCTTCAGCTCACGGGCGAGCTCGGCGGCCGCGGCGATCTCCTCGGCCCGCCACTCCGAGACGCCGAGGTAGAGCACCTTGCCCTGCCGCACCAGGTCGGCGAAGGCGGTCATCGTCTCCTCGAGTGGCACCGAGGAGTCGTACCGGTGGGCCTGGTACAGGTCGACGTAGTCGGTCTGCAGTCGCTGGAGCGAAGCGTTGCAGCTCTCGACGATGTGCTTGCGGGAGAGCCCGCGGTCGTTGGCGCCGGGGCCGGTGGGCCAGTAGACCTTGGTGAAGATCTCCAGCCCCTCCCGGCGCTGGCCGGCCAGTGCCCGGCCCAGCACCGACTCGGCCTTGGTGCCGGCGTACACGTCGGCGGTGTCGAAGGTGGTGATCCCGACGTCGAGGGCGGCGCGCACGCAGGCGTGGGCGGCGTCCTCCTCGACCTGGCTGCCGTGGGTCAGCCAGTTGCCGTAGGCGATCTCGGAGATGGTCAGGCCGGAACGGCCCAGGCGTCGTGTCTGCACATCGCAGACGCTAGTCCTCAGCCGGGCTAACGACCTTCGGCCCTCCTGCAGGGGCCCGCCACGAGCGTGCGAGTGGTGGGGGGCAGGAGGGTCCTTCCTCAGACCTCGGCGCCGAGGGCGACCTGCGGCTTGGGGAACCGCCAGCGGCGGATCATCGTGGCCCGGCTGACGCCGTACCAGACCAGGCTGCGCGAGCGCTGCGTGGTGTTCGGGAAGCGCTCGGCCACCGTCTTCTTGATCTTGCGGCCCAGGATGACCGAGTCGCCGAGGATCACCAGGAAGAAGGCGAACCAGATGAACACGGTGTAGCTCTGCACGGCCGGGTTCGGGATGAAGTAGCCGACCAGCACCAGCGCGGCGACGACCAGGAAGACGCTGCCGGCGTTGCGGCGGGCGTCGACGAGGTCACGCACCAGCCGGCGCTCGGGCCCGCGGTCGCGGGCCGGCAGTGAGCTCTCGTCGCCGCGGGCGGCGGCCTCGCGCGCGCTGCCCCGGCCGGCGGCCTGCTGCTCGCGCATCCGCCGGTAGGCCTCCTTGCGGGTGGTCGGCGGCGGGGGCACCGGGCCGCTGCGGCGCCCCTGGGCCTCGTTGCGCCGGGGGGTCGGTCGCCCCTTGCCCACGGCGGTGCTGCCGGCCAGCTGGCTGGTGAGGTCGGACTGGACGTCCGGGGTCGTCGCGGAGTCGGCGCGGCGGCCGGGCAGGCGGAGCTTCACGGCCGGTGAGTCTACGTGCCCGGGGGCGTCGTCCGGTGCGCTCCTGGGCTCCCCGGCCCCGCGTCGTCCGGCTCCGGACGGGTGCGGATGCGCCCTCGTCCGGCGAGAGCGCCGTACAGTGGGAAGCAGCTCCGCCACGGCGGTGTTGGCCGAACTGGGCGGCCCGTCCCGTGACGGGCCGAGCAGGACACCCTCGAGTGTGGGAGGACCACGACATGACCGTGCAGGACACGCAGGCCCCCGGCGCCACCGGCGTCATCCTCAGCGACCCCGCCGCCCTGAAGGTGAAGACGCTGCTGGAGCAGGAGGGTCGCGACGACCTGCGGCTGCGGATCGCGGTGCAGCCGGGTGGTTGCTCGGGGCTCCGCTACCAGCTGTTCTTCGACGAGCGCTTCCTCGACGGCGACCAGACCTTCGAGTTCGGTGGCGTCGAGGTGATCGTCGACCGGATGAGCATCCCGTATCTCAGCGGCGCGACGATCGACTTCGTCGACACCATCGAGAAGCAGGGCTTCACCATCGACAACCCGAACGCCGGCGGCTCCTGCGCCTGCGGGGACTCGTTCCACTGATCGTCTGAACCACCCAGCGAGGCCCGGTCCCCCCTCGGGGACCGGGCCTCGCTGCGTCCGGGGGGTCAGTCCGCCGGTGCCGACGGGATCGGGATCGGCAGGCCGCCGTCCGGCGGCGGCTCCAGCGGACCCGGGGTCACATGGGGGCCGGGGGTCGGCAGGGGCACCGGGACGACGGACGGCGTGGGGGACTCCAGCGGGCGAGCGCTGTAGCTCGGCTCGGCGCCGGACGGCGTGGCGGGCGGCGGCGGTGGTCCGGCACAGGCGCTCGGGTCGTCCGGGCAGACCCCGTCGTCCGTGGAACAGCCGGCGAGCAGCCCAACCGCCGCCAGGGCGGCGACCAGACCGGCTCGCCGGCGGCCGGTCACAGGCGGACCGGGTAGACCGGCTCGGGGATCTCCGGGGTGATCCGCTCCTCGACGAAGATGCCGTGCCAGATCATGAACACCAGCACCTCCCACACCTGCCGGGCGATGCGCTTGCTCGGCACGTCGGCCTCGCGCAGCCGGGCCAGCAGGCCGAGGACGTGGTCGCGGTCGAGCCACTCGTCGGTCTGGCTGGCGGTCACGATGTCCCGCGCCCACTCGTGCAGCGGTCCGGCCAGGAACTCCGCCGTCGGCACCGGGAAGCCCAGCTTGCGCCGGTTCATGATCTTCGGCGGCACGATCTGCCGCATCGCCTGACGCAGCGCGTACTTCGTCGCGTCCCCGCGCCGGGGCACCCGCATCTCCAGCGGCAGGCTGCTGGCCAGGGCGAAGACCTCGGGGTCGAGGAACGGGACCCGCAGCTCCAGGGAGTTGGCCATCGTCATCTTGTCGGCCTTCACCAGGATGTCCCCGCGCAGCCAGGTGAAGAGGTCGACGTACTGCATCGCCGTGACGTCGTCGTAGCCGGCCTCGCGGGTCTGCCGGTAGAGGGCCTCGGTGACCGTGACGTGCGAGAGGTCGGGGTCACGGCCGGGCAGCAGCTGGGCGAGCTCCTCGGCGTTGAGGTTGCGGGCGTTGCCGTAGTACCGCTCCTCGAGCGGGATCGAGGCGCGCCGGAGCAGGTCCTGCCCGCGCACGCCCTCGGGGACCAACCGGGACAGCCCGCCCAGCGCCCGCCGTCCGGCGGCCGGCAGCTTCGAGGCCCAGGCGAGGCTCAGCGGCTCGCGGTAGATGGTGTAGCCGCCGAACAGCTCGTCGGCCCCCTCGCCGGAGAGCACCACCTTCACGTGCTTGCGCGCCTCGCGGGCCACGAAGTACAGCGGCACGAGCGCCGGGTCGGCGACCGGGTCGTCCAGGTACCAGACGACGGTGGGGATCGCGTCGGCGAACTCCTGGGCGGTGATCTCCACCGGGACGTGCCGGACGCCCAGGATCCGGGCCGACTCCGCGGCGATGTCGACCTCCGAGGTGGCCTCGCGCTGGAAGCCGACGGTGAAGGTGACCAGGTCGCGGTTGTACTTGTGCGCCAGGGCGGCGACGGCGGTGGAGTCGATCCCGCTGGAGAGGAACGACCCGACGGTGACGTCGGCGCGCATGTGCTTGGCCACCGAGTCGTCCAGCACCTCGGCGATCCGGTCGAACAGCGCCTGCTCCGACCCCGGGGTGACCGGCTTCGGCGCGAAGGTCGGGTGGAACCAGCGCTTCGTGTGCAGCTCGCCGTCCGCGACGGTGAAGCTGGTGCCGCTCTCGATCCGCCGGATGCCCCGGTGCAGCGTGGCCGGCTCGGGGACGTACTGGAGCGTGAGGTAGTGCTGCAGCGAGGCCGGGTCGACCCCGCCCGCGCCGGGGGTGCCGCCGAGCAGCTCGAGCAGCGCCTTCTTCTCCGAGCTGAACACCAGGCCGCCGTCGGCCAGGCGGGCGGTGAACAGCGGCTTGATCCCGAAGGCGTCCCGGGCGCCGAACGCCGTCCCGGTCCGGGTGTCCCAGATGACGAAGGCGAACATCCCGCGCAGCCGCGGGACGACCGCCTCGCCCCACAGGTGGAACCCGGCGACGATCGCCTCGGTGTCGCCCTCGGTGGCGAAGGTCGCGCCGGCGGCCTTCAGCTCCTCGCGCAGCTCCAGGTAGTTGTAGATCTCGCCGTTGAAGACGATCCGGTACCGGCCCTCGGCGTAGGGCATCGGCTGCGGGCTGCCCTCGATGTCGATGAAGGCCAGCCGGTTGAAGCCGAGCACCGCGTGCGGGTCCGACCAGGTCTCCCGGTCGTCCGGGCCGCGGTGCCGCAGGCAGCGCAGCGCGTGCTGCACCCCGGAGACCGTCTGCTCGTCGACCCGTTCGGCATCGGTGGACAGGTAGGCCAGCAGGCCGCACATGCGGGAGGTCTCCAGGTGGTGGGAGGCGGGGGAGGACGGTCAGAGCGGCTGGCCGGCGCGCACTCGCGCCGTCACCCGCCGCTCGGCCCAGAACGACACGAACGGGACGACGCCGGCCAGCAGGACCAGGACGGTGCCCTTGGCGGTGAAGCGCGCCTTCAGGGCCAGGTCGAACGCGGTGGCCAGGTAGACGATGAACAGGAACCCGTGGATCGGCGAGACGACCGCGGAGACCTCGGGGACGTCGGCCAGGTAGCGCAGCGGCATCGCGACGAGCACCAGGACCAGCAGCATGACGCCGACGACGTACGCCATCACCCGGTACCGGCCCAGTGACGAGGCCACCTTTGGGGCGATCGTGCTGGTGTCAGCGGCCACGGGGCACCTCCTGCCCGAGGGCCTTGGCGTTCAGCTCGGCCAGGTAGGCGTTGTAGGCGGCCAGCTCCGGGTCGCCCGTGGTGTCGATGCGGGGGCGCTGGTAGAGGACGACGGCGTTGCCCGGCTCGTCGTCGGCCGGGTCGCGGTTCGCCTCGTCGCGGCACATGCGCAGGTAGAACCACAGGCCCATGAGGCCGTACAGCGGCCACTGCAGCGCGTAGCTCCAGTTGACCGGTCCACCGCCGTCCTCGGCCTTGCTCAGCTGCCAGTTGCCGAGGAAGAAGGTCGCCACGAAGAGCGCCGCCACCAGCAGGTGCATCAGCATCCACCGGACGGTGAGCAGGCGGGAGTACACGCCCTGACTCTAACCGTCGCCGGGCTCCTGACGGCGCCGTCCCGGGGGAGGCGGCGCGCACACCTGCGTCGGTCGGTGGACGCCCCGTGGCCCATCCGACCAGCCCGGTCGGCGACCCGCCGGGACGGTCCGCCCGCCACCGGGACGACAGGCGGGGTCGGCTAGTCTCGGCGAGACTGTGGTCGGGGTGGGCAGAGCCTGTCGGGGAACCGAGGAGCGCCCGCCGGTGAGACCGCGTGGCGCCGCCACGCGGGGGATGAGGAGGCAGCGGGCAGTGGCTCGACGCAGCAAGCTGGCGAAGGTCGCCGGGCTCGGTCTCCTGGGTGCTCTGACGCTCAGCGGGTGTGATGTCACGGGCAGTTGGCTCAGTTGGGGATGGCCGGACGGCATCACCGACGAGGCCCGCGAGATGCACCAGTTGTGGATCGGTTCGACGATCGCGGCCCTGGTGGTCGGCATCGCGGTGTGGATCCTCATCGCCTACGCGGCCATCCGGTACCGCAAGCGCGGTGACGAGCTCCCGCGCCAGACGGCCTACAACCTCCCGTTGGAGGTCGTCTACACCGTCATCCCGTTCGTGATCATCGCGGTGCTCTTCTTCTTCACGGTGAACACGCAGAACCGGGTGATGGAGCGCAGCGCGGAGCCCGACGTCACGGTCGCGGTGAACGCCTTCAAGTGGAACTGGCAGTTCGTCTACCCGGACACCACCGACGAGAACGGTGGTGAGCCGGTGTCCACCGTCGGCAGCACCACCGAGATCCCGATCCTGGTGCTCCCGGTCGACCAGACGATCCGGTTCGAGCTCGCCTCGGCCGACGTCATCCACTCGTTCTGGGTGCCCGAGTTCCTCTTCAAGCTCGACGCCATCCCGGGCAACGAGAACGGCCGGGACAACGTCTTCGAGGTCACCGTCCGCGAGCAGGGGGCCTACGTCGGGCGTTGCGCCGAGCTGTGCGGCACGTACCACGCGTACATGAACTTCGAGGTCCGCTCGGTCAGTGCCGAGGACTACGAGGACTACCTGGACGCCCGCCTCGACGGCCTGTCGACGTACGACGCGCTCGAGAGCATCGGTCAGCCGGGCGCGGCGACGAGCACGGTCCCGCTGCCCACCGGCGGCCAGCAGGCTGTTGCCTCCGATGACTGACCCGACCATCCCGCAGGACCAGGAGGAGCGGCCGTGAAGGTCGAAGCGCTCATCTTCAACTTGCTGACGGTGTTCTGCATCGTGGCTGCGTTCGTGTACGGCATCTGGGCGCGCGAGCCGATCGGCACCACGGCGCTCGCCCTGTCCGGTGGCCTGACGGCGCTGATCGGTGGGTTCTTCTGGTTCGTCAGCCGGCGCATCGACGCCCGTCCCGAGGACCGCAAGGACGCCGAGATCGCCGATGGCGCCGGCGAGCTGGGCTTCTTCAGCCCGGCGAGCTACTGGCCCTTCGGCCTGGCCTTCTCGGCCGCGCTGATGGGCCTGGCGCTGGCGTTCTGGTACCCGTGGCTGGTCCTGATGGCCGGTGCCTTCCTGCTGCTGACCATCGGTGGGCTGCTGTTCGAGTACTACGTGGGGCAGAACGCGCACAGCTGACGCCTCCCGCCCGCCCGACGGGGCCCCTCCCACTCCTGGGAGGGGCCCCGTCGTGTGTCTGGGGCAGGGATGGCCAGCCTCCCGGGCGCGCCCGGCGCATGCAGGGCTCACGAGTCGCGCCGTTGCTGAGACGCCCGTAGCCGCGGAGAGGCTCCGAGCGCGCGACTGGGCGAACCGCGGCGAGTGGGGCGTGGCCGGCCCGGTGAGGGCCCGGCTGGACGGCCGACCTGACCGGTGCACCAGCGGACACCGGTTCCGAGGTCCCCGTGGGTCCTGGCCCAGCGTCTGTGTCAGCAACACCCGTTCCGAGGCGACCCGATGGGACGGGGGAGCGGCTGCCGATCGTCGATCCGGCCGGCGGGGAGGCGATCGAGTCCGGATCGCGCGGGCCAGCTGGGGTCGCGCCTCCGGCCGCGCACCACGCCCTGGTGGACCGTGCGTGCGGCGTCGACGCCGACCGGAGCGCCGAGGGGTGCGCGGCCGCCCTGGGCGCGGTGCGTCCGGGAGTCGACCGGCGAGCCGTGGTCCCGCCGCCGGGTGATGGCGACGTCGACGGCGTCCCGCCGCCGGGCCATGTCGATGTCGACGGCATGGGCCCGGCAACGGAGGAGATCGAGGGCTCTGGTCGGTTCCGTCGCCTCGAGGGGCTCGGGGAGCTCAGTCGCACCGGCCGGCGTCGCGGTGGAGGTCGCCCGGCCGGGCCACGGCCGCGGTCTGCACCGCAACCGGGCGGCCGCGCGTGGACACCGGGCCACCATCGGGCAGAGGTCGGCTGAGCCGCCGGACTGGCTCGAGCAGGGTTGAGCCGGTGAGCTGACCGGGCCGGCGCCCGAGCCCGCCAGCTCGGCGGGTGGGCGTCGTCCGCGGACGGGAGGCCGTAGGTGCCCTCAAGTGGCCTCGGGGGCGTGTCGGGCGGCAGTCGCCCGGGGAAACGAGCAAGGGCCCCGGCGGACGATGCCGCCGAGGCCCTTGCTGGGTGGTGCTGGGTCAGTCGCGTGGCTCCTGCTGGGGTCGCCCGCCCTCGGACGGCCGACCACCCTCGCTGGGGCGACCGGAGCCGGTGAGCTCGCGGCCGGCCTGCTCGGACTCCAGGCCCCGGGCCTCCAGCTCGGCCTGGCGCTGCACCTCGGCCGGCTCCTCGATGGGGGAGAAGAAGCCCCGGATCGCCCGGCGAGCGCCACCGACCTGGTTCATCTTCTTCGGCACCGAGGCGCCGCCGTAGGCCAGCTGACCGTGGCCGTGCGCGTCGACCGGGCCCAGCGGCTGGTGGACCTCGATGAACTCACCGCTCGGCAGCCGGCGGATGACGCCGGTCTCGATGCCGTGCTCGAGCACCTCGCGGTCGTGCCGCTCGAGGCCCAGGCAGATCCGGTAGGTGATCCAGTAGGCGATCGGGGGGAGGACCAGGAAGCCGATCCGGCCGAACCACGTCATCGCGTTGAGGCTGATGTCGAACTTCTCGGCGATGACGTCGTTGCCGCCGGAGATCCAGAGCACCACGTAGGCGGTGATCGCCATCGTGCCCAGCGAGGTGCGCACCGGGACGTCGCGGGGGCGCTGGAGCAGGTGGTGGCTCGCCGTGTCGCCGGTCAGCCTGCGCTCGATGATCGGGTAGAGCGCGAGCAGGGTGAACATGATGCCCGGGATGCCCAGGGCGCCCCAGAGGACCGGCGGGATGTGGTAGCCCCACAGCACGATCTCCCACGGCGGGAAGATGCGGGAACCACCGTCGACGAAACCGATGTACCAGTCGGGCTGGGACCCGGCCGACACCTGCGCCGGGTTGTAGGGCCCGAACAGCCAGAACGGGTTGATCTGCACCAGGCCACCGAGTGCGGCGCAGAGGCCGAAGACGATGAAGAACAGTGCGGTCGCCTTGCCGGCGAAGGTCGGGAACAGCCGGTTGCCGACGACGTTGTGCTCGGTCCGACCGGCGCCCGGGAACTGCGTGTGCTTCTGCTTCACCAGGATCAGCAGGTGGAGCGCGATCAGCGCCAGCAGGATGGCCGGGATGATCAGCACGTGCAGGATGTAGAGCCGGCCGATGATCAGCTCACCGGGGAAGTCGCCGCCGAAGACGGTGAAGTAGACCCACGTCCCGATCACCGGGATCGAGAGGAACACCGCCGAGAAGATCCGGAGCCCGGTGCCCGACAGCAGGTCGTCGGGGAGGGTGTAGCCGGCGAAGCCCTCGAGCATGGCCAGCACCAGCAGGGCGACACCGATGAACCAGTTGGTCTCCCGCGGCCGGCGGAACGCGCCGGTGAAGAAGATGCGCAGCAGGTGGATGCAGATCGCGGCCACGAACAGCAGCGCCGCCCAGTGGTGCATCTGGCGGATCAGCAGCCCGCCGCGGACGTCGAAGGAGATGTCCAGCGAGGACTCGAAGGCCGCGGACATCTCGATGCCACGCATGGCCGCGTAGGACCCCTCGTACGTCACCTCCGTCATCGACGCGTCGTAGAAGAAGGTGAGGTACGTCCCGGACAGCAGCAGGACGACGAACGCGTAGAGCGCGATCTCGCCGAGCAGGAACGACCAGTGGTCCGGGAAGACCTTGTTGAGCGTGCGGCGGACCGGGCCGGCGACGATCAACCGATCGTCGACCTCCAGGGCCGCCTTGCCGACGAGCGTCGTGGGCTGGCCCGGCGCCGTCGTCGTGGTGGTCGCCATCAGTCGAGTCTCCCAATGTTCCAGAAAGAGGGTCCGACGGGCTCGGGGAAGTCGCCGCGTGCCCTGAAGTATCCCTCGTCATCGACGGTGATGGGGAGCTGCGGCAGGGACCGCGTCGCCGGGCCGAAGACCGGCTTCGCGCCCTGGGTGACGTCGAACTGCGACTGGTGGCACGGGCAGAGGATCCGGCTGGTCTCCTGCTCGTACAGCGACACCGGGCAGCCGGCGTGGGTGCAGATCTTGGAGTAGGCGATGTAGTCGCCGTAGCCGTAGTCCTCGCGGCCCTCGGCGGTCACCAGGGTGGCCATCTGGTCGGGACGCAGGCGGATCAGCATGACCGCCGCGTCAGCGGCCCGGTTGCCGCCCTCGACGGCCGGGAAGACCGTCTCCAGCGAACCGACCTGCTGGTCACCGGGGCGGACGGGGGTGCCGTCCTCGCGCAGCAGGCGCACGCCCTCGGCCCACGGCGTGGTGCCCAGGGGGTTGCCCGTGTTCGGGTTCTTGATGAGGCCGCCGAGCGGGGCGATCAGCATGGCGCCGAAGGCCGCGCCCATGACGCCGATGGTGCCCAGGAGCACCTTGCGGCGGGGGAGGCCGGAGTTGTCCAGGCCGCTCATCAGCGTCGCGCCGGTGGTGACCCGGTCGAAGTGCGAGCCGTCGTGCTTGTCCTGCACGGCCGTCTCGTGCGGGAGCAGCTTCTTGACGTAGAGCACCAGGCCCACGCCGATGCAGATCAGCGACGCGCCCATCGTGGCACCCAGCAGCGGGGTGAAGAGGGCGCTCCAGGTGCTGGCGCCGATCTCCCACTCCCAGTCGGGGAGGAACCAACCGGAGCCTGCGTAGATCACCAGGAAGGCGACGGCGAAGACGCCTGCCAGGGCGAACCACAGGGTGACCAGACGGGTGTTCTTCTTGTCCAGCGGGGAGCCGGGCGGGGCGACGGGGTCGACGTGCAGGACCTCGACGCCGTCGTACCGGGCACCCAGGCGGTCCAGCTCGGTGCGGTCCATCGCCGCCAGCTGCTGGGGCGAGTGCTCGGCGTCCGGGCCGCCGTGGTGCGGTCCGGACGTGGCGTCCCCGCCGGCCGAGCCAGGACCGTGCTCGGTGGTGGTCACGCGGTCTCCTCGGAGGCGATCGTCGCCCGTACGCGACGGGCGGGGTTGAGGGGGGAGTGCGGGAACTGGCTCACGGGGCCTTGGTCCCCATCCAGAAGATCCCGAAGAGCAGGGCGCCGACACCCACGGTCCACATGACCAGGCCCTCGGCGACCGGGCCGACGCGGCCGATGCCGGCGCCGCCGGGGTCGGCCGAGGCCTTGATCGTCTGCACGTAGTTGATGATCGAGCGCTTCTCGTCCGGCGTCAGCTGGTTGTCACCGAAGACCGGCATGTTCTCCGGGCCGGACAGCATGGCCGCGTAGATGGTCAGGTCGTTGGCGTCCAGGAGCGAGGGAGCGCGCTTGCCGGAGGAGAGCGCACCGCCCATGCCCGTGAAGTTGTGGCACTGGGCGCAGTTGAGCCGGAACAGCTCGCCGCCCTCGGCCAGGTCGCCGTCCCGCAGGTCGCCGGAGGGCAGCGTGGGGCCGCCACCGTTCTCCTGGATGTAGGCCATCAGCTGGTCGATCTCCTCCTCGGAGAAGATCGGGGGGCGCTCGGGGGCCTGGGCCTCCTGGCGGACCAGCGGCATGCGGCCGGTGTGCACCTGGAAGTAGACGGCGGCCTCGCCGACCCCGATCAGCGAGGGGCCGCGGTCCTGCACGCCCTGCAGGTTGGAGCCGTGGCAGGTGATGCAGCTGCGGGTGTAGAGCTCGCGGCCGGCCTCGACGGCGTTGGACGGGTTGCCCGTCGAGTCGTCGGCGGCGCTGGCCCCGGGGGCGAGCGCGGAGTAGCCCACGCCGGTCAGCACCAGGGCGGCCAGCAGGCCGGCGATGTTGGCCAGGCGACGGCGCTGCTTGCTCCGGCGCCGGTCGCGCGCCGCGGCCGCCGGGGAACCGGCGGCCGGACGGCGACGGCGCAGGCCGTGGCGGCCGCCCTCGAGGGGGGCTTCGGACGAGGCGTTCGTGGTGGACACCCGGTTCCCTACTTGATCAGGTAGATCGTGACGAAGAGACCGACCCACACGACGTCGACGAAGTGCCAGTAGTAGGACACCACGATGGCCGAGGTCGCCTGGGCAGGCGTGAAACGGCCCATGGTGGACCGGATGAGCACGAAGAGGAAGGCGACGAGGCCGCCGATCACGTGCAGGGCGTGGAAGCCGGTGGTCAGGTAGAAGACCGATCCGTACGCCGACGACGAGATGGTCGTGCCGTGGTCGACCACCAGGGTGCGGTACTCGAAGCCCTGGCCGAGCACGAAGACCAGGCCCATCGCGAAGGTGATGGTGAACCAGCGCCGGAGCCCGTAGACGTTGCCGATCTCGGCCGCGAACACGCCGTACTGGCAGGTCACCGAGGAGGCGACCAGGATCAGCGTGAAGAACAGCGCGTACGGCACGTTGAGCTCGGTCGGCTCCGGGGGCCAGCCGTCCTCGGCTCGGGCTCGCGCGGTGAAGTACATGGCGAACAGGCCGGCGAAGAACATCAGCTCACTGGCGAGCCAGACGATCGTGCCGACGCTGACCATGTTCGGTCGGGTCAGGGAGTGCACCCGCGAGGTGTCGAAGGTGCTGCTCGCCACGGGGGCCGTTGTCACCGGGTCATCATGGCATCGGTACAGGCGTCCCACGACGTGGGGTGGGGCGGCGTGGCGCGTGTCGAGGGCGCCGTGCACGAGTGCGCTGGACAGGCCCGTGCGGCGCGTTGCCCGGCCGGTCGGGTGCGGGCACTAGGCTCGCGCAGGTGAGCGTCGACGCCGCACCGGCCACCGTGCTGGTCTTCAGCCAGCGGGCCGAGGTCCGCGCCGCCGTCCAGACCGCGCTGGGGCGCTCCCCGGCCCCGGACGTGAGTCCGGTCACGTACGTGGAGTGCGCCACCGCCGACGAGGTCGTCGCGGCCGTCGACGCCGGTGGGATCGACCTGTGCGTGCTCGACGGCGAGGCCCAGCCGACCGGGGGGATGGGCATCAGCCGGCAGCTCACCCACGAGGTCGCCGACTGCCCCAAGCTGGTGGTGCTGATCGCGCGGCAGGCCGACAGGTGGTTGGCGCACTGGTCGATGGCCGACGCCACGCTCGCCTACCCGATCGACCCGCTGGCCGCCACCGACGTGGTCGCCGGGCTGCTGCGCGAGCGCACGGCGCAGCGCCCCGTCGTCCGTCGCTGAACGGTGGGCACCCAGGAGCCGACGTGGTCGGGTCTGCTCAACCGGCTCGTCCGGGGTGAGGACCTCGCCGCCGAGGACACCCGTTGGGCGATGCGCCAGGTGATGACCGGGGAGGCGACCCCTGCTCAGGTCGCCGGCTTCGTCGTCGCGCTGCGCGCCAAGGGCGAGTCGCCCGAGGAGGTCACCGGTCTGGCCGGCACGATGCTCGACCAGGCCACCCCGGTCGCGTTGCCGGTCGACTGCGTGGACATCGTCGGCACCGGCGGTGACGGGGCGCAGACGGTCAACATCTCGACGATGGCGGCCATCGTGACCGCCGCGGCGGGTGTGCCGGTGGCCAAGCACGGCAACCGGGCGGCGTCCTCGGCCTCCGGCACCGCCGACGTCCTCGAGGAGCTGGGCGTGGTGATCGACCTGCCCGCTCCCGCGGTGGCGCGGTGCGTCCGCGACGCCGGCATCGGCTTCTTCTTCGCCCCGGTCTTCCACCCCGGCATGCGGCACGCCGCCGCCCCTCGGCGGGAGCTGGGGATCGGCACCGTCTTCAACTTCCTCGGGCCGTTGACCAACCCGGCCCGGCCGGTGGCCGCGGCGATCGGCTGCGCGGACACCCGGATGGCGCCGGTGCTGGCCCAGGTGCTGGCCGACCGGGGCACCCGGGCGCTGGTCTTCCGCGGCGACGACGGGCTGGACGAGCTCACCACCACGACGACCTCCGCGGTGTGGGTGGTCCGGGACGGTGAG
The DNA here is from genome assembly GCF_054177765.1 of Modestobacter lacusdianchii. Taxonomy (NCBI): domain Bacteria; kingdom Bacillati; phylum Actinomycetota; class Actinomycetes; order Geodermatophilales; family Geodermatophilaceae; genus Modestobacter; species Modestobacter lacusdianchii. Next base: position 236,431 of record NZ_JBJJTJ010000001.1, on the reverse strand, counting down.
GTCGTGGCCGAGCGCCTGGACCCGACGGCACTGGGCGTGCCCGTCTCCGCGCCCGGCGCGCTCCGGGGCGGTGGCCCGGCGGTCAACGCCGACGTCGTCCGGCGCCTGGTCGCCGGAGAGCGGGGACCGGTGCGGGATGCGGTGCTGCTGAACGCGGCCGGTGCGCTGGCTGCCTTCGACGCGCCCGGTGCCCGGCTGCACGACGCCCTGGAGGCGGGGTTGCAGCGGGCTGCCACCGCGGTGGACGACGGCCGGGCCGCGGCGAAGCTGGACGAGTGGGTCCAGGCCAGCCGCGCGGCGCGGGACGACGCCGGCGCCTGACGGTCGCGGCACGCCCACCGGTGGGAGCACGCCCGGTACGGGCAGCGGACGCCCGGGCCCGCCCGCGGGTCGGGCTCTAGTCGGCCTGTTCGAAGCCGATGGAGAAGGCCGCCTCCAGGTCGTGCCGCGAGTAGGCGCGGAAGGCGATGTGCGTGGCGGTGTCGACGACACTGGGCACCTTGTTGATCCGGCCGGCGATGACCTGCGCGATCTCCTCGAACTCGTGCACCCGGACGAGCGCCACCAGGTCGACGTCGCCGGCCACGGAGTACACCTCGCTGACGCCGGGCAGTGCGGCGACGGCCTCGGCGACCTCGCCGATGGCGTCGGTGGCGGCATCGATCATCACGATGGCGGTGATCACGTCGGGGATGCTAGCCCGCCGGCGACCCGGCCGCGCCGTCCTCGCCGCGGGGTGGGCCGGCCGGCCGGCGCCGCGGCGCCGGGCACCACCCGGTCGGGCTGGGCGCGGGTGCTCAGCGAGCGGTGGTCGGCGAACGGGTCGAGCTCGGCCCGGCCGGCCTCCACCCGGGCGAGGAAGTCGCGGTAGTGCCCGGTGCCCGGCGTGCGGCTGGCGAGCGTGCCGGTGACGTCGACCAGCCGGGTGCCCGGCTTCTCCATCCAGCGCAGCACCAGCTCGGTCTCGTCGACGCTGGCGGCCAGCTCACCCTCCGGCCCGATCGTGGTCTCGGCGGTGGCCAGCAGGTCGGCCAGGTGCCCGCGCACCGAGCGGCCCCGTTCGGCGACGCCGGCGGCGACCAGTCGGCCGCGGCGGACGACCGACAGCTGCCAGCCGCCGGACCCGTCGGGCCGGGCGAGCACCAGTTCGGGGACGGCGGCCAGCAGCTCCAGGCGCTGCCTGCGGTGCACCGCCCGCAGCAGGACGGCCACCCTGTCCCGGAGGACCGCGGCGTCCTCGTACCGCCCCTCCTCGGCCAGCCGCTCGACCCGGGCGAGCAGCGGCGCGACCAGGCCGCGGGGGTCGGAGTCGACCGCGGCGGCGAACACCGACGCCACCGAGGCGTACTCCTCCCGGCTCTGCTGACCGGTGCAGGGCGCGCCGCACCGGCCCATCCCGGCGAGGGCGCACGCGGTGCCGAGCACGGTGAGCGAGAGCCGTGACGTGCACTGCCGCAGCGGCAGCGACTCGTGCACCGCGGCGACCGCGGCGTCCGCGGCGCGACGGTCGGGGAACGGCCCGAGGAAGACCCCGGCGCCCGGGCGCACGCGGCGCACCACCGAGAGCCGGGGGAAGGGCTCGTCGGTCAGCCGGACCCACAGCGCCCGTTCGGGGAAGCGGGACCGGCGGTTGTAGCGCGGTTTGTGCTCGGCGATCAGCCGCAGCTCGCGCACCGCGGCCTCCAGGTCGTGGGCGCACGGCAGCGCCTCGATCCGTTCGGCCAGCGTGATCATCTCGGTCATCCGGCTGCGTTGCTCCCCGGCGGAGAAGTAGCTGCGCACCCGGCTGCGGAGGTCGGCGGAGGTGCCCACGTACAGCGGCTCGTCGCCGGGGCCGCGGAAGACGTAGACCCCGGGGCCGGAGGGCACGTGCTCGGCCAGGTGCCGCTTCCGCCGGCGCTGGGGGTCGACCTGCCGGGTCACCCCGACCAGCTCCTCCAGGGAGGTGATGCCGAGCGGGCCGAGCCGCTCGAAGAGGCCGTGCAGGACGTCGACGGTCGCCCGGGCGTCGTCCAGGGCCCGGTGGCAGGGCTGGGTGGACGTGGAGAAGTAGGGCGCGAGCGTGGCCAGCTTGCAGTTGGGCACCTCGTCGCGGGTCAGCAGCCGACGGGCCAGGACGGCGGTGTCGACCGAGGCGAACGCCGGCCAGGCCACGCCGGTCGCCTCGCACGCGGCCCGGAGGAACCCGAGGTCGAACGGGGCGTTGTGGGCGACCAGCACGGTGCCCCGGGCGAACTCCAGGAAGGCCGGGAGCACCCCGTCGATGCGGGGGGCGGCGGCCACCATGGTGGAGGTGATGCCGGTCAGCACGCTGATGTAGGGCGGGATCTCCCGGCCCGGGTCGACCAGGGTCTGGAACTCGCCGAGCACCTGACCGCCGCGCACCTTCACCGCGCCGATCTCGGTGATCGCGCTGTCCTTCGGGGAGCCACCGGTGGTCTCCAGGTCGACCACCACGAAGGTGACGTCGGCCAGCGGGGTGCCCAGCTCCTCGATCGTGGCCTGCTCGAACCGTGGCCGCTCGGCCGCCGGGTGCCCGGGTGCGGCCAGCCGGTGCCACCCCGGCGAGGTGGCCGGCGGTCGCTCGGACGCGGTCGACGGGCGAGGCGGAACAGGTACGGACGGCACGAGCCGGACGCTAGGTCGGGGGTCCGACAGTCCGCCGGAGGCCACGCCGGTCCGGCGGGGAGGGGCGGTTCCGGCCGGGAGGAGGACGGGCGGTCGGGCAGAACTGTCGGTGGCCGCTCCTAGCGTCCGCGGCGTCCGGATCCGAGAGAGAAGGAGAGCCGCCGTGCTCATCGACTGCGACACCTGCACCGTCCGCGGTCAGGGCTGCGACGACTGCGTCGTGACCGTCCTGCTGGGCGCACCGCCGGGGTGGGGGAGCGAGCCCACCGTGGTCCCCCTCAGCCGGCGCCGTCCGGGCGTGCGCGCGGGCGAGCCGGCCCGGGAGGTGCCTGGCCGGGTGGCCGCCGCTGCCGAGGTGGGCGGCGCCGACGACGACGTCCGCCCGGTCGTGGAGCTGGACGACGTCGAGCGGAACGCGGTGCGGGCGTTGGCAGACTTCGGCCTCGTCCCGCCGTTGCGCCATCAAGATGCGACCACTCGCGGCGACCGTCACGTGAGCTGACGAATCTCAACCCTGTGATTCGTCAGGTGCTGTGGTGCATTGGGGGTTTGACGGGTCTTCATCTCGATCCGGTCACGGACTTAGGTTCGTCGTGTCCGAACGGGATGTCGTCGCCACAGAGGGTGACCCCGGACGGGCACCGCCGCACCACCGGGCCGCCTCGGCGGCCCGCTGGACCGGGAGCCCACCTCAGTCCTGCAGTGGGTCTCACGCGCTCCGCGACCTCGGGGCGCACGCGTCGACGACGACGCGCAGACCGGGCGTCTCCACGCCCGGCCCCGTGAGCTGACCCGGTCGGCGGTCTCGACTGCGAAACGGAGTCCCGCCGCCCGTGGCGACGTCCCAGCACCGTGTCCGGCCCGCCTCCCTGCCGGCGCAGGCCCACCTCGCGGCCGGTCCCCGCCGCACCCGGCTCGTCGGCCGGATCGGCACCGGGCTGCTCACCGGGCTCGTCGCCAGCCTGACCCTGGCCGTGCTGCCGGGCAGTGCCGCCGCCGCCCCCGCCGTCCAGGCCGGCAGCGCGGACGAGGCGACCCGGCTGGCCAGCGAGGCCACCCACGAGCTGGAGGTCGTCACCGAGCAGCTCAACGAGGCCCAGGAGGTGCTGGCGCAGCAGCGGGCGGCCGCCGCAGCCGCCGAGCAGGCCGTCGCCGCGGCCCAGGCCCAGCTCACCGCCCTGGACGCGCAGATGCGCCAGGTGGCGGTCAGCGCGTTCACCGGGGAGAACCTCTCCCGGTTCAACGCGCTCATGACCAGCGGCTCGGCAGACGAGTTCCTCGCCCAGGTCACCACGCTGGACGCCATCGCCGGGCACACCAACGACGTGCTCGCCCAGGTCACCGCCGCCGCGGCCACCGCGCAGCAGGCCAAGGCCGACGCCGACGCCGCAGCCGCGACCGCCGAGCAGACCCTCACGGACATCACCGCGCGGCAGGCCGACCTCGGCGGGCAGATCTCCGACTACAAGGCCCAGTACGCGGCGCTCAGCGTCGTCCAGCAGCAGGCCGTCGTCGAGCAGCACGCCGGGCCGGTGCTGGAGGCCCCGGAGACCGTGGTCGCCGCCAGCGACGCGGCGCAGACCGTCGTGGACACCGCCCTGGCCCAGCTGGGCGACCCCTACGTCTGGGGCGCCGGCGGCCCGAACGCCTTCGACTGCTCCGGTCTCACCCAGTACTCCTACGCCGCGGCCGGGATCAGCCTGCCGCACTCCAGCCTCAGCCAGTCCCGGATGGGCACCCCCGTCTCGCGGGGCCAGCTGCAGCCTGGCGACCTGGTCTTCTACTACAGCCCGGTCAGCCACGTGGGCATCTACATCGGCAACGGGCAGATGGTGCACGCCTCGACCTTCGGCCAGCCGGTGATCGTCTCCAGCGTGGACATGGCCGGCTACGCGAGCGCCCGCCGGCTGATCGGCTGACCGGAGCGCGCCACCGGCCCGGCCGGCGCCGGACCTCAGCCGGCGCCAGACCTCAGCTGGCGCCGGACCTCCGCCCGGTACCGGCCGGGGACACAGGACGGCTGCCTAAGCTCGGCGGCGTGTGCCCGAGGACCCGTCCGACCCGCCGCACGTGAGCAGCGCCTCCGGTGCGTCGCCGGACCCGTGCAGCACTCGTCGGCTCGCCCTGCTGGTGGCCGGGGTGCTGGGAGCCGCCCTCGTCGTGGTGGTCCTGGTCGCGACACCGTGGCAGCCGCTGCCCAGCCCGCCCGGTGGCCGGACACCGGTCGACCCGGAGGCGGTGTTCAGCGCCGACCAGATCGCTCGGGCCGAGGCCTTCGCCGCCGCGCTGCGACCGGCCTCGCTGACCTCGCTCCTGCTGGGCCTGCTGGTCTCAGCGGTGCTGGGGCTGACCCGGGCCGGCGCGGCCACGGCCCGGACGCTGGCCCGTCCGCTCGGGGGTGGCTGGGTCTGGCAGGTGCTGCTGGGCGTGGTCGGCATCACCGTCATCGGCCGGCTGGCGACCCTGCCGCTGTCGGCCTACGGCGAGGTCGTGCGGCACCGCTACGGGCTGTCCACCCGGGGCTGGGGTCTGTGGGCCCGCGACGTGGCCACCTCCACCGCCATCTCCGCGGGTCTGACCGCCGTGGGCCTGCTGGCCATCGTCGCCCTCGCCCGCCGCGCCCCGCGCACCTGGTGGGCCTGGGCCGGCGGTGGCGCCGCGGCCCTCGTGGTGGTCGGCTCCTTCCTCTACCCGCTGGTGATCGAGCCGGCGTTCAACCGGTTCGAGTCGATGCCGGCCAGTCCGCTGCGCACCGAGCTGCTGGCCCTGGCCGAGCGCAGCGGCACCCCGGTGGAGGACGTGCTGGTGGCCGACGCCAGCCGGCGCACCACCGCGCTGAACGCCTACGTGTCCGGGTTCGGCTCCACCCGGCGGATCGTCGTCTACGACACGCTGCTGGACCGGCTGCCCGACGAGCAGATCGAGTCGATCGCCGCGCACGAGCTGGGACACGTGGCCGACGACGACGTCCTGACCGGCACGTTGATCGGTGCGCTGGGGGCCGGGGCCGGGACGGCGCTGCTCGGCTGGCTGCTGACCGCCACGCCGCTGCTGCGCCGGGCCGGGGCGTCCGGGCCCGGCGACGGGCAGGTGGTCGGCCTGCTCATGCTGCTGCTGGCGGCCGGCACGCTGGTCTCCACGCCGGTGCAGAACCTGGTGTCCCGGCACATCGAGGCCCGCGCCGACCTGCACGCACTCGACCTCACCGAGGACCCGACGTCCTTCATCGCGGTGCAGCGGTCGCTGGGCGCGGCCAACCTCAACGACCCGGACCCGCCGGCGGCCTGGCAGTGGTTCTTCGGGTCGCACCCGACCGTGCCGCAGCGGGTCGCCTTCGCCGAGGACTGGGCGGCGGTGCACGGCCGGTGAACCGCACGCTCGTGGTCACCAACGACTTCCCGCCCCGGCAGGGCGGCATCCAGACCTTCGTGGCGGCGCTCCTGGCCACCCGGCCGCCGGACTCGCTGGTCGTGTTCGCCTCCGACCACCCCGGCGCGGCCGAGCACGACGCCACGCTGCCCTACCCGGTGGTGCGGGCCGGGACGTCGATGCTGCTGCCCACCCCAGCAGCGACCGGCACCGCGGCCGGGCTGGCCCGCGAGCACGGATGCGACACCGTCTTCTTCGGGGCCGCCGCGCCGCTGGGGCTGATGGCCCCAGCGCTCCGCCGGGCGGGGGTGCAGCGGCTGGTCGGGGCGACCCACGGGCACGAGACCGGCTGGGTGGCGCTGCCCGGCGCCCGGCAGGTCCTGCAGCGGATCGCCGGCGGGCTGGACGTGGTGACCTACATCAGCGACTGGACCCGGGACCGGTTGGCCCCCGCCCTGGCGGACCGGACGCGGCTGGTGCAGCTGTCACCCGGGGTGGACGTCGACCGATTCACCCCCGACGTCGACGGCACCGCGGTGCGGGCGCGCCACGGCCTGGGCGACGCGCCGGTGGTCGTCTGCGTCTCCCGGCTGGTGCCGCGCAAGGGCCAGGACGTGCTGGTCGAGGGCTGGTCGCAGGTGCTCGCACGGCACCCGCGGGCCCGGCTGCTGCTCGTCGGCGGGGGACCGCTGGAGCCGGCGCTGCGCCGGGCCGTGGCCGCCCGGGGGCTGACCGGCTCCGTCGTCCTCACCGGTGGGGTGCCCGCCGCGGAGCTGCCCGGGTACTACGCGGCCGGGGACGTGTTCGCCATGCCCTGCCGCACCCGCCGGGGCGGGCTGGACGTCGAGGGGCTGGGCATGGTCTTCCTCGAGGCAGCCGCCTGCGGCCGGCCGGTGGTGGCCGGCACGTCCGGGGGTGCACCGGAGACGGTGCGCGAGGGCGTCACCGGGCACGTGGTCGACCCGCGTTCGCCGGCGGAGGTCGCCCGGGTGCTGGCCGACCTGCTGGACGACCCGGCACGCAGCCGGGCGATGGGCGCGGCCGGCCGGGCCTGGGTGGAGGAGCGGTGGTCGTGGACGACGATCGCGCAGACCTTCGCCGGGCTGCTCGGCCCCGCACGCTGAGGGGCGGGGCCGGGCAGCCTGGGCTCAGCGCGCGTAGAGCGACTCGACCTCGTCGCCGAACTGCTTCATCACCACGGCCCGCTTGAGCTTCAGGCTCGGGGTCAGCGTCCCGTTGTCCTCGGTGAAGTCGTCGCCGAGCACCCGGAACTTCTTGATCGCCTCGGCCTGCGACACCGCCTTGTTGGCGTCGGCGACGGCCGCGTCGAGCTCGGCGAGCAGGTCGGGGTCGTCGCGCAGCTGGCTGGCGGTGAGCGCGGTGTCCTTGCCCTGGGCCTTCAGCCACGCCGGCAGCGCCTCGGCGTCCAGGGTGATCAGCGCGGCGATGAAGGGGCGCTGGTCACCGACGACGATGCACTGGCTGACCAGCTTGTGCGCCCGCAGCCGGTCCTCCAGGACGGCGGGGGCGACGTTCTTGCCCCCCGCGGTCACCAGGATCTCCTTCTTGCGCCCGGTGATCCGCAGGAAGCCCTGGGCGTCCAGCTCACCGATGTCGCCGGTGTGGAACCAGCCGTCCGCGTCGATGGCCTCGGCGGTGGCCTGCTCGTTCTTCCAGTAGCCGCGCATGACGATCCCGCCGCGCAGCAGCACCTCGCCGTCCTCGGCGATGGCGGCGTCGACCCCGGGCAGGGGGCGGCCGACGGTGCCGATCCGCAGGGCGGCATCGTGGTTGACCGACGCGGCGGCGGTGGTCTCGGTCAGGCCGTAGCCCTCGAAGATGGTCACGCCGATGCCGCGGAAGAAGTGGCCCAGGCGCTCGCCCAGCGGGGCGCCGCCGGAGATGGCGCCCGAGCAGCGCCCGCCCAGGGCGGCGCGGAGCTTGCCGTAGACGAGCCGGTCGAACAGGGCGTGCTGCAGCTTGAGCGCCAGGCCCGCGCCGCCGGTGTCCTGGGCGCGGGACCAGTCGACGGCGACCTGGGCGGCGCGGTCGAAGACCTTGCCCTTGCCGTCGCCCTCCGCCTTGGCCTTGGCGCTGTTGTAGACCTTCTCGAACACCCGGGGGACGGCGAGCACGAACGTCGGCTGGAAACGGCCGAGGTCACCGACCAGGTCCTTCACGTCGGCGGTGTGGCCGATGACCGTGCGGGTGTTGATCGCCCCGACCTGCAGGACCCGGGCCAGCACGTGCGCCAGCGGGATGAACAGCAGCAGCGAGCCGTCGGGGTTCATGAACCGGTCGAGCAGGGTCATGCCGTTGCGGATCTCGAACAGGAAGTTCGCGTGGGTGAGCTCGCAGCCCTTGGGCCGCCCGGTGGTGCCGCTGGTGTAGATCAGCGTGGCCAGGCTGCTGGAGGTGAGGGTGGCCCGGCGGGCGGTCAGCTCGCTGTCGGGCACGTCGGCGCCGGCCGCGGTGAGGGTGTCGACCGCGCCGTCGTCGAGGACCCAGACGGGGCCGAGCTCCGGGACCTCCGAGCGCACCGACTCGACGGCCGTGGCGTGCTCGCCGCTCTCGACGACGATGGCCCGCGCGCCGGAGTCGGCGAGGATCCAGGCGACCTGGTCGGGGCTGGAGGTCTCGTAGACCGGGACGACGACCGCGCCGGCGGTCCAGATCGCGTAGTCCAGGACCGTCCACTCGTACCGGGTGCGGGCCATCAGGGCGACCCGGTCACCGGCCTGCACGCCCCCGGCGACGAGCCCCTTCGCCACCCCGGCCACCTCGGCGGCGAACTCGGCGTGGGTGACGTCGACCCACTGGCCCGCGCGCTGACGGCGCAGCCCGACCTCGGTCGGGTGCTCGGCCGCGTTCCGGCTGATCATGTCCGTCAGGGCGTCGTCGGGTCCCACGGTGGCGGTGGGGGGAACGCTCAGCTCGCGCACGCCGGTCCTCTCTGTCCCGCCCGGGCGGGGCACCGTCGCCCCACTGCCCCGGACGTGGGGTCGCCGGTCAATCTAGTCCGGCGGCGCGGTCGTGAGCACCGGACGCGTCCCCCGACCGGGGCAGCGGGCCCGGGAGGAGGCCAGGTGGGGCGGGTGGACCGACTACCCTCCGGCGCATGGCGGACCAGTCCACCCAGTCGATCGTCGTCGATGCGCCCGCGGCCCAGGTGATGGCCGTGATCGCCGACTTCCCGGCCTACCCGCAGTGGGTCGCGGCGGCCAAGCAGGTCGAGGTGCTGGAGACCGGTCCGGACGGGCGGGCCCGCCGCGTGCACTTCGTGCTCGACGCCGGTGCGGTCACCGACGACTACGTGCTGGACTACACCTGGGACGGCGACCGACGCGTCGACTGGACGCTGGTGCAGGGCCAGATGCAGAAGCAGCAGGACGGCTCCTACGTGCTGACCGAGTCCGGTGGCTCGACCACCGTGACCTACTCGATCACGATCGACCTGTCGATCCCGATGCTCGGGCTGATCAAGCGCAAGGCGGAGAAGGTCATCCTCGACACCGCCCTCAAGGAGCTCAAGAAGCGCGTCGAGGGCTGATGCGCACCGTCCAGGTCCTCCTCGTCACCGGCCCCGGGGGCGCCGGCAGCTCGACGGTCGCCGCGGCCACCGCCCTCCGGCTGGCCGCCGCCGGCACCCGGTGCGTGCTCCTGACCACCCGGGCGCCCCGGGTCGAGGGGCTCGGCGACGCGGTCACCGTCGACGAGGTCACCGCGCAGCCGGCGCTCGAGCAGCTGTGGGCCCGGCACGCCGACCAGGTCACCGCCGCGGCCCCGCTGCTCACCCTGCCGCCGGCGACCTCCGTCGTCCCGGTGCCCGGGATGACCGAGTTCGCCCTGCTGGCGGCGCTGGCCGGGCACGTCCGGGCCGGGGACGCCGACGTGGTCGTGCTCGACGCCGGCCCGGCTCCGGCTGCGACCGCCCTGCTCACGCTGCCCACCGCGTTGCGCTGGTGGCTGGGCCAGCTGGCCCCGACCCGGCTCCGCGTGCTGGCCACCCTGCGCGCCGCGGCGACCCCCGACCGCCCGGGTCCGGCCGCCGGCCTGCTCGCGGGCGCGACGGCGGTGGAGGACCTGCTGGACGCCGCACCACTGACCGACCCCTCGCGCACCGCCGTGCACCTGGTGCTGCCGCCGGAGCCGGCCGCGGTCGACCAGCTGCAGGAGACGGCGACCGCGCTCGGCGTGCTGGGCCAGCGGGTCGCCTCGGTCACCGTCGCCCGGGTGCTGCCGGAGGGTGCGGGGGAGTGGTGGGCCCGGCGCGCCGCGGTGCAGCAGGAGGCGCTGCGCGGCGTGCGTGCGCTGCTCGGGCCGGTCCGGGAGGTCGCCGAGGCCGCCGTCCCGCCGGGGTCGGTGGCCGAGCTGGCCGCGCTGGACGCCGCCGTGCCCGAGACGGTGGTGCAGCCGGCGCCCGGGCCGGCGCCGCGCCGGGACGACACCGGCTGGGTGCTCGACGTGCCGCTGCCGTTCGCCCGCCGGGGCGGGGTGGAGCTGACCCGCTGGGCCGACGACCTGGTCGTGACCGCCGCCGGGACGCGCCGCTCGCTGCCGCTCGACCCGCTGCTGCGCCGCTGCACGGTCTCCGGTGGCGCGCTGCAGGCCGCCGGGACGGAGCAGGCGACCCTGGAGGTCCGGTTCGTCCCCGACCCCGAGCAGTGGCCGACCGGCCTGCTCGCCGCGCACGCCGCCGGAGCCGGGGCGTGACCGCCCCGGGAGGCGACTGGGTGGAACAGGTCCGCCGTGTCGTCGCCGGGCTGGCCGCCGACCCGGTCGGCGCGGCAGCGTCCGGCACCGCACCGTTCACCGACTGGGTGGAGCAGGCCCGCCGCCTGAGCGCCGAGCACCGCCTCGCCGAACGGCTGCAGGGCCTGCTCGGCAACCCGCCCGGCGGGCCCGAGGACGCCCGTCGACCCACCGCTCCCGGGGCCGACGCCACCGCACCCGGCACGACCGCTCCGGACGACGCCGGGTCGGCCACCCGGTCCGGCGCCGCCGGCCGGTCCGGTGCGACCGGTCCGGGTGGCACCGAGCCTGTTGCCACCGAGCCCGATGCCACCGAGCCCGAGGCCACCGGTCCAGGTGCCACCGCGCCCCGTGACAGCGAGCCCGGTGCCACCCGGCACGAGGCCGCCGCCGAGTGCCGAGGGTGCCCGCTGTGCGCCGGGCTGGCGGCGCTGCGCGGCCGGCGACCCGACCTGACCGAGGCGCTGGCCGACGTGCTCGCCGCAGCGGCGACGGCGCTCCGCGGCGACGGCCCGGGCAGCGCCCACCGCGCCACCCCGGACAGCACCACACCGGGCACCACGACCCGCACCACCCCGGACGGCAGCGACGCCGGCACCGATGTCCCTGCCCCCGACGTCCCCGCCGGGGACGCCCCCGCTGCACCGGAGAAGACCGTGCCCCACCCCGCCCCCGCCCCCGTCCAGCGGATCGACGTCGCGTGACCGGCCCCGACACCAGCGACCCCCTGCTGCCCGCCGTGGTGCCGGCCGCCGACGCCGCGCTGCTGCCGGCCCTCGGCATCGACATCGGCGGCACGAAGGTCGCCGGCGGCGTGGTCGCACCCGACGGCACCATCCTGGACACCGCCCGCCGGGCGACCCCGGGCAAGTCGGTGAGCGCCACCGAGGACGCGATCGCCGCCGTCGTCGACGAGCTCGCCGAACGGCACGGCGGCCCGCTGGTCGGGGTCGGCGTCGGTGCCGCCGGCTGGTTCGACCGCACCGGGGACACCGTGCTGTTCAGCCCGCACCTGGCCTGGCGCAACCAGGCCCTGCGCAAGGACCTCGCCGTCCGGCTGCAGCGCCCGCTGTGGGTGGGCAACGACGCCGACGCCGCGGCCTGGGCCGAGTACCGCTACGGCGCCGCCCGCGGCAGCGACCTGGTCGTGATGATCACCCTGGGCACCGGCATCGGCGGCGGGCTGGTCATCGACGGCCGGCTGCAGCGCGGGGCGCACGGCGTGGCCGGCGAGTGGGGGCACATGCGGGTGGTGCCCGACGGGCGGCTGTGCGCCTGCGGCAACCGGGGCTGCTGGGAGCAGTACGCCAGCGGCAACGCCCTGGGCCACACGGCCCGGGAGGTGGCCGACAACTCCCCGGCGGCCGCCGCCGACCTGCTCGACCGGGTGGGCGGGGACGCCGCCCGGATCACCGGCGAGGTGGTCGCCACCGCCGCGGCCGACGGTGACCCGCTGGCGATCGAGCTGCTGTGCGAGGTGGGCACCTGGCTGGGGCAGGGCATCGCCGACCTCTCGGCGATCCTCGACCCGGACGTCGTGGTCATCGGCGGCGGGGTCAGCGTGCTCGGTGAGACGGTGCTCGCCCCGGCCCGGGAGCGGCTGGAGCGGGCGCTGCCCGGTCGCGGGTTCCGCCCCGGTCCCCGGGTCGCCGCCGCCCAGCTCGGCGCGCAGGCCGGCCTGGTCGGTGCGGCCGACCTCGTGCGCCGGGCCGTGGTCGACGGGGACGCCTGAAGGAGGACCCCGCTGCCCCCACCGCTCGCGAGCTCGCGGCGGGCCCCTGCAGCGGGGCCGGGGTCACGGGGCGAGCTCGCGGGCCAGCTGCTCCAGGAACAGGCCGATGTCGGTGACGATGCCCATCGCCTGCGCGCTGCCGCGGTCGGCCAGCTTGGTCACCGTGGCCGGGTTGATGTCCACGCAGACCAGCGGGATCGACGCGGGCAGGATGTTCCCGGTCGCGATCGAGTGCAGCATCGTGGCGACCATGATCGCGAAGCCGACGTCCGGCAGTTCGGCCCGCATGGCGCGCTGACCGTCGATCACGTCGGTGATCACGTCGGGCAGCGGCCCGTCGTCGCGCACCGAGCCGACCAGCACGAACGGCTTGCCGGCCTGCACCATCGCGTGCATCACCCCGCCGGTGAGCACCCCGGTCTCGACGGCGGCGGCGATCGAGCCGGCGGCCCGGATGGTGTTGATCGCCCGGATGTGGTGCTCGTGGCCGTGCGGCACCCCGGAGCCCTTGGCCAGGTCGACGCCCAGGGAGGTGCCGAACAGCGAGGACTCGATGTCGTGGGTGGCCAGCGCGTTGCCGGCGAACAGGACGTCGACGTAGCCGGCGCGCACCAGCCGCACCATCGCCGGCGCCGCACCGGTGTGCACCACGGCCGGGCCGCCCACCCACAGCACCCGCTGGCCGGCCGCCTTGACCTGGCGCATCCGCTCGGCGATCTGCCGGACCAGCAGCGCCTGCGGCTTCTCGCTCGACACCGACGAGGACATGAAGCCGAAGTCGTCCTCCTCGCCGCGCGGGGCCTGGGGCGGCAGCTCCACCCGCACCCCGGCGGCGCCGCAGACGACCTCGTCGCCGGCACGCACGTCGCTCACCGGGACGGTGCGCACCCCGGTGGTGCCCGCGCCGCGGGTGACCACCAGGCCGCAGTCCATCTCCGGGCGCTGCACCCGCAGCCACTCCCGGTCCAGCCGGACCAGGGTCTCCAGGTTGGTGGTCGAGTAGAAGTCCTCGGGGAAGACGCCGTCCGCCGGGGCCGGGCGGGTGGTGGCCGTCCCGGGGTCGACCGGGTTGGCCCCGTGCACCTGCAGCCGCATGAGGATCCGGTCCAGCCGCTCGGGCTCGTCGGCCCGCACCTCGACCAGCGCCCGCGACGCGTCCTCGTGCTGGCGGCCCAGCTCCAGGCTCTCGATCCGATAGTCCCCGCCGTACTCCAGGACGTCGTCGAGGACCCGGGCCAGGATGCCGGTGTCCATCAGGTGACCGGTCAGCGTGACGACGGCGGAGTGCGCGAGGGCGGGGGAGCTCACCTCGCGCACGCTAGGGGAGCGCGCCGCCCGGGAGAACCCCTCGCCGTGCCCCGCCCCCGCCGGCCCCGTCGCAGGGGCCCGCCGTGAGCCTGCGAGGGGGGGCCTTCCTCAGACGACGGCGCCGTCGTCGCCGTCGTCGATGGACCGCTCGCGCATCCGGGAGACCAGCACCCCGACCCCGCTGACCACGGCGGCGACCCCGAGCACCAGGCCGAGGTCGATCGAGAGGCCCAGCTTCGTCGGCGCGATGATCAGCAGCGCGCCGGCGGCGATGAGCAGCAGGGAGTACAGCGACGCCGGGGCCAGCACGGGCAGCGGCGGCGGCGGTGGTGGCTCGTAGTGCTCCTCGGGGGCGTCGAGCACCGAGGGCTCGGCGGGGGGCGGGGGCGGGTCGTCCCGGGGCTGCTCGGAGACGACCGTGCGGCCGTGCTCGGCCTCGAAGGCGGCCACGATCCGGGCGAACTCGTCGTCCTCGCGGGTGCGGTCCTCCCGGGGAGGTGCCGGCGCGGGGTCGTCGGCGTGCTGGGCGACGACGGCCGCGGCCTCGGTCCGGCGGGCCCGGTCCACGAACAGCCGGTCCGACGGCGGGCTGGGCAGGGAGACGCTGCGGGTGTAGGGCTCCACGTCGGTGGCGGGGTCCAGGTAGGCGGCGATCCCGGCCGCCTCGAGGACGTCGAGCAGGTGCTCACCGACCCGGGGGTCGACGTCGCGCAGCGGGTACCAGAGCGCGGCGTGCAGGCCGTTGTCCCGGCGGCCCCGGCCGCGGCGGGGGAGGGTCACGCCGGGCTCGGGGACGAGGCGGGCACGCGCTGCCGGATCCACTCCACCGACCGAGCGAAGATCATCGGGGCGTCGTTGTCCAGGGTCGCCACGTGCCAGCTGTCGTGCAGCAGCACCTCGGTGGTGTCCCGGCTGCCCACCTCGGCCAGCAGCAGCCGGGTGGAAGCGGGCTCGACCACGTGGTCGGTGACGCTGCGGAAGACCAGCAGCGGGGCCCGGACGGCGCCCAGGTCGGCGCGGACCGCCGTCCAGAGCCGGCGCAGCGCCAGTGCTGCCCGGGTGGGCAGCCGGCGGTAGGCGAGCTCGACGCTGCCGGGCTTCTTCACGTCGCCGGCCACCGGCGCCCAGACCGGGGTCAGCCGGGCGAGCACCGGCAGCAGGGCGGCGTCCCGGCGTTCGGTCAGCAGCGAGGGGTTGACCAGCACCAGGGCGGCGACGTCGTCGGGACGGCGCTGGGCGAGCCGCAGCGCGAGCGTGCCGCCCATGGACAGCCCGGCCACCACCACCGCGGTGCACCGGCCGCCCAGGTCGTCCAGGGCGGCCGACAGCGCGGCGTACCAGTCCTCCTCGGTGCTGGCGTTGGCGTCCTGCCAGCGGGTGCCGTGGCCGGGCAGCAGCGGGCAGCGCACGGTGAACCCGGCGCCGGCCAGGTGCTCGCCCCAGGCCCGCATGCTCTGCGGGGTGCTGGTGAACCCGTGGCACAGCAGCACCCCGACCGGGCCGTCGCCGAGCGTGAACGGCTCGGCGCCGGGCAGCACCGGCGTCGTCTGCGGCATGGTCCCCTCCGGGTCGGGTCGGGTGGTGCGGCCGTGGGACGGGTGGGGCGGGACGGGCGACGGGCGCCGGCCGATTGTCGGAGCGCTGGACGCTTCCCTAGTCTGACAGTCGCTGAGGGAGGCGCGTTGTTCTACTGGTTCCTCAAGTACGTGGCCGTCGGGCCGATCGTCAAGCTCGTGTTCCGGCCTCGTGCGGTGGGCACCGAGCACGTGCCCGCGACGGGTGCGGCGATCATCGCGAGCAACCACCTGTCCGCCTCCGACTGGATCTTCATGCCCCTGTCGCTGCGCCGACGGGTCACCTTCCTGGCCAAGGCCGAGTACTTCACCGGCACCGGGCTCAAGGGTGCGGCGCAGCGGGTGTTCTTCGCCGGCAGCGGGCAGGTGCCGATCGACCGGACGAACGCCTCCGCGGCCGAGGACGCGATCCGCACCGGCATCCGGATCCTGACCCAGGGCAGGCTGCTGGGCATCTACCCGGAGGGCACGCGCTCCCCGGACGGCCGGCTCTTCCGCGGCAAGACCGGCGTGGCCCGGATGACCCTGGAGACCGGCGCCCCGGTCGTGCCGGTGGCGATGGTCTACGAGCCGCGCAGGGTGCCGCTGCCCGGCAGGCTCGGCCGGGTGCTGGGCAAGAACATGGTCCGGGTCGTCGTCCGCTTCGGGGAGCCGCTGGACTTCTCCCGGTACGCCGGGCTGTCGGGCGACCGGTTCGTCGAGCGGTCGATCACCGACGAGATCATGTACGAGATCATGGAGCTCTCGGGCCAGGAGTACGTCGACCTCTACGGCGCCAAGGTGAAGAAGTCGATGGACACCACCGGGGTCAGCGCGCGGGAGGCCGTCGGCCGGCTGCAGCCACCGCCGCACGAGGCCGCCGACCGGCTGCCCAGCTCCCTGGCCGGCTGACCGGGGGCACGCCGCGGGCATGAGCCTCCGGCGGAGGGCGCCTACGGTGTGCCGGTGAGCGTGCGGCGGTACTTCTACGACACCGAGTTCATCGAGGACGGCACCACCATCGACCTGGTGTCGATCGGCGTGGTCGACGAGACCGGCCGGGAGTTCTACGCCGTCAGCACCGAGTTCGACCCGGACAAGGCCATCCCGTGGGTGCGCCGCAACGTGCTCGACCAGCTGCCCTCCCCGGCGGACAGGGCGTGGCGGTCACGGCAGCGGATCCGGGAGGACCTGCTCTCCTTCCTCACCGCACCCGGTGAGGAGATCGAGCTGTGGGCCTGGTTCGCCGCATACGACCACGTCGCCCTGGCGCAGCTGTGGGGCGCGATGCCGGCGCTGCCGCGGCCGATCCCGCGCTTCACCCGGGAGCTGCGCCAGCGCTGGGACGACGCGGGCCGGCCGCCGCTGCCGCCCAAGCCGGCCGGCACGCACGACGCGCTGGTGGACGCCCGCTACAACCTGACCCGCTGGCAGGTCATCCAGGACGCGACAGGGGCCGTCGGCAGCTGATCGCTGCCGACGGCCCCTGGGGGTCGTGCGCTGCTAGACGGTGAAGACGTTGATCAGCCGGGTCAGCTCGCCGGAGAGCTGGTCCAGCTCCCGTGCGGCGGACCGGGCCGAGTCGACGTCGGCCGCGGTGCGGTCGGCGTCGGTGGTGACGTCGTTCATCGTGTCGGTGACCGAGGTGGCGCCGTGGGCGACCGAGCTGACGCTGCGGGACAGCTCGTTGGTGACCGCCGTCTGCTCCTCCACCGCGCTGGCGATGGTGGTCTGGTGGTCGTTCATCTCCCGGATGACGCTGACGATCTGACTGATCGAGGTGACCGCGGCGCTGGTGTCGGCCTGGATGGACTGCACCCGCTGGTGGATCTCCTCGCTGGCCCGCGAGGACTCCTGGGCCAGCTCCTTGACCTCGGTGGCGACGACGGCGAAGCCCTTGCCGGCCTCCCCGGCGCGGGCCGCCTCGATGGTGGCGTTGAGCGCGAGCAGGTTGGTCTGCTCGGCCACCGCGGAGATGACCTTGACGACCTCGCTGATCTCCCGCGAGCTGGTGCCCAGCGCCGCGATCGCGGTCTCGGTGTTGCCGGCCAGCTCGACCGCGCCCTGGCCGACGTGGCTGGCGTCGCTGGCGCTGCGGGCGATCTCCCGGATCGCCGACCCCATCTGCTCGGCACCGGCCGCGGCCGAGGAGACCCCGGAGCTGATGTCCGAGGCCGCCTGGTGGGCGTGCCGGGCCTGGTCCCGGCTGCGGGCGGCCCGGTCGCTGAGCCCGTCGGCCACCCGGGCCACCCCGGAGGCGGAGGCCGCCAGCGACCCGGCGGCGGTGCCGATGTCGCGGATGGTGCCGGCCACCTTGTCGACGAACCGGTTGAAGGCGTTGGCCAGTTCCCCGACCTCGTCCCTGGAGGTGTCGTCGACCCGCTGGGTGAGGTCGCCCCCGCCGTCGGCGATCTCGACCATCCGCTGGCGCAGCCCGTCCAGCGGCGCGGTCAGCCGGCGGCCCAGCCACCAGGCCAGGGTGAAGCCGGCGACCAGCACCAGCAGCGCGGCCACGACCAGGGCGGTGAACATCGAGGACCGGCCCTCGTCCAGCCCGTTGACCGGGCCGGCGGAGTCGCTGTCCTGCGCGTCGACCGCGATCACCCAGTCCCAGGGGGCGTAGTAGGCCACCTGGACGGTGTGCGGGCCGCTGTCGGCGTCCTGGTACCGCACGGTCGCCTGCTCGCCGTCGCCGAGCTCGAGGGCCGCGGTGACGATCTCCTGGACGTAGGCCTTGCCGTCGGCGTCGGTGGTCGCGAGGAGGTCCTCCCCGTCCGAGGCGCCGTCCGGGCTGATCAGCACCTTGCCGGCGCGGTCACCGGTGGCGCCCAGCACCGTGACGCCGCCGTTCTCGCCGACGGCGGTGTTCTGCACGCTCTCCCGCAGGGTCGGCATGCTCTCCTGCTTCACGCCGACGTAGAGCACGCCGATGACCTGCCCGGCGTCGTCGAACAGCGGCTCGTAGGCGGTGACGTACCAGGAGTCGACGACGAACGCCGTCCCCCGGTAGGTCTGGCCGGAGAGGACCGCGGAGATCACCGGGCTGGGGGTGTTGTTCGCGCCGATGGCCGGGATGTACGTGCCGATCGCCCGGGAGCCCGTGGCGCTGACCACGTTGGTGGCGACCCGCAGCATGTCGCCGGCCTCGTTCATCCGCTGGAAGATCGTCGCCGTGCCGCCGACCAGCGACTGGATCTGGTCGATGACGGGAGTGGGGGTGTTCACGTCGGCGTTCTGGCCCAGCCACTGGCCACCGACCTGGACGCGGGGGAGCGCGACCGGCGTGACCTGGCTGGTGACCTGGTTCTTGGCGTCCCAGGTCACGGCGTTGCGGTTGGCCGGCCCCAGGGACAGCCCCCCGGCCTGCTCGAGCACGTAGCCGGCGACCTGCAGGTCGCTGTCGACCTTCGCCGCCACCGACTCGCCCTGGGTGGACACGACGTCGTGGACGCCGTCCGCCGTCTGCTCGACGCTGTGGTCCACCAGGTCCTGGACGTCGGCCTTGGCATCGTCGGCGAACTGTCCGCTCTGCCAGGCGCTCACCCCCAGCATGGCCGCCCCCGTGACGGCGACACTGGCCACCGCCAGCGTCACCACCTTCGTCCTGATTCCCCAGCGCACGTGTGCTCCCCTGGCCTGCGTCCCCAGGCGGGAGAACTCCCGCCCCACGCAGACCATCGGCAGCCGGGCCGATCACCGGTACCGCCGCCGGCGAGCGCGGCAGGACGGCGGGTGGACCGGCCGCCCGGGTCGCGGCCGCGACCGGCGGCGCTGGGGGTCTCCCCGCGCCGTACCCTGGCGGCGTGAGCCTCCCCGAACCTGCCGAGCTGCTCCCGGACCTGGACCGGTGGCGTGGACTCCCCGCCGCCCAGCAGCCGGAGTGGCCCGACCGGGCCGCGCTGGACGCCGTGCTGTCCACCCTCACCACCGTGCCGCCGATCGTCGCGCCGGCCGAGGTCGACACCCTGCGCCAGCAGCTGGCCGACGTGGCCCAGGGGAAGGCGTTCCTGCTGCAGGGCGGCGACTGCGCGGAGACCTTCGACCTCAACACCGAGCCGCACCTGCAGGCGACCACCCGCACGCTGCTGCAGATGGCCGTCGTCCTGACCTACGGGGCCAGCGTCCCGGTGGTCAAGGTCGGGCGGGTCGCCGGCCAGTACGCCAAGCCGCGCAGCTCCAACACCGACGCCCTGGGCCTGCCCAGCTACCGCGGCGACATGGTCAACTCGCTGAACCCGGTGCTGGAGGAGCGCATCCCCGACCCGAACCGGCTGGTGCGGGCCTACGCGAACTCCGCGGCCGCGATGAACATGATCCGGGCCTACGCCCGGGGTGGTCTGGCCGACCTGCACGCGGTGCACGACTGGAACAAGGACTTCGTCGCGAGCTCCCCGGCCGGGGTGCGCTACGAGGTCATCGCCCAGGAGATCGACCGGGCGCTGGCGTTCATGAAGGCCTGCGGCATCGACGACGCGGCGCTGCGCGGGGTGGAGCTGTACAGCAGCCACGAGGCGCTGATCCTGGACTACGAGCGGGCCCTGCTGCGCATGTACGAGGGCCGCCCGTACGCCCTGAGCGCGCACTTCGTGTGGGTGGGGGAGCGCACCCGGCAGATGGACGGCGCGCACATCGAGTTCGTCTCCAAGCTGGCCAACCCGATCGGGGTCAAGATCGGCCCGACCACGACGCCGGAGCAGGCCACCGAGCTGGTCGAGCGGCTGGACCCGGACGGCGTCCCCGGCCGGCTCACGCTGATCAGCCGGATGGGCAACGGCAAGGTCCGCGACGTGCTGCCGGGCATCGTGGAGAAGGTCACCGCCAGCGGTCACCAGGTGGTGTGGCAGTGCGACCCGATGCACGGCAACACCCACGAGTCGCCCAGCGGCTACAAGACCCGGCACTTCGACCGGGTGGTCGACGAGGTGCTGGGCTTCTTCGACGTGCACCGCGGGCTGGGCACCTGGCCCGGTGGCATCCACGTCGAGCTCACCGGTGAGGACGTCACCGAGTGCCTGGGCGGGGCGATGGAGATCAGCGACGACGACCTCAACAGCCGGTACGAGACGGCCTGCGACCCGCGGCTGAACACCGGGCAGTCGCTGGAGCTGGCGTTCCTCGTCACAGAGATGTTGCGCGGCTGATGTACGGCATCGACACCGACGCCCCCGGCTCCTCGGCCGGCGCCGTCGACCTGCGCTCGGACACCCTGACCCGCCCGACGGCGGCGATGCGCGCGGCGATGGCGGAGGCTCCGGTCGGCGACGACGTCTACCGCGAGGACCCGACGGTCAACGCGCTGGAGGAGCGGGTCGCCGAGCTGTTCGGCCACGAGGCCGCGCTGTTCGTGCCCTCGGGGACCATGGGCAACCAGATCGGCCTGCGGCTGGTCTGCGAGCCGGGACAGGAGGTCCTGGGGGACGCCGACGCGCACGTGCTGACCTACGAGATGGGCGCTGCCGCGGCGCTGTTCGGGCTGTCGTCCCGCACGGTGGTGTCCGACGGCGGCCGGCTGTCGGCCGACCAGCTGATCGCCCAGGTGCGCCCGCACGGCGACTGGCACCTCACCGCCACGGCGGCGATCGCCGTGGAGAACACGCACAACCGCGGCGGCGGGCTGGTGCAGCCGCTGGGCGAGCTGGAGCGGCTGTTCGAGTGGTCGCGCACCGCCGGGGTCAACGTGCACCTGGACGGCGCCCGGGTGTTCAACGCCCACGTCGCCAGCGGTGTCCCGCTGTCCACCTACGGCCGGCTGGCCGACACCGCCTCGGTGTGCCTGTCCAAGGGGCTGGGCGCGCCGATCGGCTCGGTGCTGGTCGCCGGCGCCGAGCGGATCGCCGCGGCCCGCCTGTGGCGCAAGCGGCTGGGCGGGGGCATGCGCCAGGTCGGCGTGCTCGCCGCCGCCGGGCTGCACGCCCTGGAGCACCACCTCGAGCGGCTGGCCGAGGACCACGAGCACGCCCGGCTGCTGGCCGAGCGGCTGGGCGTGGACCCGGCGACCGTGGAGACCAACATGGTCGTCCTCGACGACGTGCCGGCCCCGGCGGTGGCCGAGGCGGCGAAGGCCCAGGGCGTGCTCGTCGGGCAGGTGAGCGCCCGCCGGGTCCGGCTGGTCACCCACCTGGACGTCGACCGGGCCGGGGTGGAGCACGCGGCCAAGGTGCTCACCCAGGTGATCGGGGACCTCGCCGGCCGCTGAGGGTCCGCGCCGAGACCGAACCGAGACCGGTGACGATTCGCGCGCTGGTGATCATGACTGAGACAGTGGGGCCCTCGTCCGCAGCCGCGGCCGAGACCGCGTCGCCGTCGACACGAAGAGGTCCCCTGTGCCCGAAGTCGAACCCGCCCTGGGTACCACGCCCCTGTTGCTGATCGCGGTGGCCGCGGTCGCCGTGCTGCTCGTCCTGATCATGAAGTTCAAGGTGCACGCCTTCGTGGCGCTGGTGCTGGTCAGCCTGCTCACCGCGCTGGCGACCCGGATCCCGATCGGCGACGTCATCGACACGATGCTCGCCGGGTTCGGGTCCACCCTGGCCAGCGTCGCGCTGCTGGTCGGGCTGGGCGCGATGATCGGCAAGCTGCTGGAGGTCACCGGCGGCGCCACCTTGCTGGCCGACTCGCTGATCAACCGGTTCGGCGAGAAGCGGGCACCGCTGGCGCTCGGGGTCGCCTCGCTGCTGTTCGGCTTCCCGATCTTCTTCGACGCCGGGTTCGTCGTCTTCCTGCCGATCATCTTCAGCGTCGCCCGCCGGTTCGGTGGTTCGGTGCTGCTCTACGCGCTGCCCTCGGCGGGCGCGTTCGCGGTCATGCACGCGTTCGTGCCGCCGCACCCCGGCCCGGTCGGCGCCGGCGACATCCTGGGCGCCGACATCGGCCTGCTGGTGCTCGTTGGTCTGGTCATCGGCCTGCCCACCTGGTTCATCGCCTGCTACCTGTTCAGCCAGTGGGCCGGCCACCGCTTCCCGGTGTCGATCCCCGCGACCCTGGCCGGCCAGGGGCCCGGCAACGGGGAGGCCCGGGACGACTCCGACGACGACCCGCAGGGCTCCGGCGGTGGTGGGGCCACCGCGACCGGCGGGACGGCGACGGCGACCACCACCCGCACCGGTCCGCCGCGGTTCGGCACCGTGCTGGCCCTGCTGCTCCTGCCGCTGGTGCTGATCCTGCTCAACACCGGCTTCACCACCCTGGCCACGGCCGGCGCGGTCGACGAGGAGGCCGGCTGGCTGGCGTGGGTGACCCTGCTCGGTCAGACGCCGGTGGCGTTGCTCATCACGCTGCTGGTGGCGGCGGCCGTGCTCAGCCGCGAGCGGTTCTCCCGGTCGGAGACCGAGGACCTGCTGAACTCCTCCATCGGGCCGGTGGCGGCGATCATCCTGATCACCGGCGCCGGTGGCATGTTCGGCGGCGTCCTGCGGGCCAGCGGCATCGGCACCGCGCTGGCCGACAGCCTGGAGTCGATCGGCCTGCCGGTCATCGTCGCCGCCTTCGTGATCGCGACCTGCCTGCGCGTCGCCCAGGGCTCGGCGACGGTGGCGCTGCTGACCACCGCCGGCCTGATCGCCCCGGCGGTGGCCGAGAGCGACCTGTCCCGGCTGGACACCGCGCTCGTGGTCATCGCGATCGCCTGTGGTGCCACCGTGCTCTCCCACGTCAACGACTCGGGCTTCTGGCTGGTCGGGCGGTTCCTGGGCATGGACGTGAAGACCACGCTGCGCACCTGGACGGTGATGGAGACGCTGATCGGCGTCGTCGGCTTCGCGATCGCCTGGGCGTTGAGCCTGGTCGTCTGACCCCGGTCGCGGCCGTGGACCACGCGGCGGCGGCCCGCACACGGCCCGGGCCGGGCCGCCCGCACTGCGGACGACCCGGCCCGGGGTGCTGCACCGACCGGCTCAGTAGGCGCTGAACAGCAGGTCGTTGTTCGCCGTCCGGGTGGTGTTCACCCGGTCCTTGGTGGTCGCGGCGGTGATGGCCGCCGACACCGTCGCCGGGGACGCCGACGGGTTGCCCTGCAGGTAGAGCGCTGCGACCCCGGCCACGTGCGGGGTGGCCATCGACGTCCCGCTGATGGTGTTGGTCGCGGTGTTGCCGGTGTACCAGTCGCTGGTGATGCCCACGCCGGGGGCGAACAGGTCGACGCAGGCGCCGTAGTTGCTGAACGAGGCGGGGGCGTCGTTCCGGTCGGTCGCGCCGACGGTCAGCGCCGCGCCCACCCGGGACGGCGAGCCGCCGCAGGCGTCCTGCGGCACGCCCCGGGCGTCGCCGTTGCCGGCGGCCACGGCGTAGGTCACCCCGTCGGCGATGGACCGCTGCACGGCCGCGTCGACGGCGGTGCTGACCCCACCACCCAGGCTCATGTTCGCCACCGCGGGGGCTCCGGCGGTGTGGTGCGCGGTCACCCAGTCGATGCCGGCGATGACGCCGGCGTTGGACCCGCTGCCGGCGCAGTCCAGCACCCGGACGGCGACCAGCCGGGCGCCCTTCGCCACCCCGTGGGTCGTGCCGCCCACCGTGCCGGCGACGTGCGTGCCGTGGCCGTTGCAGTCGTCGGCGCTGCCGCCGTCGATCGCGTCGTACCCGGAGACCGCGCGGCCGCCGAAGTCGGTGTGCGTGAGCCGGATGCCGGTGTCGATGACGTAGGCGGTCACGCCGGCGCCGGTGGCGGTGTAGCTGTAGGAGCCCGACAGCGGCAGCGCCCGCTGGTCGGTGCGGTCCAGCCCCCAGGTGGCGCGGGTCTGGGTCGCCTCCAGTTGCACCGGCGCGTCCCGCTCGACCGCCGCGACGCCGGGCAGGGTGGCCAGCCGGTCGGCCACGTTCGTCGGGAGCTCCACGGCGAAGCCGGTGAGCGCGGAGGTGTAGACGTGCTCGACCTCGCCACCGAGCCGCCGGGCGGCCTGGTCGGCGATGACGGCCGCGGGGGAGCCGGGCACCAGGCTCACGATGTAGGTGTCCAGCGGGGCCGCGGGGGCGGCGGAGGCGGTGCCGGTGGTCGCGCCGAGGCCGGCGACGGTCAGCGCGGCGACGGTGCCGGTGACCAGAGTCCTTCGGATGTGCACGGACGGTTCTCCTCGGGTCCGGTGGAGTCGCACTGTGAGGTGCGACGCAGACACGGAGAGTGAAACCTGGCGGTCTCGGTAGGAGAAGGAAAAGCGGCGTGCAATCGATTGTGTGCGGCGCGTCACGACATCCGGGCGCGTCGCCCGGGGATCAGTTCCGATCCGGCAGGGCCACCCCGTCGCGCAGGGCGCTCAGCAACGCGATGTCCCGGGCGTGGCCGTCGTCGGCGCTGGGGGTCTCCACCACCACCGGCACCCCGGCCATGGCCGGGTGGGTGAGCAGCTCGGCGAACGGGGCCGCCCCGATCGCGCCGGCCCCGATCGTGGTGTGCCGGTCCCGGGTCGAGCCGCAGGGGTCGAGCGAGTCGTTGGCGTGCACCAGGCCCAGCCGGCCCGGCCCGACGGTCGCCGTCAGCGCCTCCAGGGTCGCCGCCATCCCTCCGGGGGTGGCCAGGTCGTGCCCGGCGGCCCAGGCGTGGCAGGTGTCGAGGCAGACCCCGACCGCCGGGTGCTGCTCCAGCGCGGCGAGGTAGGGCCCCAGGTCCTGCACGGTGGCGGCCAGCGACTTGCCGCCACCGGCGGTCGGCTCGATCAGCAGCCGGGGGCCACCCTCGGGCAGTGCCTCCAGCACGGGCAGCAGCCGCTCGTGCAGCTGGGCGAGCGCCGCGTCGTAGCGGTCCTCGCCGACCGCCGAGCCGGCGTGCACCACGACCCCGGCGCAGCCGAGCTGGGCGCCGCGGGCCAGGTTGTGCTCGATGGTCGCGATGGACTGGGCCACGGTCGCCTCGCTCGGTGAGCCCACGTTGACCAGGAAGGGGGTGTGGATGAACGAGGGCACGCCGCGCTCGGCGCAGCCGGCGGTGAAGGCGGCGTCCTGCGCGGGGTCGCCGGCGCTGGGCTTCCAGCCGCGCGGGTTGCCGACGAACACCTGGACGGCGCGGGCGCCGACCGCGTCGGTGTAGGCCAGGCCGCCCTTGGCCAGGCCGCCCTTGATCTGGATGTGCGCCCCGATGGGCGGCGGTGCGGTGGCGGCGGGGTCGGCGGGGAGCAGGGTGGTGCTGGCGGACGTCACGAGGAGGAGGTCACCCGAAGCTGATGAGGATGCGGACGGTGCTGCCCTGGTCGACGACCTCGCCGGCCTTGGGGCTCTGGTTGAACACGCGGTCACCGGCGATGAAGGTCTCGCTCTTCACCTGCAGGCCGGCCGCGGTGAGCAGTGCGGTGGCCTCGTCGGCGGACTTGCCGCGGACGTCGGGGACGGTGACCTGCGGGACGCCGATCGAGACGGTGATGGTGACGTCGCTGCCGTAGGGCTGGGCGCCGTCGCCCGGGCCGGGGCTGACCGCCATGACCGACCCGGTGGACACCTCGGCACTGCGCCCCTCGTCCCGGGAGACGGTGAAGCCCAGCTGCTCGAGGTTGTCCTGCGCGGCGTCGGGGGACTGCCCGACCACGTTCGGGACGTCGACCGGTGCCCGGCCCTGCGAGACGACCGCGATGACCGTCTCGCCCCGCTTGAGCTGCGCGCCGGCGGCGGGCTCGAACCTGATGACGCTGCCGGCCGGCACGTCGTCGTCGAACTCCTCGCTGGCCTGCAGCGCCACCGGCACGTCGACGAGCGCGGCCTGGACGGCCTCCAGCGGCTGGTTGACCAGCCCCGGGTCGACGCTGAAGCGCTCGGGGCCCTTGGAGACGACGAGCTGGACGTCGGAGTTGCGGATGGCCTCGGTGCCGCCGGTGGGGTCGGCGGAGATCACGACGCCGGCGGGCACGTCCTCGCTGAACTGCTCCTCGCCGAACACCGGGTCCAGGCCGGCCTCCTGCAGCATGCCGACGGCGGTGTCCTGGTCCTGGTTGAGCAGGTCGGGGACCTGGGTCCACCGCCCCGAGCCCAGCCACCAGCCGATCGCGCCGATGGTGACCGCGAGCAGCAGCACCAGGGTCAGCGCGAAGCGGGCCCGGCGGCGGCGGATGTGCGGGGGCACGCCGGGGCGCACCGGTGCCGGGCGGGCACCGCCGACGTGCGTGGTCGCACCCGTGCCCGTGCCCGGCAGCACCGTGGTGCCCCGGCCGGACCGCATGCCGCCCAGCACCTCGGTGCGCGGGTCGCCGGCCCGCGGGCCCGGCGAGCTGGGCTGCCGGGGACGCGGCGCGGTGGGCCGGTTCGTCGGCCGCAGCGTGGCCGTGGGGTTGTCGGCCGGGCGCCCGGTGGGCACCGGCACCCGGGCCAGGCCCAGGTCGGCGCGCACGTCGGTGAGCTCGGCGAGGAAGGCGCCGGCGTCCAGCGGGCGGGCCGCCGGGTCGCGCCGGGTGGTGCGGGTGACCAGCTCGTCGACCTGCCAGGGCACCGTGGCGACCTCGGTGGACGGCGCCGGGACGTCGTGGTGCACGTGCTGGTAGGCCACCGCCAGCGGGGTGTCGCCGGCGTAGGGCGGGTGGCCGGTGAGCAGCTCGTAGAGCATCACGCCGGCCGCGTAGACGTCGCTGCGGGCGTCACTGCGGCCGCGCTCGAGCTGCTCGGGCGACAGGTAGGCGACGGTGCCGATCAGCACCCCACCGGTGTGGCTGGTCTGCCCGGTGCCGGCCACGGCGCGGGCGAGGCCGAAGTCGGCCACCTTGACCTGGCCGTCGGTGGAGATCAGCACGTTCTCCGGCTTGACGTCGCGGTGCGCGATGCCGGCCCGGTGGGCCGCGGTCAGCCCGGCCAGCACCGGCTCCAGCACGGCGAACGCCTCGCCGACGGTGAGCCGGCCGCGGGCCTGCAGCAGGTCGCGCAGCGTGCGGCCGCGGACCAGCTCCATGACCAGGTAGACCAGGCCCTGGTCGCTGCCCTGGTCGCTGACCGAGACCACGTTGACGTGGCTGAGCATCGCCGTGGCCCGGGCCTCACGGGTGAACCGGTCGACGAAGGCGGGGTCGTGCGCCAGGTGCTCGGCCATCACCTTGACCGCGACGGTGCGGTGCAGCCGCAGGTCGGTGGCGGCGTAGACGGTGGACATGCCGCCGCGCGCCAGGCGCTCCTCGAGGCGGTAGCGCCCCTCGAGGACGAGGCCGACCACGGGGTCGGTCACGACGGTCTCCACGCCGGCGAGTCTAGGAGCGGATCGGGCCGCGTGGACCCAACGACGCGGACGACGAGGTCACGGTCTGGACACCGGTGATCGGGAGTGACCAGGTGGACGGGTGGGGTCTGCGGGAGTGGTCGCCGGACGTCGGCGGTGGCCAGTGCGGCGGCCGGGGCCGGACGGCGCGCCGCTCCGGTGGCCAGCGCCCCGGGTCCCGGCGTCGCGGAGCCCGGCGCACCGGTGGTCGGCGGTCCGCTCACGACGCCCGGACGACGGTGTCGCGCGGCACCGCCCGCACGTCGTCCAGTCCGCACAGGGCCATGGTGTGCGCCAGCTCCTCGCTCAGCCCGCTGATCACCCGCGCCACGCCGTCGGCGCCACCGGTGGCCAGCCCCCAGGCGGTGGGCCGGCCGAGGAAGACCGCGCGGGCGCCCAGGGCCAGCGCGGTGAGCGCGTCGGACCCGGTGCGCAGCCCGCCGTCGGCGTAGACCTCCACCTCGTCGCCGACCGCGGCCACCACCTCCGGCAGCGCATCGGCGCTGGCGATCGCCGGGTCGGCCTGCCGGCCGCCGTGGGTGGACACCCAGACCGCGGCGGCGCCGGCGGCCACGCACCGTTCGGCGTCGTCGCCCCGCAGCACGCCCTTGACCACCACCGGCAGCCCGGACAGCTCGGCGTACCGGCCGATGTCGGCGAAGGTCCAGGTGGGCGTCTCGGCGGCCGGCAGCGATCGGTCACCGGTCACCGTCGGGTGGTTGGCCAGGGGCAGCCCGGCCGGCAGTGCGAAGTCGTGCCGCAGGTCGCGGTGCCGGCGGCCCAGCACCGGCAGGTCGACGGTGAGCACCAGGGCGCGGTAGCCGGCCTGCCCGGCCCGTCGCGCGAGGTCGTCGGTGTGCGCGGGGGAGTGCAGCCGGTAGAGCTGGAACCAGCGTGGCCCGGCCGGGGTGGCGGTGGCGACGTCGGCCAGTGCGGTGTTCGCGCTCGTCGAGACGGTCATCAGCGCGCCGGCGGCAGCCGCGCCGCGGGCGGTGCCGAGCTCACCGTCGGGGTGGGCCATCGCCTGGTAGGCCCAGGGAGCGACCCCGATCGGGGTGGCCACCTCGGTGCCGAGCAGCGTGGTGCCCAGCTGCACCGCGGCCACGCCGCGCAGCACGTGCGGGCGCAGCCGCCAGCGCCGCCAGGCGGCGGGTGCCTCGGCCAGTGTCGTCTCGGTGCCGGCCCCGCCCGCGTAGTAGTCGAAGACGTCGGCGGGCAGCACCTGCCGGGCCCGGGCCTCCAGGGCGTCCAGGTCGAGGAACGGCGGCTCGCGGCCCGGGTCGTCGGGGGTCGCCGTCTCGCCGGCCGCGCGCTGCGGCTGGCTGAGCCGGGGGCCGTGCGCCGGGCCGTCGCTGCGCGCCATGGCCGCAGCCTAGGGAACCCCCGGCCCGGCGCGCGGGGACCGCCGGGTCAGCCGAGGTCGGCCGAGAGCCAGTGCTCGGGCCGCAGGTGCACGACCAGGTGGAGGGGTACGACGGTCCGCCGGGCTTCCCCGGGCGGGACGGCGCCGGGGACCGACCTAGGCTGGCGGCGTGGACACGCTCACCCCTGCGGAGGTCGCCGAGCAGCTCGGCGTCTCGACGAACAAGGTCCGTCAGCTGATCTCCGAGCGGAAGCTGCTCGCCGTGCCCGGGAGCGGCAACAGCAGGATCCCGGCCGACTTCCTGCAGGACGGCGCGGTGCTCAAGCACCTGCCGGGTCTGCTGACCGTCCTGCACGACGGCCGGTTCACCGACGAGGAGGCCTTCGAGTGGCTCTTCCGCGCCGACGACTCGCTGCCGGGCACCCCCGTCCAGGCCCTGCGCGACGACCGGCACACCGAGGTCACCCGCCGGGCCCAGGCCCTGGCGCTGTAGTCGCCGGCCGATGGGGCACCTGACCTACCTCGCGCTGCTGGTCGGCTGCCTCGTGGTGACCGCCCCGCTGGAGCTGCTGCTCCACGTCCGGGTCTACGCGCGCTGGCGCCGGGTGCTGCTGGCGGTGCTGCCGGAGTTCACCGTGTTCGTGGTCTGGGTGCTCTACGCCATCGCCCAGGGCCACTGGGACTACAGCGACCGGTACACCCTCGGCGTCCGGCTGCCCGGCGGCATCCCGGTCGAGGAGGTGCTGTTCTTCCTCGTCGTCCCGCTGGCCTCGGTGATGTCGCTGGAGGCGGTGCGCCGGGTGACCGGCTGGGACGCCGGCTACCCGGCCGAGGAGGCAGACGCGTGAGCTACTCGGCCCTGGCCGTCACCGCGGTCGTCGTGGTGCTGGTGCTCGACCTGGCGGTCTACCGCACCCGGATGGTCACCCGGCGGGCCTACTGGACCGCCTACGCGATCATCGTCTTCTTCCAGCTGCTGATGAACGGCGTGCTCACCGGCCTCGGCGTGGTCACCTACGACCCCGGCACCATCTGGGGCCCGCGGGTCGCCTACGCCCCGGTCGAGGACCTGCTCTTCGGCTGGGCCATGGTCACCCTGACCCTGGCCAGCTGGGCGGCGGTCAACCGGCGGGCGAACACCGCCAGGCGGCGCGGCTTCGACACCGACACCCGGCGGTCGAGCACCCGGTAGTCGGCCCGCTCGATCTCGGTCAGGATGCCGCCGTACAGGTCGGTCGCGGCCCGGACGCAGTCGCGCGACTCGGGCGCCAGCATCGGGGTGCCGGGAGCGGCGTCGTCGTACCGGCGCCGGACGACCTCGACCATCTCCCGCATCAGCTGCCGGAACCGGTCGTCGAACCGCTTGGCCGCCAGCTGCTCCCGGGTGACCCCGTGCGCGGCCATCAGGTCGGCGGGCAGGTAGACCCGGCCGCGGTCGACGTCCTCGCCGACGTCGCGCAGGAAGTTGGTCAGCTGGAACGCCTCGCCCAGCGCGATCGCGTGCGGCGCCGCCTCCTCCCGGACCACCCCGGGCGCGGTGCCCAGCACCGGCAGCACCTGCAGGCCGATGACCGACGCCGAGCCCCACATGTAGCGGTCCAGGGCGGCGAGGTCGGCGTAGCCGCTGACGTCCAGGTCACTGGTCATCGCGGCCAGGAAGTCGACCAGGTGCTCCAGCGGGATGTCGTAGCGGCGGTAGGTGTGCACCAGCGCCAGCCGCACCGGGTCGTCGGACCAGCCGGCCTCGACCTCCTCCAGCGCTGCCTTCGACCAGGCCAGCAGCTCGCCCTCGGGGTCGCGGCCGGGCAGGTCGGCGCCGACGTCGACGATGTCGTCGGCCACCCGGGCGGCGGCGTACAGCGCGTGCACGGCCGGCCGGCGGTCGGGGGTGAGCAGCCGGGTGGCCAGGAAGTAGGACTTGCCGTGCTCGGCGGCGATCCCGCGGCACACCGCGTAGGCGGCGTCCAGCCGGGCCTGCTGCTCCGTCCGGTCGGTCGGCGGGACGGCGGTCACGCCTGCACCCCGGTGATCCGCTCGGCGGCCAGCCGGCCGCTGATCACGACCATCGGGACGCCGACGCCCGGCTGCACCGACGAGCCGGCCAGCACCACGTTCTCCGGGCCGCTGCGCGGCAGCGTGGACGGCCGGAACGGCCCCGTCTGGCCGAAGGTGTGCGCCAGGGCGAACGGCGTGCCGGCGGCCATGCCCTGCGCCGCCCAGTCCAGCGGGGTGAGCAGCTCCTCGACCTCGATGGCCTCGCCCACCCCGGTCCAGCCGCGGGCCTCCAGGGTGGCCAGCAGCTCCTCCCGGTAGCGGGGGGCCAGCGCCGGCCAGTCGATCCGGGCGTTGCCGCCGCTGCGCGGGTCGAGGTTCGGCGTCGGGGCGACCACGCTGAGCACCTGGCCGCCGTCGGGCGCCAGCGAGCGGTCGGTCACCGACGGCATCGAGATCAGCAGGCTCGGGTCGCTCATCGGCCGACCCTCGCGGGTCAGTTCGTCGAACACCTGCTGCCAGGCGTGGCCGAAGCTGATCGTGTGGTGCGCCTGCCCGGGCAGCTCCGCCCGCACGCCGAGGTGCATCGCCACGCAGGACGGCGAGTAGACCGGGCGCCGCGGGCCGCGCACGCCCGGCACCAGCAGGTGCGGCGCGTCGGCGGTGACGACGACGGCGTCGGCGGGCAGCCGGTCGCCACCGGCCAGCCGCACCCCGGTCACCCGGCCGCCGGACAGGTCCAGCTCGGCGACGTCGGTGTCGTAGCGGAACTCCACCCCGGCGTCGGCGGCGGCGGCGGCCATCGCGCGGGGGACCGCCCCGATCCCGCCCTGCGGGTGCCAGACGCCGGCGCCGATGTCCAGCTGCGCGATGACCGCGTAGGCGGCGATCGCCCGGAACGGGGAGACCCCGGCGTAGAGCGCCTGGAAGCTGAACAGCCGGCGCAGCCGGTCGTCGGTGAACGCCGCGTCGACGTGCCGGGACAGCCGGCGGAAGCCACCACGGCGGACCAGGGTGAGCAGCTCGGGGCCCAGCAGGTCCAGTGGGGAGTCCAGGTTGCGGTCGATGAAGGTGCGCAGCTGCAGCCGGTACAGCTCGGCGAGGTCGTCGAGGTAGCGCAGCAGCGCGGCGGCCTCACCCGGCCCGCACACCCGCTCCACCTCGGCGGCGAACGCGGCCCGGTCGGCGTGCACGTCCAGGTGCGAGCCGTCGGCGAACTGGGCCCGGTAGGTGGTCTCGAGCGGGGTGAGGGTGAGCCGGTCGGCCATCCGCTCACCGACGGCGGCGAAGGTCTCCTCGACCAGCTCCGGCGCGGTGAACACCGACGGGCCGGTGTCGAGCGTGTACCCGGCCCGGCCGACCACGCCGGCCCGCCCGCCGGGGCCGGGGCAGCGGTCGACGACGGTGACCTCGCGTCCGGCGCCGCGCAGCCGCAGCGCGGCGGACAGCCCGGCCAGGCCGGCGCCGACCACCACGACCCGGTCGGTGCGCCCGGGGACGGTGCGCAGCGGGCGGTTCAGCAGCGGGCTCACGCGGCGCGGCTGGTGGCGGCGACGGCGAGGGCGTCCAGCGCACGGCAGGCGTCGGCGGCCAGCGGTGCGTCGGCGATGGCGCGGCGGGCCGCCCGGGTCTGCGCGGCGATCCGTTCCTCCACCCGGTCCAGCGCCCCGGTGCGGGTCATCAGCGAGCGCACCTCGTCCAGCTGGTCGCCGTCGGCGTCGGAGTTGCCCAGCGCCCCGGCGAGCAGGGCGCGCCCGTCGCCGTCCGCGGCCTCCTCGGTGAGGGCCACCAGCAGCGTGCGCTTGCCCTCGCGCAGGTCGTCGTCGGCGGACTTGCCGGTCACCGCCGGGTCGCCGAACACGCCCAGCACGTCGTCCCGCAGCTGGAACGCCTCACCCAGCGGCAGTCCGATCGCGGTGCAGACCTCGAGCGCGTCGGGGCCGGCGGCGGCCAGCGAGGCGCCCAGCTGCAGCGGCCGCTGCACGGTGTAGCCGGCGCTCTTGTAGCGGGCCACGGCGAGGGCACCGGCCGGCCCCGGCAGCCCGCCGGCGGCACGGAGCAGGTCCAGGTACTGCCCGGCGGTGACCTCGGTGCGCATGGTGTCCCAGACCGGGCGGGCTCGGGCCAGGGCGGCGGGGGAGATGCCGGAGCGGCGCAGCAGCTCGTCGGACCAGACCAGCGCCAGGTCGCCGACCAGGATCGCGGCGCCCACGCCGAAGGTGGCCGGGTCGCCGTCCAGGGAGTCGCCGTCGTGCCGGTCGGCGAAGCCGACGTGGGTGGCCGCCCGGCCGCGCCGGGTCAGCGCGGCGTCCATCACGTCGTCGTGCACCAGGGCGCTGCTGTGCACCAGCTCCAGCGCGGCCACGGCGCGCAGCACCGCCTCGTCGGGCTCGGCGGCCGGGTCGGTGGCGTCGACGAAGGCCCGCCACCCCCAGTAGGCGAAGGCCGGGCGCAGCCGCTTGCCCCCACCGGCGACCGCGGCCACCTCGTCGGCCACCGGCACGAGCTCGGCGGCCATGGTGGCCAGCGTCTCCCGCTGCTCGGTGAGGAAGGACCGCAGCGCCGTCTCGACCGCACCCCGCAGACGGCCGAGATCGGCCGCCTCGAGGACCGGGGCGAGGAGGCCGTCGGCGGAGGAGTCGCGCTGCTGCGTCCCTGCTGTCACACGGCGAGTATTGCCCAACTCGGCGGTGCGCGACTCCGGCCCGGTGCGGTGGCCCCGGAGCGAGGGGCCGTCCACGTACCCTCGCCAGTCATGACCGGCACCGTGCGCGAGCTGCTGCAGTCCGAGCAGCCCACCTGGTCCTTCGAGTTCTTCCCCCCGCGCGACGCCGCGGCCGAGGTCCAGCTCTGGACGGCGCTGCGCCAGCTGGAGCAGTTGCGGCCCTCGTTCGTCTCGGTCACCTACGGGGCGGGCGGGTCGACCCGTGAGGGCACCGTGTCGGTGACCGAGCGCATCGCCACCGACACCACCATGCTGCCGATGGCGCACCTGACCGCGGTCGACCACAGCATCGCCGAGCTCCGCCACGTGGTCAGCCGGCTGGCCGACGCCGGGGTCCGCAACCTGCTGGCGCTGCGCGGCGACCCGCCGGGTGCCGACCCGCAGGCCGAGTGGGCGGCGCACCCCGCGGGGCTGCGGTACGCCGCGGAGCTGGTCGAGCTGATCAAGAGCATGGGCGACTTCTCGGTCGGGGTCGCCGCCTTCCCGGAGAAGCACCCGCGGTCGGCCGACCTCGACAGCGACACCGACATGTTCGTGGCCAAGTGCCGCGCCGGCGCCGACTTCGCCATCACGCAGATGTTCTTCCGGGTCGAGGACTACCTGCGGCTGCGTGACCGGGTGACGGCGCGCGGCTGCGACGTCCCGGTCGTCGCCGGGGTGATGCCGGTGACCAACGCCCGGCAGATCACCCGGATCGTGCAGCTGTCCGGGCAGGCGTTCCCGACCGAGCTGGCCGACCGGTTCACCGAGCTGGACGGCGACACCCCCGAGCACAAGCGGGCGGTGCGCGCCTACGGGGTGGAGGTGGCCACCGAGATGTGCCGGCGGCTGCTGGCCGAGGGCGTGCCGGGCATCCACTTCATCACCATGAACCGCTCGACCGCCACGCGTGAGGTGTGGTCGAACCTGGCCGGGGCCGACCTGGTCGGCTGACCTCCGGGCGGCTGGCCGCCCCGGGCCGGGTGATGTGCACTCGCGGCGGCGGCCCGCCGCGGGCGCACAGCGCTCCGGCTCTTCAGCGGGCCGGGGCCGGTGCGGGCCTGGTCAGCCGAGCAGCTCCTCGGCCTCCTGGGCGGCCCGGCGCAGGCCCTCCCGTTCGGCGGCGTAGCCACCGACCACGCCGACGACCGGCAGCTGGGCCAGGGCGCGGTGCCGCAGCTTGCCCTTCGGGCGGGCGTCGAGGGCGTCGTCCACCCGGCTGAGCAGCCGGGCGGCCCGCCAGATGTTGCGGGCGACACCGGTCACCCCGGAGCGGTCCGCGCCCAGCGCCTCGTCCCGGTAGACGCCGCGGCTGCGCGCCAGCAGCGGGGTCACCCGGTCGGCGGGCAGCTCGCGGTCGAGCAGCACCCGGGCCAGCAGCGACACCCGCTCGGCCGGCTCCTCGACGCCGTGCGCGCGGGCGACCCCGAGCACGACCAGCGCCTGGACGGCGGAGCCCACGGTGTTCTGCAGCGGCAGCAGGTCGGCGACCTTGCCGGCGAACCGCGGGGCCGCGGACACCCCGGCGGCGACCCGGCTGACCTGCTCGGCCCACCAGGCGGCGCGCTGGGCGGGCGGCAGCTGGGGCGGGCGGCCCAGCCGCTGCACCAGCGGGCCCAGCCCGGCGTCCACCCGGCGCAGCACGTCGACGACCACGGCGTCACTGATCGGGGCGGCCATGGCGTCCGACCGTAGGTGCCGCGGCCTGGCTCCGCAGGCCCAGCCCCACGGACCGGCACGTCGGCGCGGTTGCCGGGGCGGCCGGGCCGCTACCGTGCCGCCGTGATCATCGGGGCCGCCGTCGTGGCCGTCGTCCTGCTGGCCGCGCTCGCCGTGCTGCAGGCCCTGCTGGCCGCCGGCCGCCCGTACGGGCAGCTGGCCTGGGGCGGGCAGCACCGCGTGCTGCCGCGCCGGCTGCGCATCGGCAGAGCGGTGTCGATCGCGCTGTACGCCGTCATCGGCTGGGTGCTGGTCGCCGCGGCGGTCGAGGCGCCCACGGCCGGGCGTGCGCTCGAGGTGGGCGTCTGGGTGCTCACTGGGTACTTCGTGCTGGGCGTGCTGGTGAACGCCGCGTCGCGCAGCCGGCCCGAACGCGCGGTGATGACCCCGGTCTGCCTCGTGCTGGCCGGCTGCAGCCTGGTCGTCGCGCTGGCCTGACCGCGCTCGGCCACCCGGGTGGCGAGGCCGTCGTACGGTGGCCGGGTGGCTCGACGGCGGACCGGAGCAGCCCGCCGCTGGGCACTGGTGGCGGGCCTGGTCGCCGTGCTGCTCGCGCTGCCCCCGGTGATCGGCGCGCTGCCCGCCTCCGACGCCGGCACGCCCGCGGCCGACCTGCGCCGGGCGGTGCTGGCCTCCACCGACGTCCCGTTCGCCGGGTACGCGCAGTCCGCCGGTGGGCTGGACCTGCCGGTGGGCGACCAGCTCACCTCGGCGGCCGACCTGTTCAGCGACCGGACGACGATGCGCGCCTGGTACCGCGGCCCGGCCGACTGGCGGGTGGACGTCGTCGCACCGACCGGCGAGACCGGCGTGCACGCCGACCCCGGCGGCACCTGGACCTGGACCTGGGAGCGGGCGGTCGCCGTCCGGACGGCGCCGAGCCCCCTGGCGCTGCCCACCGCGCCGGACCTGCTGCCCAGCGCGCTGGGTCGCCGGCTGCTGTCCGAGGCCACCGACGCCGAGCTGACCCGGGTCGGCGCCGACCGGGTCGCCGGGCGGGATGCGCTGGGCGTGCGGGTGCGGCCGGCCGACGCGGCGTCGTCGGTGGCCCGGGTGGACGTCTGGGTGGACGAGGCCAGCGGGGTGCCGCTGCGGGTGCAGGTCTTCGGCGATGCCGACGGCCAGCCGGCGCTGGACACCGGCTTCCTGGAGTTCGAGCCGACCACCCCGCCGGCGGAGGTCACCGCCTTCGACCCGCCGGCCGAGGCCGAGCTGCGCGAGGGGCAGGACCCCCAGCTGCTGCAGTCCGCCGTCCGCGCCGCGGAGGACGGCCGCCGGGTGCGGCTGCCGGCGGCGCTGGCCGGGCTGGACCGTCGCACCATCGAGGGGGCGCCGCGTTCGGTGGGGCTGTACGGGCGCGGCGTGACCCTGCTCGCGGTCAGCCCGCTGCCCGGCCGGGCCGCCGACGGCCTGCGCGACGCGCTGGTCCGGGCGCCGGGCGTGGTCGTCGACGACCTGGGCGTGCGGATCTCCGCCGGTCCGCTGGGCCTGATGCTGGTGGACGGCGAGGACGGCCCGGTGCTGCTCACCGGCACCGTCGACCTGGACGCCCTCGCCGCCGCGGCCACCGAGCTGGTGCCGGCGTGGTGAGCGAGGCGGTGATCCAGACCGCCGGGCTGGTCAAGCGGTACGGGCAGCTGCGCGCGGTCGACGGCATCGACCTGGACGTGCGGGCCGGTGACGTCTACGGCTTCCTCGGTGCGAACGGCTCGGGCAAGACGACGACGGTGCGGATGCTGCTCGGCCTGGTGTTGCCCACCCGCGGCGAGGTGCGGCTGCTGGGCGAGCCGATGCCCCGCGCCGCCCGCCGGGTGCTGCCCCGGGTCGGCGCGCTGATCGAGGGCCCGGCGCACTACGGGCACCTCTCCGGCCGCGCGAACCTCGCGCTGCTGGACGCCGCCGGGCCGGGCGGCTCCCGTCGCACCCGGACGGCGCGCATCGACACGGTGCTGGAGCAGGTCGGCCTGGCCGGGGTCGGGCGCAAGCCGGTGAAGGCCTACTCGCTGGGCATGCGCCAGCGGCTGGGCCTGGGGGCCGCGCTGCTGCGCCGTCCGGAGCTGCTGGTGCTCGACGAGCCGACCAACGGGCTGGACCCGCAGGGCATCCACGAGATCCGCGACCTGCTGCTGGAGCTGCACCGCGGCGGGACGACGGTGTTCCTCTCCAGCCACCTGCTGGCCGAGGTCGAGCAGCTGTGCACCCGGGTCGGGGTGCTCGACCGCGGGCGGCTGGTGCTGCAGGACCAGCTGGCCACCCTCACCGCGCCCACCGGCGCGACGGTCGTGCAGACCCCCGACCCCGGCCGGGTGCGCGCCGCCCTCGACGGCCGGGTGCTGCGCACCGACGGCGACCGGGCCGTGGTGCGCGGCGCCGACCCGGCGGAGGTCAACGCCGCGCTGGTCGCCGCCGGCGTGCCGGTGACCGGCCTGTCGCTGGAGCGCCCGACCCTGGAGGAGGTGGTGCTGGCCGCGGCGAGCACCAGCGCCGACCGGGTGGACGCCCCGGGGGAGCGGTCGCGCCGGTGATCGCCGTCGAGCTGCGCAAGCTGTTCCGCCGTCCCCGCACCTGGGTGACGATCGGGCTGCTCAACGGGCTGCCGGTGCTGGTCGCCGTGCTGCTCGCGCTCACCGACCTGGCGCCGCGGCCGGGCGAGGGGCCGGTGTTCCTCTCCGCGGTGCTGACCAACGGCACGCTCTACCCGCTGGCCGCGCTGGCCATCGTGCTGCCGCTGTTCCTGCCGATCGCGGTCTCCGTCGTCGCCGGGGAGGCGGTCGCCGGGGAGGCGCAGGCCGGCACGCTGCGCTACCTGCTGGCCCGCCCGGCCGGGCGCACCCGGCTGCTGGTCGCCAAGCTCGTCGCGGTCATCGCCTTCGTGCTGGTCACCGTGGTGGTGGTGGCGGCGGTGGGCTACCTGACCGGGCAGCTGCTGTTCGACGTCCAGCCGATCGGTGGGACGGCGCTGTCGGGCACCACGCTGACCAGCCAGGAGATCGCCGGGCGCACGCTGCTGGCGATCGGCTACGTCACCGTCTCGATGCTCGGGGTGGCCGCGTTCGCGCTGTTCTTCTCCACCCTCACCGACTCCCCGCTGGGGGCCACGCTCGGCGCGCTGGCGGTGCTGATCGCCTCGTCGTTGCTGTTCACCCTGGACGCGGCGTCGGCGTTCGCGCCCTACCTGCCCACCCGCTACTGGCTGGCCTTCGTCGACCTGTTCCGCGACCCGATCCTGTGGCGCGACGTCGTCCGCGGGGTGGCGCTGCAAGCGGTCTACGTCGTGGTGCTGGTCGGCGCGGCGTGGGCGAACTTCACCACCAAGGACGTCACGAGCTGAGCCACTGGGCCGAGGCGTCGTCGGCTCGGCCCTGATGGTCAGAAGGTGAAGCGGTGGACGCCGGCGCGCAGGTCGGTGGCCATCCGGGCCAGCTCGTCCACGGCCGCCCGGGTCTGGCCCAGCGCCTCGGTGGTCGAGGACGCCGCCGTGGAGACCCCGGTGATGTTGCCGGCGATCTCCGCCGCCCCGCCGGCGGCCTCCTGCACCGAGCGCGACATCTCGGCCGTCGTCGCGGTCTGCTCCTCGACCGCGCTGGCGATGGTCGACTGGAAGTCGTTGATCGAGGTGATCACCGAGCTGATCCGGCCGATCGCGGCGACCGCCCCCGCCGCGTCGCCCTGGATCGTCTCCACCCGGCGAGCGATGTCCTCGGTGGCCCGGGCGGTCTCCATCGCGAGCTCCTTGACCTCGGTCGCGACGACGGCGAAGCCCTTGCCCGCCTCGCCGGCCCGGGCGGCCTCGATGGTCGCGTTCAGCGCCAGCAGGTTGGTCTGCTCGGCGATGGAGGTGATGGTCTTGACCACCGCGCCGATCTCCTGGCTCGAGGTGCCCAGGGCCTCGATCGTCCCGGTGGTCGCCCGGGCCTCGGCCACGGCGCTGGCGGCGACCCGGGCCGCCTCGGTGGCGTTGGAGCTGATCTCCCGGATGCTGGCGCCCATCTGCTCGGCGCCGGCCGCCACGGTCTCGACGCTGCGGGAGACCTCACCGGCCGAGGTTGACACGACGCCGGACTGGGCGGCCGTCTCCTCGGCGGCGGCGGAGATCTGGGCGGCCGAGGCGCTGAGCTCCTCCGACGAGGCGGCGACGGCGTCGGCCGACCCGCTCACCGCCGACAGCACGGCCCGCAGCTCCACCAGGGCGCCGTCCAGGGCGGCGCCGGTCTGGCCGACCTCGTCGCGGGAGGTGACGTCGGCGGTCCGGGTCAGGTCCCCGGCGGCCAGGGCCTGGGCGGTGGCCTGCACCCGGCGCAGGCCGCGGGTGATGGCCCGGGCGACGAGGACGCCGGCGGCGAGCGCGGCCAGCGCACCGAGGACGACGACTGCGGCCAGCACCGTGCGGGTCTGCTCGTACTCCTCGGTCGCGGCGGCTGCGGTGGCGGCGGCATTGGTGGCCCGCTGCTCGGCGAGCTCGTTGATCTGCCCGATGATCTCGGTGGCGATGGGGGTGACCGTCGACTCGCGGGCGGCGGACCAGGCGGCGAGGTCGCCGGCGTCGGCGAGCGCGTCGAGCCCGACCATCGCGGCCTGGTACTCGGTGATGCCGTCCAGCACACCCTCGATCAGGGCGCGGCCGGACTCCGACGGTCGGGTGGCGAGGTAGCTGTCGGCCGCGGCGGCGAGACCGGCGTAGGCGTCCTGCCGGACCTGCAGGTACGTCGCCCGGTCGGCCGCGGTGGTGGCCACCGCGTAGTTCGTGCCGGCCAGCCGGACGGCGAAGAAGTCCGAGCGCACCGCCTCGACCTGCGCGGTGCCGACGACCTCCTTCTCGTACATCCCGGTCGTCGCGTCTGCGGTGTGGCCCAGGCTGCGCAGGCCGAGCAGTCCGACCAGGACGGCGACGAGCACGGCCGTGCCGACCGCGGCGACGATCTTGGTGGTGATGCCCCAGCGCGGGCGGGACGGGGTGGTGGTGCCGGGCACGGGATGCCTCCGAGGCTG
This sequence comes from Modestobacter lacusdianchii, assembly GCF_054177765.1. Classification (NCBI taxonomy): domain Bacteria; kingdom Bacillati; phylum Actinomycetota; class Actinomycetes; order Geodermatophilales; family Geodermatophilaceae; genus Modestobacter; species Modestobacter lacusdianchii. The sequence goes on along the minus strand of NZ_JBJJTJ010000001.1, from coordinate 196,165 downwards.
TGATCACGAGCGGCGCCGTCCTGGCGCCTCGCACTGGGTAATGACCCGGCTACACCTCGTCATGCCCGATCCGGTTGCGCGTCACCCGAAGTGGGTGGCCGGCGCAACGGTCCGGCTCAGCCCTGCCGCAGCCGGGCGCAGTCGGTGGCGGTCAGCTCCACCGGCGGGCCGGCCGCCAGCTGTGCCAGCACCATCGCCTGCACCAGCGGGTCGGTGGGCAGCTGGCCGTGGCCCACCTGGGCGTCGGCACAGATCGCCTGGACCGGGAGCTCCAGCGCGCCGTCCAGCCGGGCGGACTCCGGCGGGGTCACCGTGGTGTCGTCCGTCGTCCAGATCGACACCCAGCTCGGCCCCTCGGGGGTCTCGTCGCCGGCGTTGAGCTGCGCGAGCAGGTCGCTGTCGGTGGTGAGCTGCTGGCACCCCTCCGGGCACTGCGACGGCGCCAACGAGGTGGCCAGGTCGGCGACCCGGGTGCCGTGGTGCGGCGACCCGAGGGTGAGCACCCGGCGGGCCTGCTCGGCGCCACCGTCGGCCGCCCACAGCCGGGCGATCACCCCGCCGGCGGAGTAGCCGACCACGTCGACGCTGCCCGCACCGGTCCGGGCCAGTGCGTCGTCCACCGCTGCGGCGAGCGCGTCCGCCGACGCGGTCAGGTCACCGGTGCCCTCACCGGGCACCGCCACGACGCTCGCGTCGCGGCCGACGGCGGTCAGTCGGTCGGCGAGGCCCTGCAGCGAGCGGGTGGACCCGCCGTACCCGGGCACCAGCAGCACCGGGCCGGGCTCGTCCTGGTCGGGGGCGGCGACGGTCGCGTCGTCCCCGCGGCCGGACAGCAGCGGGACGGCGACGGCCACCACGGCCAGGACGACGACCGCCAGCAGGGCGAGCACCAGGCGGCGGCGGGCGGGGGACAGGCCGGCGAGCACCCACCCACTGTCCCTGCTCACGGCGCCTCGTGCCCGCGTCGTGGTGGACTGCACTCGTGCTGACCCGCGACGAGTACCTGGCGGCGTGGTCCCGCTGGCACGGCGGCACCGACCCGGCCGACAGCCGGCTGGTGCGGGGCTGGCTGACCCTGGCCTACACGCTGGCCCGCCCGCTGGCCCGGTGGTCGCCGCTGGCGGTCACCGCCCTCGGCCTGGTCGTGGCCGCCGGCGCGGTCGGGCCCGCGGCCGCCGGTGGCGCCTGGCTGGTGGCCGCCGGGCTGCTCATCGGCCTGTCCGGGCTGTTGGACTCCCTGGACGGCGCGCTGGCGATCGCCGGTGGCCGCGCCTCCCGCCGGGGCTTCGTGCTCGACTCCGCGGTCGACCGGCTCACCGAGGTCGCCTACGCCCTCGCCCTCTGGGTGGCCGGTGCCCCCGGGTGGCTGGTCGCGGCGTTCGGGGCGCTGTGCTGGTTCCCCGACTACCTGCGGGCCCGGGCCGGGCAGGCCGGGGTCCGCGAGACCGGCGCGATCTCGGTCTGGGAGCGGCCCACCCGGGTGGCGATGGCCGGGTTCACCGTCGGTGGGGCCGGCATCGCCTCCGCCGTCGTCGACCCCGGGCTGGTGGTCACCCTCGGGGCCGCGGTGGGCTGCCTGCTCGGCGTGGTGGGAACGGCGCAGCTGGGGCTGCAGCTGCGCCGCGCGCTCGCCGACTGACCCAGGAGGGGCGGCCGGTACGAGTGCCCTCTTACCCTGGAGCGGCCTCGGCGCTCGTTCCTGCCCGGGGTCGAGCGGCCTGCCCGTGGCCGCCGTCCCCGCACGGAGAGAGTCCGCCCATGTCCGTCGTCGTGACCGGGTCCATCGCCACCGACCACCTGATGACCTTCCCCGGCAAGTTCACCGACCAGTTCGTCGAGGGGAAGATGGAGAACGTCTCCCTCTCGTTCCTGGTCGACGACCTGGTCCAGCACCGCGGCGGCGCCGGGGCCAACATGGCCTACGGGCTGGCCCAGCTGGGGCTGCGGCCGGTGCTCGTCGGCTCGGTGGGCAGCGACTTCGACGACTACGACGCCTGGCTGACCCGGCACGGGGTGGACACCGGCAGCGTCCGCTGGTCCGAGCTGAAGCACACCGCCCGGTTCACCTGCACGACCGACGTGGCGAACAACCAGATCGCGTCGTTCTACTCCGGCGCCATGTCCGAGGCCTCGCTGATCGAGCTGGCGCCGGTGGAGCGGCGGGTCGGCGCGGTCGACCTGGTCATCGTCGGCCCGAACGACCCGACCGCGATGGTGCAGCACACCGCCGAGTGCCGGGACCGCGGCTACCCCTTCCTCGCCGACCCCTCGCAGCAGCTGGCCTGGGCCGACGGCGACATGATCCGTGAGCTGGTCGACGGCGCCGACCTGCTGTTCACCAACGAGTACGAGCACGCGCTGCTGCTGCAGAAGACCGGCTGGGACGACGCCGAGGTGCTCGCCCGGGTCGGCACCTGGGTGACCACGCGGGCGGCCCAGGGCGTGCGGGTGGAGCAGGCCGGGGCCGAGCCGATCGAGGTCATCGCCGTCCCGGAGACCAAGCCGGTCGAGCCGACCGGCGGCGGTGACGCGCTGCGCGCCGGGTTCGTCGCCGCCCGGCAGTGGGGGCTGGGCATCGAGCGCGCCACCCAGGTGGGCTCCGCGGTGGCGACCGCCGCGGTCGAGGTGATCGGCACCCAGGAGTACACGCTGTCCCGGGAGCCCTTCCTGACCCGGTTCGCCGACGCCTTCGGCACCGACGCCGCCGACGAGGTCGCCCCCTTCCTCCCCGCCTCCGCCTGAAGAAGGACCCCGCTGCCCCCCACCACTCGCAGGCTCGTGGCGGGCCCCTGCAGCAGGGCCACCAGGGCAGGTGCGGCCGACTTCCCCGTGCGGCCGTGGTGGCGAACAGGGCCGCTGGGGGCGTCAGCCGCCGCGGAGGCGTTCGCCGATGGCGGGGTCGCCGGACCAGTCGTGGTAGGGGATCCGGCGGATCTCCGTGACCTCGCCGATCGTCGACCACTCGTTGCCGCCCAGCCGGGCCAGCGGGCGCAGCTCCTCGATCCGCGGTCGGCCGTCCCGCACCGCCGAGGCGTGGACGGCGATGTGCACCACCCGGCCGAAGACGACGGTGCTGTCGCCGAGGGACACCGTGCCGTGCAGCACGCACTCCAGCGACACCGGCGACTCGGCGACCCGGGGCACGCCGACCACCTCGCTGGGCTCGAGCCGCACCCCGGTGTGCTCGGCCTCGTCCTGCTCCGGCGGGAAGTCGGTGCCGGTGGCGTTGACCTGCTCGAACAACGCCTCCGGGGTCAGGCTGATGGTGAACTCGCGGGTCTGCTCGACGTTGGTCAGCGAGTCCTTGCGGCCCACGCTGGTGAACTGGACGACGGGCGGGTCGACGCAGGCCACCGTGTAGAAGGAGTGCGGGGCGAGGTTGCGCACGCCCTCGGCCGAGCGGGTGCACACCCACGCGATCGGCCGGGGGACGACGACCGAGTTGAGCACCCGGTAGAAGGCGCCGGGTGCCATCTCGGCGGGGTCGAAGTGCACCCGCGGTGGGCTGCTCTGCTCGGTCACCCGGACATCCTCGCGCCCGGCCACCGCGGGTTCAGCTCGGCTCCGGCGGGTGCTCGGCCCGCCACTCGTCGAAGGCGGCGAGGAACGACTCGGCCATCCGCTGCTCGGTGACCAGCTGGTCGCGGTCGGTGTCGTCGACCATGCGCTCGCTCAGCGCCTTCGTGTTGAACCGGATGGCCCGGAAGTAGGGGATGAACGACCGCGGCTGGAAGGCCCGCTCCGAGGGGCTCGGGGCAACGCCGTCCGGTGCCCAGGGCTCGGGTGCGGGGAGTGCGGGCAGTCCGAGGCCCTCGACCGCGGTGAGCACCGGCTCGTCGTCGGTGCGGTCGGTGAAGTCCCGGGACAGCTCCCGGAACACCTCCCGGCCGTCCGGCGCCACGACGACCACGATCGGCCGGAAGATCGAGGCCTCGGTGTCCCAGGCGCCCAGCGGCTGGGCCAGCCGGGAGCCGCCCGGGTCGCTGGCCCATCGGAAGGGCAGGTGCCAGGTGGCGTTCATGCCGCGCTGGACCTCGGGCGGGTCGACCGAGGCGAGCACCACCTCGGCGCCGGCGGCGGTGAGCCGGGGCAGGGACCGGGCCAGGCGGACCGCCTGGGCGCAGCAGTAGGGCTACCAGTCGCCGCGCAGGCCGACCAGCACGAGGGCGGCGCGCTCGGAGGAGCGCAGGGCGAGCAGCTCGCGAGGGTCCATCAGCCCAGGCTAGGGGCGGCCCGCCGGGGCTGCCGGGTGGCCGGCGGTCAGGGCCCGGCCGCGCCAGTGGAGCGTGCCGCGGTGGTGCCCGGCCACCGAGCGGGCGACCAGCACGTCCAGCAGCGCGACCGACACCGGGTGGGCCAGCGCGTCGGGCCACACCCGGCTGCCGGTGCCGGCGGCGACGACGGCCCGCCCGGCGACCCCGGCGGCATAGCCGACCGCTCCGGCCCGGGACCCGGTGAGCGCGGCCAGCGGGGGCAGCAACCAGACCGCGCTGAGCGCGGCGGCGGCCCCGACGGCCGCCATGGGCCGCCCGCCCACCGCCGACCACAGCGACTTGCCGTAGCCGTCCCGGACCCCCGGCCAGCCGTCGTACATCCGGCAGGCGGCCAGCGTCGAGCCGTCGACCACCACCCCGCGGCCGCCGGCGGCCTTCACCGCCCGCAGCAGCGCGACGTCCTCGATCACCTCGCCGCGCACCGCGGCGTGTCCGCCGGCCCGGTCGTAGGCCGCCCGGCGGACCACCAGGAACTGCCCGTTGGCCGCCGCCAGCGAGGGCCGCGGCGAGCGCTCGGCCAGCCGCAGCGGCAGCAGGGTGCCCCACAGCCACTGCTGCAGCGGCTGGACCAGTCGCTCGGCCGCGCTGCCGGTCAGCTGCCGGGGCCACGGGGACACCAGGTCCAGCCCCGCCTCGTCGAGGACGGCAGCGGCCGAGGCGATCGCGTCGGGCATCAGCCGCACGTCGGCGTCCAGGAAGACCAGCAGGTCGGTGTCGCCGGCGGCCTCTGCTCCCTGCGCGCAGGCGTGTGGCTTGCCCAGCCACCCCGCCTCCGGCGGCGTACCGGGGACCAGCCGCACCCGGTCGTCGCCGACCGCCGCCACCCGGTCGGCCGTGCCGTCGGTGGAGCCGTCGTCGACCACCACGACCCGGAGGTCTCGAACGCCCCGCTGGTCGAGCACGGCGGCCAGGCAGCCCTCGATCTGCTCGGCCTCGTCGCGGGCCGGGACGACGACGGTGACCCGCCGGGCCGTCGGGCGTGCGAGGGCCGGTGGCCGGCGCAGCAACCGGGTGTTGACCACCGCGTGCAGCGCGGCCAGCACCGAGAGGCCGGCGCAGACCCGCACCAGCCGCCGCCAGGCCGCAGTCACCGGCGGCGCTGCTGGAGCACCAGGGCGACGACCACCGGCAGGGCCAGCAGCACGCCCCAGACCGCGGACCCGGGCAGGCCCAGCCAGCCGGCGTGCGCGAGCGCACCGCCGAGCACCATCCAGCCCAGGGTGAGCAGCGGTGCGGTGTCGCCGGCGCGCGGCGGGCCGGGACGGGCGGTGCGGGCGACGAGCAGGTCGAGTGCGGTCATCAGCACCAGCCCGGCGAACAGCCAGCCGGCGAGGTTGGTCAGCGGCACCGTGTCGATGCCGGGCAGCCCCGGGCTGGGGTGCGCCCAGCGCCAGTAGCCGGCCTGGACCAGCTGCGGGTCGAGCACGACGTCCCAGACCGCGAAGACGTAGGCCGCGATCAGCACCCGCACCGGCCGGGACGACGGCGCGAGCCGGCGGGCGGCCACCCAGCTGGGCCAGGCCATCATCAGCCAGGCCAGCGGCACCAGGAAGGGCACGCCGAGCAGCGTCGGGCCGAGCACGTCGCTGTAGGTGTAGCTGCCGTAGGGGAACCCGGTGGCCAGGCCCAGCGCCTCGAAGAGCACGGCGACCACGGCCACCAGCACCAGCACGCCGAGCCCGGTGCGCAGCCCCCGGCTGACGGCGGCGTGGCTGATCGCGGCCGCCGAGCCGAACAGCACGATCGCCCAGCTGACCCCGTCGCGGGCCGGGCCGTCGGTGAGCGGGTAGGCGATCGCGGTGCCCAGCAGGGCCACGGTGAGCGCCAGCGGCACCCAGCCGGCCGACGGCCGGGGGAGGACGCGGGGGGCGGTGATCGCGCCGGTCATCCCGCCGTCCTCCGGCGGAGCTTCCGGACGAGCTCTGCTCGCAGCCGGGCCGCCGGACGGCGGTCGGCGAGCACCACCCGCGCCGCGGTGCGCCCGGAGTTGCCGGACACCCCGCCGCCGGGGTGCGTGGAGGCGCCGGTCAGGTAGAGACCGCCCAGGCCGGGCACCCGGTGCCCGGACAGCGCCGGGGTGGGCCGGAACCCGAACATGCTGGCCAGGCTCATCTCCACGTGCATGACGTTGCCACGCAGCAGGGACAGTTCCTGCTCCAGCTTCAGCGGGGTCTGTACGTACAGCCGCTGTACCGAGTCGGCGAACCCCGGGGCGTAGCGGTCGACCGCGGCGATCAGCTGCTGGGCGGCCCGGTCGGCGATCTGCTCCCAGTCCGAGCCGTCGGCGAGCTCGTAGGGGTACCACTGGCCCCAGATGGTGACCACGTGCTGGCCAGCCGGGGCCAGTGTCGGGTCGCTCGCGGAGAACGACATCGCCAGCGGCACCGGCTCACGTGGCAGCTCGCCGGCCAGCCAGTCGCCGTGCGCCCGGGCCAGCTGCGCCCGGTCGGTGCACAGCAGTTGCAGCCCCTGTAACGCCTCGTCGCCCACCCCGGGGTACTGCGGCAACGCGTCGGTCTGGCAGCGCAGCACCAGGCCGAAGCCGTTGCCCAACGGCGGGTCGGCGTCGGCCAGCGCGGGCGGTGCGTCGTCCCCGGCGAGGGCCTTGGTGGCCAGCACGTGGCAGGCGGCGACGACGACGGGTGCGGTGATCCGCCGTCCGGAGACCGTCTGCACCCCGGTCACCCGCCGGTCGCCGTCCGGGCCCTCCACCAGCAGCCGCGCCGCGCCGTCCCCGAGGGTCACCCGGCCGCCGTCGCTGGCCAGCCGCGCGGCCAGCGCCTGCGTGAGCCCGCCCGAGCCGCCCACCGGGTGGCCGGGCGGGACGTCGTGCAGCAGCGCCACCCAGGCGACCATCGCGGCCGTGCCGGGCTCGGACATCGGCGGGCCGGACTGCGCCCCGAACCAGGCCAGCGCCGCCTTGAGCCGTTCGCTGGTGAACCAGCGGTCCAGCAGGGCGTCACCGGAACCGAGGAAGTCGGTGGCGATCTCCCCGCCGGAGGTGCGCGGCTGCCCGCGCCGGGGTGCGCCCACCGGCCACAGGTGCCGGACCAGCCGCGCGGGGCTCGGCCGGTCACCGAAGGCCGAGACCACCGCGGCGCTGCGCGGGCCCCACACCTCGACGAACCGGCGGTAGGCCGCGGCGTCGGCGTCCCCGCACGCGGCGGCGATCGAGGCGCAGGTGGCGTCGAGGTCGACGGAGAAGACCAGCGGCCGGCCGTCCGGACCGGGGTCACCGGGCACCGGCGCGGGCGCGAACCCCCACGGGTCGCAGTCGACGTAGTGCAGCCCGTGCCGCTCCAGCTCGAGCTCCTCGACCACCCCGCTGTGCCGGATGATCACGTGCGCGCTGGAGCCGCGGTCGACCCGCACGCCCGGCCAGCGCTCCACGGTGGAGACCGCGCCACCGAGCACCTCGTCGGACTCCACCACCTCCACCCGCAGCCCGGCCCGGGCCAGGTGGCAGGCGGCGACCAGGCCGTTGTGCCCTGAGCCGATGACGACGGCGTCGACGGCGGTGTCGGCCAGGGGTGTCTCCGGTGTCGCTACGGGGATCAGTCCTTCGGGACGGGGCGGGCCAGCGGCAACCGGGCGCCGAGGATGGCGAACGGGCGCGGGTCGCCGGGGAAGTGGTGATTGCGGGCCAGGTCGACGAACCCGTCGGCGTGGTAGAGCCGGAAGGCCTTGGTGTCGGTGTCCGGGGTGCTCAGCAACGCGGCCGGGTACGGCAGGTCGGCCAGCAGGGCGTGCAGCAGCTGGCGGCCCAGGCCGCGGCTCTGGGAGTCGGGGTGCACGTGCAGCTCGCAGACCTCGAAGGCCCCCGGCAGCCACTGCTTGGCCGTACGCCGGTCGAGGGCGCTGCGCACCTGGTCGTGCCACCACTGGCCGGGGGCGACCAGGTAGCCGTAGCCGAAGCCGACCAGGCGCTCGGCCGTCGTGCCGTCCTCCTGGCGGCCCTCGGCGAAGGCGCCGACCGCCCGGAAGCCGGGCCGCTCGGTGTGCTGCACGGCGTAGCCGTAGCGACCGGCGACGACGGAGTCGCCGTAGCCCATCGCGGCGCCGTAGATCGCCAGCGCCTCGTGCAGGTGCTCGCGCATCCAGCCGGCGGGCAGCTCGGTGACGCGGGTGGCGGGGGTGGTGTCGGTCATCGGGGGGTCCCCTCGTCGTCGCCGGGCCGGGAGCCGGGCCCGGGGCCCACCTCCGCGGGTGTGCCGGCGGTGAGCTGCAGCAGCTCGTCGTAGCTGGTGGGGAAGACGGTGTGCGGGTGCCCGGCCGCGGCCCACACCTGGTCGTGCCGGGCCAGCTCCACGTCGACCAGGGTGCCGATCGGCGCCGGGTGGCCGATCGGGGCGACCCCACCGATGGCCTGACCGGTGTGCTCGCGGACGAACCCGGGCGTGGCCCGGGCGATCCGGGGGACGCCGAGCAGGTCGGCGACGAGGGCCTCGTCGACCCGGTGCGCGCCGCTGGTCAGCACCAGCAGGGGCTGGCCGCCGGCGTCGAACACGAGGCTGTTGGCGATCGCGCCGACCTCGACGCCCAGCTGCGCGGCGGCGGCAGCGGCGGTGCGGGCGCTGTCGGGCAGCACGCGCACCTCGCCGGTTGCGCCGGCCTCGCGCAGCAGGCGTGCCACCTCGGCGACCCGGGGGTGCTGGGTCTCCGCGGCGGTCATGCCGGCGATCCTCCCACCGGCGCCGGGCCCGCGCCCCACCCGGGAGCCGCCGGTGGGTCCGTGGCCGCTGCCGGACCGGCGGCGCTCGGTGCAGCGGCTGTAACGACACGGCCGCCGACACGCCCGCGTCGGCTTGACGCCCTCGGTGGTGGACCGGTCTACTGGTCGGTGTTCGAACACCTGTTCGAACACCGGTGGGTCCGCTCACCGGCCCGGGTCGTCACGCCGCAGGGTGTGCGCTTCCCCGCCGGGCCGGTCGCGGTCCGACCGGTGGGGGGCTGAGAGTTGCGGAGTCTGTCATGAGCCGGGTGCTCGTCGGGGCCGGTGGCCACGTCGGTGAAGAGGTGCAGGTCGAGCAGGGGCCGTCGGGGCCGGCCCAGTTCTGGCGGGCGCAGACCCGCTACGTGGTGGGTGAGCTGCTCGACTCCTGGGTGGAGACCGCACCGTGGTGGCAGCCCGGCGCCGCCGGTCGTGGTGGCGCGTCCGCCGACCTGGTGGCCACCCGGCAGGTGTGGCGGGTCGAGGCCGTCCGCGCCGGGCGTTCCCGGATGAGCTTCGCCGGGGTGTTCGACCTGTCCTGGGAGCCGACGGCGAACCAGTGGCTGCTCGTGCGGGTGCACGACTGATGGGCGCCGCACGTGCCCTGCCGGCCCAGGGCGAGCTCCCGTTGCCCCCACCGCTGCCGACCGCCGCGGCCCAGCTGCTCGGCCAGGCCCACCGCGGCCTGGGCGAGGCCGCTGCCTGCCCCGACGCCGGCTGGCGGTACGCCACCGCGCACCTGGCCGCGCTCCGGGCCGCGGCCGCGGTGCTGGCCGCCCGTACCCAGCCCGAGCCGGCGCGGCGCCGGCCGCGCAGCGCCTGGGTGCTGATCGGTCAGGTCGCCCCGGAGCTGGGCGAGTGGGCGGCGTTCTTCGCCGCCGGGGCGGCCAAGCGCGCCGCGGCCGAGGCCGGGCTGTCGCACGCGGTGACCGAGCGGGAGGCCGACGACCTGGTGCGCGACGTGCGCACGTTCCTCGGCGTCGTCGAGACCGCGATCAGCCGCCCGGTGGCGTCGCCACCCCGGCTGCGCGCGGTCGACCCGGGCTCGCGCCGTCGCGGCTCCGGGCGCACCGGCCCGAGCACCACCGGTCCGAGCACCACCCCGTGAGCGACCCCTTCGTCCACCTGCACGTCGCCTCGGGGTACTCGATGCGGCACGGCGCCAACCACCCGGCCGACCTGGTCACCCGGGCAGCCGACCACGGCATGGGGGCGCTGGCGCTGACCGACCGCGACGGCCTCTACGGGGCGGTCAAGTTCGCCCTGGCCTGCCGGTCGGCCGACATCCGCCCGCTGTTCGGCGTCGACCTCGCCGTCGACCCGGTCGCCGGCGGCGAGCCGGGGGAGCAGACCCCCGGCCGGATCACCGCCGCCGCCCGGCACCGGGCCGCGCACCCCGCCGGCCGCCGGTCCCCGGCCCGCGGCGGGGCCAGCGTCGACCCGCGGTCCCCACGGGTCACCTTCCTCGCCCGGGACGGCGCGGGCTGGCGGTCGCTGTGCCGGCTGACCAGCGCCACCCACCTGGGCGGCACCCGCGGGGAGCCGGTGAGCTCGCTGACCCTGGCCGCCGAGCACTCGAACGGGCTGCTGGCGCTGCTGGGCCCCGGGTCCTCGGTGGGCCGGGCGCTGGCCGCCGGCCGGGCCGACCTGGCGCACGCCCGGCTCGCTGCCTGGCGATCGGTCTTCGGCCCCGGGCAGCTGGTGCTGGAGGTCGTGCACCACCGCGGGCAGGGCGACCGGTCCCGCGCGCAGGCGATGCTGCGGCTGGCCGCCGAGGCCGGGGTGCCGGCGGTGCTCACCAACGCCGTCCGGTGCGTCGACGCCATCGACGCCCCGACCGCCGACGTCCTGGACGCCAGCCGCCGACTGGTGCCGCTGGGGCAGCGGCACGTCGACCGGCGCACCGCCGAGGGGCACCTGAAGTCGGGCAAGGAGATGGCGCTGCTCGCCGAGGAGCTGGCCGGCCCCGACCGGGACGCCGCGCTGCGCCTGCTGGAGACCACCGCCCGGGTCGCCGAGCAGTGCGTGGTCGACGTCCGGGCCGACCTCGGCATCGGCACCGTGCGCCACCCCGAGCTCGACGTGGTCACCACCTCCGCCGAGCGGGGGATGAGCCCCTCGCAGGTGCTGCGCGGCCGGTGCGAGGCCGGGTTCGGCCGGCGCGGGATGAGCCCGACGGCCGCGGTGCGCGAGCGGCTGGAGGAGGAGCTGGCGGTGATCGACTCCCTCGGTTACCCGTCCTACTTCCTCACCGTCGCCGACGTGGTCACCCTGATCAAGGAGCTCCGGGTGCGGGCCGCGGCGCGCGGCTCGGGCGCCGGCAGCCTGGTCACCTACCTGCTGGGCATCTCCGACGTCGACCCGATCCGCTACGGCCTGCTGATGGAGCGGTTCCTCTCCCCGCTGCGCCACCAGCTGCCCGACATCGACATCGACGTCGAGTCCGCCCGGCGGATGGAGGTCTACGACGCGGTGATCGACCGCTTCGGTGCCTCCCGGGTCAGCTGCATCTCGATGATGGACACCTACCGGGTGCGGCACGCGATCCGCGACGTCGGCGCCGCCCTCGGGCTGCCCCCGGCCGAGGTCGACGCGGTGGCCAAGGCGTTCCCGCACATCCGGGCCAACCAGGTGCACGCGGCGCTGCGCGACCTCCCCGAGCTGCGGGCCAGCCGGATGGGGTCGCAGCGGGGCGGCGGCACCGGCGACCTCGACCTGCTGTTCGACCTGGTCTCCCGGCTCGACGGGCTGCCCAGGCACATCGCGCTGCACCCGTGCGGCGTGCTGCTCTCCGACGCCACCCTGCTCGACCGCACCCCGGTGGAGAACAGCTACCTCGGCTACCCGATGAGCCAGTTCGACAAGGACGACGTCGAGGAGCTGGGGCTGCTCAAGCTCGACCTGCTCGGCATCCGGATGCAGTCGGCGATCGCCCACGCCATGGACGAGGTGGCCCGGGTCGACGGGGAGCAGGTCGACATCGACGCCGTGCCCCGCGACGACCCGGCGACGTTCGAGCTGATCCGCAGCACCCGCACGCTGGGCATGTTCCAGATCGAGTCACCGGGCCAGCGCGAGCTGGTCGGCAAGTTCGGGCCGCAGACCTTCGAGGACCTCATCGTCGACATCTCGCTGTTCCGGCCCGGGCCGGTGAAGAGCGACATGGTCACCCCGTTCCTGATGGCCCGGAACGGCTGGCGCGACCCGGTGTACCTGCACCCCGCGCTGAAGCCGGCGCTGGAGCAGACCGCCGGGGTGGTGGTCTTCCACGAGCAGGTGCTGCAGATCGTGTCGGTGATGACCGGTTGCACGCTGGCCGAGGCCGACGAGGTGCGCCGGGCACTGGGGGAGAAGGACGCCCACCCCGAGGTCAAGGCCTGGTTTGCGCCGCGGGCGCTGGCCGAGGGCTTCGACACCGCGGTGGTCGAGCAGGTCTGGGAGGTGCTGGTCGCCTTCGGCTCCTTCGGCTTCTGCAAGGCCCACGCCGCGGCGTTCGCGCTGCCCACCTACCAGTCGGCCTGGCTGAAGACCCACCACACCGCGGCCTTCCTGGCCGGGGTGCTCACCCACGACCCGGGCATGTACCCCAAGCGGCTGATCCTCGACGACGCCCGCAACTTCGGCGTGCAGGTGCTCGGCCTCGACGTCAACGCCTCGGCCGGCACCTACCGGATCGAACGGGTCGACGGCGGCCCGGACGACGGCACCATGGACGACGGGGCTGCCGGCGACGGGCCTCACGGCGACGACCTGGACGACGGGGGCCGGTCGTGGGCCCGGCCGTCGTGGATGCCGGCGTCGATGCCCGACCCGGGGCGGTACGGCATCCGGCTGTCGCTGGCCGACGTGAAGGGGATCAACGACGAGGAGGTCACCCGCATCCAGGCCGGGCAGCCCTACCGCTCGCTGACCGACTTCTGGAACCGGGCGCGGGTGTCCCGGCCGGTGGTGGAGCGGCTGGTGCTGGCCGGGGGCTTCGACTCGGTCTACGGGTTCGGGGTGCGCGACAGCGAGGCCGGCCGGCCCGCCCGGCGGCGCGAGCAGCTGACCCGGCGCGACCTGCTGCTGCAGATCGGCGAGCTCGACCGCTGGAGCCGCAGCGGCGCCAAGGCCGCGGGCACCGGCCAGCTGGGCCTCGACCTGTTCGGCGCCGAGGCCTCGGCGGAGCCCGGGCTGTTCGACGTCGAGGTCCCTGCCGAGGGCGCCGGCGGCCAGCCGGAGTTCGTCGCCTCCGGGCTGCCGGAGTTCACCGACGCCGAGCGGGTGCGGGCCGAGCTGGAGGTGCTGGGCTTGGACGCCAGCCGGCACGTCGTCGAGTTCTACCGGCCGTTCCTGGCCGCGCTCGGCGCGGTGCCGGCCGGGGAGCTGCTGCAGTGCCGCAGCGGGGCGGAGGTGCTGGTGGCCGGGGTGAAGGTGGCCACCCAGACCCCGCCGATCCGGTCCGGCCGCCGGGTGGTGTTCGTGACCCTCGACGACGGCACCGGCTGCGCGGACTCGACCTTCTTCGAGGACGTGCAGGGCCCCTACGCCGCCACCGTCTTCCACTCCTGGCTGCTGGTGGTCCGCGGGGTGATGCGCCGTACCGGTCCGCGCGGGGTGTCGATGCGGGCCACCGGTGCCTGGGAGCTGCCGGCGCTGCACGAGGCCTGGGAGACCGGCGGGATGGCCGCGGTCGCGGAGCTGATGGCCGCGCCGGGGGAGTACACCGAGCAGGCGATCACCGGGGCGGCGGCGTCCCGGGCGTCCCGCCCGGTGGTGGTGCGGCCGGTGCTGGTGCACCCGACCGGCTTCCGGATGTCGCCCTACGCCGACATCAAGCCCGCCGGCGAGGACGCCGCCACCGCCGCCCGCCGCGCGGCCGCCGCCCCACCCCGCAAGCTCTGGCACTCCAGCCCCGGCAGCTCCGGCCACTGAACGGGCAGCCCCACCGGTGGACCCGCACGGCCCAGAGCACCCGCAGTTCTGGGCCGTGCACGTTCACCGGTCGGAACGAGCCCGGGCCGCTGCCGGCTCAGCCGGCGGGGCGGCCGTCGCGGGGGCCGAAGACGGTGAGCGCCTCCGCGTCGCTGGCCGCCGATCGCACGAAGTAGTCGGCCCACTCCTGCCGGTCCGGGTACCCCGACTCGGCGACCACCCGGCCGACCGCCGCGTCCACGTCGATCGGCGTCCGGTGCAGCGTGACCGCGCCGTCGGCCAACAGCGCCCAGTGCCCGCCGGCCCGCCCGTACGGCATCCCGACGCTGCCCGGGTTCACCACCAGTCGCCGGTCCACCAGCCGCACGAACGGCATGTGGGTGTGGCCGCAGACGACCGTCGCCACCTCCGGCGGCAGCTCGGCGAAGACCTCGGCCCACCGCGCCAGCCGGGTGTCCACCAGCACGACCTCCTCGTCGTCCCGCGGGGTGCCGTGGCAGAACACGACCGGCCCGAAGCCGTCGACGTCCAGGGTCACCGGGTGCGGCAGCCCGGCCAGCAGCTCCACCTGGTCCGGGCGCAGCTGCGCGGCCGCCCAGCGGCTCACCGGGTCGGGCACGTCCAGGTCCGTGCCGCGGGCCATCGTCACCAGCTCCCGGTCGGCGTTGCCGCGCACCAGCAGCACCCGGTCGCCCAGTGCGGTCAGCCGGTCCAGCACCTCCACCGGCTGCGGACCGGCCGCGTGGTCGCCGGTGACCACCACCAGGTCGGCGCCGGCGACGTCCGGTTCGGCCAGCACCTCTTCCAGCACCGGCAGCACCCCGTGGACGTCGGACAGCACCGCGACGCGTCGCACCATGCCGCCACCCTGCCCGGGCGGTCGCGGCACCGGAACCGGTTCCGCTGCCGGCGCACACCCGCCGTCCGGCCCGGGTGGGCGCGGCGGTGCGCCACTAGGCTCCCCGGGGTGACGACCCCTCCCGCCACCGCCGCGCAGGCCCCGGCCCGGACGGCAGCGATCTGGGCCGCGCTCGACCCACTGGTCGCCGCCGGCACCCCGCTGCAGGTGCTCGACCTCGGCGGCGGCAGCGGGATGTTCGCCGTCCCGCTCGCCGCCCTCGGCCACCAGGTCACCGTCGTCGACCCCAGCGCCGACGCGCTGGCCACCCTGCACCGCCGCGCCGCCACGGCCGGCGCCGGTGAGCGGGTCCGCGGCGTCCAGGGCGACGGCGACCGGATGCTCACCGCGCTCCCGTCCGGCGAGGTCTTCGACCTGGTGCTGTGCCACTTCGTGCTCGAGGTCGTCGACGAGCCGGCCAGCACCCTCAGCCAGCTCGCCGGCGTGCTCCGCCCCGGCGGGCAGCTGTCCCTCGCCACGGCCAACCGGGCCGGCGCCGTGCTGTCCCGTGCGGTCGGCGGGCACCCGGTGGAGGCCCGCGCCCTGCTCACCGACCGCGACCCGGCGCCCGGCCGCAGCGGGCCCGCCCGCCGGCGCTTCGACCCCGAGCAGCTGTTCGCACTGCTCGCCGGTGCGGGCCTGGAGCCGGGGGAGTGGCGCGGCGTCTCGGTCGTCGCCGACCTGCTCGGGGCCGCCTCCGGCGCCGACCCCGACGCACTGCGCGCCCTGGAGCTGACCCTGGCCGGCACCTCGCCCTACCGGGACGTCGCCACCGGCCTGCACGTGCTGGCCACCCGGCCCGCCGGCTGACCCGGCGGGCCCAGCTGTCATGGTGCTGCCGGAGGAGTTCGGGGTCCCGGCCTACGGCGGGAACACCCTCGCCGACGTGCTGCCCAGCGTCGCCGCGGCCCTCGGTGTCCCGGTGCACCGCGGTGACCTGCCGGCCGACCCGCTCGACCTGACCCCGGCCCTCGGCGGTGCCCGCCGGGTCGCCGTCCTGCTGGTCGACGGACTCGGCGCCGACCTGGTCGCCGCCCACCCGCACGACGCCCCGGTGCTCAACGCGCTGGGCACCCCGGCCGGCGTGCTGTCCGCCCCGTGCCCCAGCACCACCCCGGTCAGCCTCACCACCCTGGGCACCGGTCTGCCGCCGGGCAGCCACGGCGTGCTCGGCTTCGTCACCGCGGTGCCGGGGCAGGGCCGGACCCTCAACCACGTGCACTGGGGCGACGACCCCGACCCGCGGGAGTGGCAGGCGCAGCCCACGGTCTTCGAGCAGGCGACCGCCCACGGGGTCACCTGCACCGCGGTCGGGCCGCACACCTTCCGCGGCTCCGGGCTGACCCGCGCCGCCTACCGGGGCGCCGACTACGTCGACGCCTACAGCGCCGGAGACCTGGTCGCCGGCATGCACGCCGCCCTCCGCGCCGGCGACCGCAGCCTGGTCTACGGCTACACCGCCGACCTCGACCTCACCGGGCACCTCCGCGGCGTCGACTCACCGAGCTGGCGGGCACAGCTGGGCATCGTCGACCGGCTGGTGGAGCAGCTCGCCGCCGGCCTGCCCGAGGACGCCGTCCTGCTGGTCACCGCCGACCACGGCATGGTCGACGTGCCCGACTCCACCCGGCTCGACGTCGAGGAGGAGCCCGGGCTGCTCGACGGGGTGGCGCTGCTGGCCGGTGAGCCGCGGGCCCGGTACGTGCACGCCGAGCCGGGCGCGGCCGCCGACGTGCTCGCCGCCTGGCGCGCGGTGATCGGCCACCGTGGCTGGGTGGTCGGCCGGGACGAGGCGATCGCCAGCGGCGTCTTCGGGGAGGTCGACGCCGCACTGGCCGCCCGGATCGGTGACGTCGTCGCCCTGGCCCGCGGCACCTGGGCGTTCACCGCCGGGGCGCAGGAGCCGCACGGGTCGGTGCTGACCGCCTACCACGGGTCGCTCACCCCGGTGGAGCTGGCGATCCCGCTGCTCGCTGCCCGCGGCCGCGCCCTCGGCTGAGGGTCAGGCCGCCTGCAGCGACAGCGGGTGCCAGGTGCGCCAGCGGCCAGGCCGGGCCGCCGCGCAGGTGAGCCGGTGCGCCTCGGGCGACAGCCGGCTCTCCACGGTGACCAGCACGTCGCCGGCCGGCCCGGTCAGCGTCACCTCGAACCGCTCGACACCACCCGCCGGCGCCTCGAGCGCGCGCACCCGCCGGGTGGCCAGGTCGTGCACGCCCAGCAGCCCGAGCTCGGCCCGGGCGTGCTGCTGGGCGGCCTGCGCCGCCGGTGGCACCCCGGCCCGGCCGCGCAGCCACGGCAGCGCGACCTGGCCGGCCGCGTGCGCGGCGAGCAGCGCGGCGCCGTCGTCGGGCACCTGGCCGTAGACGAAGCCCCAGGGCAGGACGACGACGTTGGCGGCGAACCGGTCACCGCCCAGGTGGCTGGTCTCCCAGACGTCGGCCGGGACGCCGCCGGTGGGCAGCGCCCGGGCCAGCGGCCGCCCCCGCACCGCGCAGCAGACGTCGTGCGCCCCGTGGGTGCAGACCAGGTAGGTGGGCACCTCCGTCGGCTCGCCGACCGACCCGTCCCAGGGCCGGTCGAGCAGCTCGGCGTCGGACTCCCGGGTCGACCACGTCACCGTCTCCCGGCCCGGCGTGGTGTCGGCGACCGCCCAGCGCCGGCCGGAGTCGGCCAGCCGCTCACCGGGCCGGCGCACCATCTGGATCCGCATGCCCAGCTCCCGCGCCCGGGCGGCCAGCCGGGAGGCGACCCGGCGGTCGAACCGGGACTCCAGCAGCGCGTCCCGGCCCCACGGGCCCGGCTGCTCGACCAGCAGCCACCGGCGGGCCGGCGGGGCGGTGGCGACGGGCGAGTCCCCGCGCAGCAGCGCCTGCACCGAGCAGCGGGCGTCGTCGAGCCGGCCCGCCGGGTTGGCTCGCGGGGCCGGAGCCTGCCCGGCGTCCTGGCAGAACTGCGGGTCGACCTCCGTGCGCTCAGGCCTCGGTGCGGTCGTCACGGGTCCCATCGTGCTCCGCGGCGCCGGCGGCGCCGCCGGCCCGGGCACCCGGGACGATCGCGATCGACTCGGTCACCAGGCGGCGGGCCAGGGTGAGCTGGTCGGCGGCGTCCAGCCCGGGCAGGTCGCCCACCCTCAGCTCACCGGCGGCGAGCAGCGCGGCCAGCGCCGGGTGCGTGGTGGCCGGCAGGTCGTGGGTGCGGCGGCCGGCCACCAGGGCGACCCGGTCACCGTCCGGCTCGCGCAGCTGCACCCGCAGCAGCGGTCGCACCCGCAGCACCGTGTCGGCGGTCAGCGCCGCGATCGCGCTGGACTGGGCCAGCGGCGACACCGGGGCCGGCCGCACCTGCGCCCAGGTGCGGGCGCGCAGCGCGTCGGCCACGGCCGCCGGGTCGACCTCGCCCAGCCAGCGCTGCAGGCCCGACAGCACCGCGGCGACGTCGTCGGCGGTGGCTGCCGGGTCGGCCAGGTCGACGCCGAGCGGCAGCGAGCCGCGCAGCGAGGGGTCGTCGGCGGCCAGGGTGCGGACCAGGTCCAGCGCCGACTCGACCGCACCCCACCGGGTCACCGAGTGCACGCCGACGGTCAGGTGCGCGCTGATCTCACCCAGCGCCACCGCCGAGTGCAGGTAGCCACGGGGCAGGTAGAGGGCGTCGCCGGGGCGCAGCACCGCGTCGATCACCGGGGTGCGCCGTGCCGCGGCGGCGACCTCGTCGGCGCGGTCGGCCCAGGGGTGGGTGCGCAGCGGGTCGGGGAGCACCGGCTCGTGGATCGTCCAGTGCTTCTCACCGGCGACCTGCAGCACGAAGACGTCGTGCACGTCGTAGTGCGGGGAGAAACCGCGCGAGGACGGCGGGGTGATGTAGGCGTTGACCTGGGTGGGGTGGCCGAGGTCGACGGCGAGCTGGCCGGCGAAGTCGATCAGCGGCGGCCACAGCCGGTGCAGGCCCTGCAGGACGACGGTGCTGCCCTCGGCGAACAGCCGGAGCACCGCGTCGGAGGAGACCTGGTCGGCGACCTCGGCGCCGGCGCCCTGGGGGCTGGTGAACCGCTTGGCGTCGACGACGGCGCCGTCCTTGGCGATCCGCACGAACGGGGTGCGCAGCCCGCGGGTGCTCAGCAGCTCGTCGACGGCCTCGAGGTCGAGCAGGTCGGTGAAGGTGCCGCCGAGCTCGGCGGCGGTGGAGAGGAGGGGCCGGCGGGCCCAGTGCTCGGTGGCGAACACCGCCGGGTCGACCCGGATGCAGCGGCGCAACGCGGGACGGGCATCGGCTCCCGCCCAGGGACGGGCACCGTCCTCCTGGGTGGAGGACGGCGCCCGGTCCTGCAGATCGAGGTCGAGCACGGTCAGGCCGAGCCGTCCGCGCCACCGTCGTGCTGCCCGGGCGTGCCGCCACCGGCACCCGAGTCGGCCGGACCCTCGGCGCCACCGTCGGCACCGCCGTCGGCGCCGCCATCGGCACCGCCGTCGTGCTGCCCGGGCGTGCCGCCGCCGGCGCCGGAGTCGGCCGGGCCCTCGGCGCCGCCGTCGGCACCGCCGTCGTGCTGACCCGGCGTGCCCTCGCCCGCGCCCGAGTCCGCGGGGCCCTCGGTGCTGGTCATGTCGTCGTCGTCGAACGCCATGGTTCCTCCGATCGTCGTCATCGTGGCCACCGGACGGCGGCCACCTGGGGCTGTTCTACCGCGAAGATCCACCTCCCACACCTCCGGGGACGAGGCGTCCCGGTTGCCCACAACCGGTGTGGCAGGGTCGAGGGCTGTGACCGTCCCCCGAACCGCTGGTCCAGGGCTCGAACCGGCCCGCGAGGCGGTGGCCGGCACCGCGGCGGCGTTCCGTGCGCTGCTCGAGGACGGCTGGTCCCCACCGTTGCCCGGCGCCGGCGCGACGCTGACCCGGTGGCGGTCGCTGGCCGCCGTCGCCCGCCGCGGTCTCCCGCTCGCCCGGCTGGCCGAGGGGCACGCCGACGCCGTGGCGGTGCTGGCCGAGCTGAGCGGCCCGGCGGTGCCCGAGGGCGCCCGGCTGGGCGTCTGGGCCGCCGAGCCGCCGGACGGGCAGGTCGTCGCCACCTCGACGCCCGAGGGCTGGCGGTTGTCCGGCCGGAAGCGGTGGTGCTCCGGCGCCGGCACGCTGACCGCGGCCCTGGTGACGGCCACCGCCGAGGACGGGCGCCGGCTCTTCCTGGTCGACCTGGGCCGGCCGGGCGTACGGGTCGACCCCACGACCTGGGTGAACGCCGGCATGGCCGGCAGCGACACCGCCGACGTCCACCTGCTCGACGTCCCCGGCGTCCCGGTCGGGGGCCCGCGTGGCTACCTGGACCGGCCCGGCTTCTGGCACGGCGGCATCGGCGTCGCCGCCGTCTGGGCCGGTGGCGCGCAGGGCGTGGCGGCGGCCCTCACCGCGGCCGCCGTCCAGCGCGGGCCCGACCCGCTGCGCGACGCCGCCCTCGGCGCGGTCGACGTGCTGCTCGCCGGGGTCGACGCGGCACTGCGGGCGGCCGCCGCGGAGGTGGACGCCGACCCGCTCGACCGCGCCGGGACCGCGCAGCTGCGCGCGCAGCGGGTGCGGGCGCTGGTGGCGCGCGCCGGTGCGGAGGTGCTGGACGTCGTCGGGCGGACCCTCGGCGCGGGCCCGCTGGCCCACGACGCCGAGCACGCCGCCCGGGTCGCCGACCTCACCGTCTACCTGCGCCAGCACCACGGCGAGCGCGACCTGGCCGCCCTCGGCGCACTCGTGCGGGAACAGGGCGTGCGGTGACCGGCGACCGGATCGCCGCACCGGGCACCGCGGAGCAGGTCTGGACGCCCTGGCTGACCGGGCAGGACTGGCCGGCCTGGGTGCCGGACCCGAGCTGGGCACAGGTGGCGGTCTGCGCCGCCCACCCGGACGACGAGGTGCTGGGCGCCGGAGGAGTGCTGGCGCTGCTGGCCGGCGCCGGGGTGCCGGTGCACCTGGTCGCCGCCACCGACGGCGAGGGCAGCCACCCCGGCAGCGCGGTGCTGCGACCGGCCGAGCTCGCCGCCGCCCGGGTGGCGGAGACCGTGGCCGCGCTGGCCGAGCTGGGCGTGCCGGCCCGGGTGACCCGGCTGCGGCTGCCGGACTCCGGGCTCGCCGGGTGCGCGGGCGAGCTCACCGAGCGGCTGGCCGCCGCCGTCGCCGGCTGCGACGCGGTGCTCGCCCCGTGGACCGGCGACGCGCACCCCGACCACGAGGCAGTGGGCCGGGCCGCGGTGGCCGCCGGGGCCGCGGCCGGCGTGCCGGTGTGGCAGTACCCGGTCTGGGCCTGGCACTGGGCCACCCCGGACGACCCCCGGGTGCCCTGGCACACCGCGCACCGGGTCGACCTGCCGCCGGCGGTGCGGGCCGCCAAGCGGGCCGCGGTGGCCCGGTTCGTCACCCAGGTCCGGCCGCTGGGTCCGGACCCGGCCGACCGGGCGGTGCTGCCGGCCGGGGTGCTGGCGCACTTCGACCGTGAGCTGGAGGTGCTCTTCCGGTGAGCCTGCCGCCGTCCTTCTTCGACGCGATGTACGCCGCGGCCGACGACCCCTGGTCGATGCGCACCCGCTGGTACGAGGAGCGCAAGTACGCCCTGACGACGGCGGTGCTGCCGCGGCGGCGGTACACCGACGGGCTCGAGGTCGGCTGCTCGGTCGGCGAGCTCACCGCGCGGCTGGCCGACCGGTGCGACCGGCTGACCGGGTGGGACGCCAGCGCCGCCGCGGTCGAGCGGGCCACCGCGCGGGTCGCCGGCCGCGGGCACGTCCGGATCGAGCAGGCCGCCGTGCCGGCCCGGCCGCTGCCGCAGGTCGACCTGCTGGTGCTCTCCGAGGTGCTCTACTACCTCGACGCCGCCGACCTGCAGCGGCTGCTGGCCCAGGTGCGGGCCGCGGTCCGGCCCGGCGGCACGCTGCTCGCGGTGCACTGGCGGCACCCGGTGAGGGAGTACCCGCAGACCGGGGACGCCGTGCACGATGCGCTGCGGACGGCGATCCCCTGGCCGCGGGTCGCCGCGCACGAGGAGCCGGACCTGCTGCTGGACTGCTGGGTGGCGGCCGGCACCGGGGACCTGCGGGCCGCGTCGGTCGCCGCCGCCGAGGACCTGTGGTGAGCGGGGTCGACCTGCTCGGCGTCGTGGTGCCCGCGCGGGACGAGGAGCAGCTGCTGCCGGGCTGCTTGGCGGCGCTGGCCACGGCCGCCCAGCTGCCGGGGCTGACCGGCACGGCGGTGCAGCTCGTGGTGGTCGCCGACGGCTGCACCGACGGCACGGTCGCGCTCGCGCGGCGCGCCGGCGTCGAGGTGCTGGAGGACGGCGGTCCGGCCGGCAACGTGGGCCGGGCCCGGCACCGCGGCGCACTGCACCTGCTGTCCGCGGCGGCACGGGCCGGGGTGGCGCCTGAGCGGGTCTGGCTGGCCAGCACCGACGCCGACAGCCGGGTGCCGGCCGACTGGCTGGGCGTGCACCGGAGCGCGGCGCGGTCGGGTGCGGACGCGTTCGTGGGCACGGTGGAGATCGACGACTGGACGGGCTTCGCCCCCGGGGCCGTGCGGGCCTTCGACGCGGCCTACGACGCCTGGCGGGCCGGTGGCGTCGGCGCCGTCCACCCGCACGTGCACGGCGCCAACCTGGGCGTGCGGGGCAGCGCCTACCTGCGGGCGGGCGGCTTCCCGCCGCTGGCGGTGAGCGAGGACCACGGCCTGGTGGGGGCCCTGGTGCGGAGCGGCGCGAGCGTGCTGCGCAGCCCGCTGGGCCCGGTGGTCACCTCCGCCCGCCGGGCAGCCAGGTCACGAGGTGGTCTCGGCGCCGACCTCGACCGCCTGGCGACGCGTTTCGGCGGCGGCTGACCGGCTACCCTCTCGAACACGTGTTCGATCACGAGGGATGGGGGTGTCAGGTGTCCGGACGCACTACTGGTTGCACGGTGCTGCACGTCGACATGGACGCCTTCTTCGCCAGCGTCGAGGTGCGCCGGCACCCCGAGCTGGCCGGCACCCCGGTCATCGTCGGCGGGGTGGGCAACCGCGGGGTCGTCACCTCGGCCACCTACGAGGCCCGCCGGTACGGGGTGCGCAGCGCGATGCCGACCTCCCGGGCGCTGCGGCTGTGCCCGACGGCCACCGTGCTCCCCGGCGACCTGGCCCTCTACACCGAGGTGTCCCGCTCGGTGATGGCGCTGTTCCGCTCGATCACCCCGCTGGTGGAGCCGCTGAGCTTGGACGAGGCGTTCCTGGACGTCGCCGGCGCGGGTCGCCGGCTGGGTGGGCCGGTCGAGATCGGTGAGTACATCCGGGCCCGGGTCTACGACGAGCAGGGGATCACCTGCTCGGTCGGGGTGGCCGGCAGCAAGTTCGTGGCCAAGCTGGCCTCCACCCGGTCCAAGCCCGACGGGCTGCTGGTGGTGCCCCCGGCCGAGGTCATGGACTTCCTGCACCCGCTGCCGGTCGGTGCGCTGTGGGGCGTCGGCGCCAAGACCGAGGAGGTGCTGCTGCGGCTGGGGCTGAAGACGGTGGGCGACCTGGCGCACGTGCCGGCGCGCACCCTGCAGCGGGCGGTGGGCCAGGCGGCCGGCAGCCACCTGCACGAGCTGGCCTGGGGGCGCGACCCCCGCCGGGTGGTGCCCGACGAGCCCGACCGGTCGACCGGGGCGGAGGAGACCTTCGGCACCGACGTCGACGACCCGCAGGTGGTGCACCGGGAGCTGCTGCACCTGGCCGAGCGGACGGCGGGGCGGCTGCGCTCGACCGGTCACCTGGCCCGCACGGTGACCCTGAAGGTCCGCTTCGCCGACTTCACCACGATCACCCGTTCCCGCACCCTCAAGGTGCCCACCGACGTGGGGCAGGAGCTGTACGACACCGCCCGCACGCTCTTCGACGCCCTCGGGCTGGACCGCGCCCGGATCCGGCTGGTCGGGGTGCGCGCCGAGGGGCTGGTCGAGGCCGACGCCACCGCCCGTCAGCTCGAGCTGGGGGCGCGGGAGCACGGCCGCCGGGACGCCGAGCTGGCCGCGGACCGGGCCGCCCGGCGCTTCGGCGCGGGCGCGGTCCGGCCGGCGACGCTGCTGGGTCGGCGGCACGTCCCGAGAGCCGGTCCGGTCGTGCGCGACCCATCCCGGGGAACCGGTCGCTGACCTGCTCGTCGGCCCTGTGGCACCCCCCGGCGGGGGGTTCCGGGCCCTCGACGGGTGTGTCGAGGGCAACTCGCCTTTCGCAGCCCGCCAACGGCTCGTATCCTCGGTGTCACCGCGGGCGGACTGCCGCCGGTGGCTGATTGCACTGCGCACCTGGAGGTCGACGTGCCGCTCTCCGAGCACGAGCAGCGTCTGCTGGAGCAGATCGAGCGCGCCCTCGTCGATGACGATCCGAAGTTCGCCTCGACGGTCCGTACCGGCGACCGCCGGCAGAAGGCCCGCCGCAAGCTGCAGCTGGGCGCTCTCCTGGTCGTCGTCGGCCTGGCCGTCGTGGTCGGTGGCGTGGCCGTCCCCAACGTCTTCCTGGGCGTCCTCGGCTTCCTCATCGCCTTCGGTGGCGCCGTCCTCGGGGTCCTGAACTACAAGTCGGCCACCGGCGCGGTCGAGGCCGGCAGCGCCCCCGGGCCGGCCGGCCGCCCTGCCGCCGGGGGGGCGCGCGGTGCCAAGGCCCGCCGCCAGCCGATGAAGAACCGCCTCGAGGAGCGCTTCCGCCGCCGCTACGACCAGTAGCCGCGCGCCGGGTCCGCCCGTCGACACCGCAGCCGCCGTCCCTCCGGGGCCGGCGGCTGCGCTGCCTTGTCAGCCCTCCGGCGTGGGCACCGTGTCGAACAGCGCGCTGACCGACTCCCCGTCGTGGATCCGCTGCACGGCCTGGGCCAGGGCCGGGGCGACCGACAGCACGGTCAGCTTCTCCGAGGCCCCCGCCGGCACCGGCACCGTGTTCGTGCACACGATCTCCAGCACGTCGGGCTGGGCGCCGATCCGCTCCAGCGCGCCGGCGGCGAACAAGCCGTGGGTGCAGGCCACCCGGATCGACCGGGCGCCGGCGTCGCGCAGCCGGTCGATCAGCTCCAGCACCGTGCTGCCCTTCGCGATCTCGTCGTCCAGCACGATCACGTCCCGGTCGGCGACGTCGCCGATCACCGCGCTGATGCTCACCCGGTCGTCGGCGAACCGCTGCTTGGCCCCGGCCGCCACCGGCACCCCGAGCCGGCGGGCGAACGCCGCCGCCTCCTTGGCGTTGCCCAGGTCGGGGGAGACCACGGTCGTGCGGGACAGGTCGAGCGTGCGGAAGTGGTCGGCCAGCTCCCGCAGCGCGTGCAGGTGGTCCACCGGCACGCTGAAGAACCCGTGCACCTGCGGGGAGTGCAGGGTCATCGCCAGCACCCGGCCGGCCCCGGCGGCCACCATGAGGTCGGCGATCAGCCGGCCGCCGATGGAGATGCGCGGGGCGTCCTTCTTGTCCGAGCGCGCGTAGGCGTAGTGCGGCATCACCACGGTGATCCGCCCGGCGGAGGCGCCGCGCGCCGCGTCGATCATCAGCAGCAGCTCGACCAGGGCCTCCTGCACCGGCGTCACCAGCGGCTGGACCAGGAAGACGTCGCGCTCGCGGCAGTTGGCCTGCAGCTGCACCTCGAGGCAGTCGTTGGCGAAGCGGGTGGTCCGCACCGGCAGCAGCGGCACGCCCAGCTGGGCGCACATCTCCGCGGCCAGCTCGGGGTGGGCACTTCCGGCGAACACGGCGATCTCACGCAAGGGGCGCTCCGGGGGTGCGGACGGCGACGGCGGCAGCCGCCGGCGCCACCGTAACGAGGCCCGGCGACACCCCGCCGGGCGGAGCGGTCACCCCGGGCCGGTGGACCCGGCGCGACGGGCTCAGGTGCGCCGAGGGGTCAGGCCGAGCGGAGCGGTCGCGGGGTGTGCGCGGTGACCCAGCGCCCCGCGGCGGCCAGCGTCGACACCGGCCAGCACGCCGCCCGCAGCCGCTGCGACCGGGTCGCCGAGCGCAGCAGCGCCCGCCGGACGGTGCCCAGCGCCTCGGTCAGCTGCGGGTCGGGGCCCGGCCGGTCGGTGGGCGGGCCGTAGACCGAGCGCTCCTCGGCCAGGGCCAGGGTGCGCAGCCCGGCCACCGCGGCCGGCTCGGCGCCGGAGAGGCGCTCGGCCAGCTGCCGGGCCAGCTGCCGCGCGGTCGAGGCACCGGCCACCTCGATGCCCAGGTCGGTGGTGGTGTCGAGCAGCTCGTCCCACAGCGCCGCCGCTCGGCCGTCGGCCAGCCGGGCCCGCCGCAGCCGGCGCCGGGCCAGCAGCGGCACCCCGGCCACCGCGACCAGCAGCAGCACGCCGGCGGCCCCGGCGAGCCAGGGGAGCAGCGACGAGGGCTCCGCGTCCGTCGGCAGCGCCAGCGGCACCTGCTGGTCGTCCCGGTCCAGCTGGGCCGTCGGACCGGCCGGCACCGGCGCCTCCGCGGACGGGGTCGCCGGGTCGCTGACCGCGTCGGTGATCGCCTCCGACCGCGGGGCCCAGGGCAGCGGCACCGCCCGGTTCGCCGCGATCGGGGTCGGGTCGAAGGGGATCCAGCCCAGCCCGGCGAACCAGACCTCGACCCAGGCGTGCCCGTCGTCGGTGGTGACCACCCGGGCGTCGTCCTCGCCCCGCTCCCGGCCGGGGGTGTAGCCCAGCACCACCCGGGCCGGCACGCCGGCGGCCCGCACCAGCACCGCCATCGCGCCGGCGTACTGCTCGCAGTAGCCGCGGCGCAGCCGCAGGAAGTCGGCGAGGTCGTCCCCGGTGGTGCCCGGCTGGGTCGACAGCGTGTAGGTGAAGCCGTTGGCCCGGTCGGTGAACAGGCCCAGGATCGCGCGCACCCGCTCGTAGGGGGTCTGCTCGGGGCCGGTCAGCTCGTCGGCCAGCGCGGTGACGCTGGGGTCGAGCTCGGGCAGCTCGGTGTAACGCTGCTGCAGGTCGGCGTCCTCCGACGTCTGCGGGACCGCCTGCAGCTCGGCCACCGAGGGGTCGGGCTGCTCGGCGACGACCCGGTAGGACAGCCCGGCGGTGGTGGTGTCCCGCCCGAACGCCGTCCGGGCGTCGGAGTCGAAGCGCCAGTCCTCGGCGTCGGACTCCTGCACCCGCACCGACAGCGGTGAGTAGAGCAGGGGCAGGAACCGGTCGTCGTGCTCCAGCACGGTGACGTCGGCGGTCACCCGGCGGCTGCTCTGGGCCGCCGACAGCGGGGCCAGCGTCCCGTCGTCGGCGATGGACCGCTGACCGTCCAGGTTGCTCAGGTGCCAGCCCTCGTCGCCGTCGTACTCGTCCAGGGCGACTGCCCGCAGGTAGCCCGGGTCCTCGACCGAGGAGTCGACGCGCAGCAGGTCGATCGGCTCGGGGAGGGTGAGCTGGCCCTGCATCTCCGCGACCGGGTCCAGCGCCGTCCCGACCCCGTCACCGGTGCCGGCCCCGCCCATCCCCGCGGCCAGCGAGCCCTCGGCCAGCGTGGGGACGGCGACCGGCAGGAGCACCCCGGCGACGAGGGCGACGAGCCCGGTGCGCAGCGCCGGGAGGGTGCCGGTGCCCAACGGCGAGCCGCTGCCCCGACGGGCGCTGCCGATGAGCCGCCCCCGCTGGTCCGCCCAGAGCAGGACGGCGAAGCCGGCGGCCGGCGCGGCGAAGGAGACGAACGAGACGTCGCCGGTGACGGTGCTGACCGGGACGCAGTAGAGGACCAGCAGGCCCAGTCCACCCAGCGCCGGCTGCCGGGCGGGGACGGCGAGCAGGTCCACGGCCAGCGCCACCAGCGCCACGAACACCGTGGTGAGCGCCACCAGGCCGGTCAGCGGCAGCGCGGGGGTGGCCTGCTCGCGGATCTCGGCCGTGCCGTCGGCCAGCACCCCGCCCAGGTCGGCCACGCTGCTCGGCGTGGGCAGCACGCCGGCCAGCGCGTGCTCGGGGGTGAAGACCACGGTCAGGACGACCAGCGCCAGGGCCAGCTGGCCGACCGGCACCAGCAGCCGGCCGGCCGCGGTGACCAGCGGGCCGCCCTCGGCGTCGACCACCCTCAGCAGGAGGGCGCGGAGGGCGACGCCGCCCAGGCCGACGGCCAGGACGGCGAGCGTCACCGGCGCGATCCAGGTGCGGGCGGCGAACACCGGGTCCAGCGCCAGGGCACCGAGCAGGACGGCGACGGTGGCCGCCAGCGCGGTGCCGGCCCCGGTGCCGAGGGACCGGGACGACTCCTCGGGCGGGCGGGTCATGCCGGCACCCGCCCGCCGGTGGCCGAGGCCGCGCCCAGCTGCGCCCAGACCTGCTCGACCGGCCGGTCCGGGCCGGCGAGGACCACCTGCCACCCGGCGGCCCGGAGCAGGTCGGCGGCCCGGGCCTGCCGGGTGCACACCTCGGCCCGTGCGGCGGGGCTCAACGGCCGGCGGCCCCGGGTGGCGCCGGCGTCCAGCCAGCCGGCCGGGTCGACCAGCACGGCCACGTCGGTGCCCGGGCCGGAGCGGGCACGGGTCAGCGCGAGGACGTCGTCGGGGTCGACCAGGCCGAGCAGGCAGATGGCCGGGCCCTCGACCGAGGACCGGCGCATCGCCTCGGCGCCGGCCTGCAGGCCGGGGGAGCGGGAGCCACCGAGGACGGCGAGCCGCTCGAGCAGCTCCTCCGGCCCCAGCTGCCCCTGCCCCAGGGCCGGGGTGAGCTCGCCACCGTCGGTGACCACGCGCAGCCCGGCGCCGCGGCGCAGCAGGTGGGTGCCGATGCTGGCGGCCGCCTCGACGACCCACTCGAGGGTGTCCTGCGGCGCCGCCGGGTCGGCGGGCGCGGTGACCGAGCTGCCGAGCAGGTGCGCGGTGGCCCGGCTGTCCAGGAACAGCGTGGCCGCGGCGCGCCAGGGCCGCTCCTCCAGCCGGACCATCAGCTCGCCGGTGCGGGCGGTGGCGCGCCAGTGCACCAGGCGCAGGTCGTCGCCGTAGCGGTACTCCCGGGTGCTCACGTCGTCCTCGCCGTGCACCGCGATCGACCGCCGGGCGCCCTCGCCGCCGGACCCGCCGGCGCCGCTGAGCGAGCCGCTGCCCTCCAGCGGGCGCACCCGGGGGACGACCAGCAGGGCGGCGGTGTCGCTGCCGGCGGCGGTGCGCAGCACCAGCCCGAAGGGGTCGACCAGCCGGAGCCGCAGCGGGCCCAGGGCGAAGCGCCCGCGCCGGGTGCCGTGCAGCCGGTAGCGCAGTGGGGCGGTGGCCCCGCTGGTCAGCCGCTCGACGACGAACCGCGGACGGGTGCCCAGCTCGGCGGGCAGCTGCTCGGTGAGCAGCCACAGCCCCCCGGGACGGCGGTCGGTGTTGGCCACCTCCAGCAGCACGTCGGCCGTGCCGCCCCGGGGCAGCCGGGCGGGGGTCACGGTGCGCCGGGTGGCGACCCGGAAGCGCTGCCGGGCCACGCCGATGGCCGAGACCACCGGCAGGGCCAGCACGAACAGCGCCAGCTGCACCAGGGCCCGCTCGCCGAGCAGGGCGCCCAGCAGCACCAGGGTGACCCCGGCGGCCACCAGGCAGCGGCCGCGCAGGGTCAGGGACGAGACGGCGTCGGCGAGCCGGGTGCGGGCCATCCGGGGCTCCTGCGCGGTGGCCGGGTCAGCGGCCGCGCTGCACGGGCACGGCGGCGAGCAGGTCGGTCACGACCCGCTGGGTGTCCCGGCGGGCCAGCGCCGCGTCGGGGGTGAGCAGCAGCCGGTGCGCCAGCACCGGCACGGCCATCGCCTGGACGTCGTCGGGGAGCACGTGGTCGCGGCCGGCCAGCGCCGCGGTCGCGCGGGCGGCACGCAGCAGCTGCAGCCCGGCCCGCGGGGAGGCGCCCAGGCGCAGGTCGGGGGAGCGGCGGGTGGCCTCCACCAGCGAGACCACGTAGCGGCGCAGCGGCTCGGCGACGTGCAGCCGGCCCACCGCGGCGACCAGGCCACGGACGCCGGCCGCGTCGATGACCGGGGAGAGCGCGGTGAGCGGGTCGGTGGTGGCCCGCTCGTCGAGCATGGCCAGCTCGGCGTCCCGGTCGGGGTAGCCCATCGAGACCCGGGCGGTGAACCGGTCGCGCTGGGCCTCGGGGAGGGGGTAGGTGCCCTCCATCTCCTGCGGGTTCTGGGTGGCCACCACCATGAACGGCCGGGCCAGCTCGTACGTGACGCCGTCGACGGTGACCTGGCGCTCCTCCATGCACTCCAGCAGCGCCGACTGGGTCTTGGGCGAGGCGCGGTTGATCTCGTCGGCGACGACCACGTTGGCGAAGACCGCGCCGGGCTTGAACTCGAAGGCCCGGGACTCCTGGTCGTAGACGGCCACGCCGGTCACGTCGCTGGGCAGCAGGTCGGGGGTGAACTGGATCCGGCGCACCGTGCCGTCGATGGTGCGGGCCAGCGCCTTGGCCAGCGTGGTCTTGCCGACCCCGGGCACGTCCTCGATGAGCAGGTGCCCCTCGGCCAGCAGCACGACCAGTGCCAGCCGGACGACGTCGGGCTTGCCCTCGACGACCCGGCCGATCGCCTCGGCCAGCCGGGCGCCCTCGGCGGCCACGTCCAGGTCGGGCTGGTCGGTGCCCGGGTGCGCTGTCTCTGCGGCGTGTGGGCCGGTGCCGTTCGAGGGCGCGGAGGTCAGCTCCGTGGCACCCCGACCCGACCGCAGCTCTGCCGTGCCCTCCGTCACCCGGCCCACGGTACGTGCTGTTCAGGGCCCGGCGCGGCCGATCCGGTTCCGGTGATCGGGGAGGCCGGCGGCGGACCCGGTGGGGCGTGGTGGGGGAGAGGGGGCGACACGTCGCGAAGTGGTGTCCAGTGGGGGCCAGTGGGTTACTGTGTCGCGCAATGGGGAGGCCGACCCCAGGGATGGGGGTCGGCACAGCCAGAGGAGGAC
Source organism: Modestobacter lacusdianchii (assembly GCF_054177765.1). Lineage (NCBI taxonomy): Bacteria > Bacillati > Actinomycetota > Actinomycetes > Geodermatophilales > Geodermatophilaceae > Modestobacter > Modestobacter lacusdianchii. The sequence goes on along the minus strand of NZ_JBJJTJ010000001.1, from coordinate 165,516 downwards.
AGATGCGGGGGGTGATCCGGTGTTCGTCGGCAGCTACCCCCTGCGGCTGGACGAGAAGGGCCGGCTCGCCCTGCCGGTCCGCTACCGCGAGCTCGTGGCCGACGGGATGGTGATCAAGAAGGGCCAGGAACGCTGCATCTACGGGCTGACCATGGCCCGAGTCGCCGAGCAGAGCACCGCGCTCAAGGCGATGGCCCCCGCTGACACCAACGCCGCCCGCATGCACGCCCGGATGAGCTTCGGCTCGATGGTCGAGGTCGAGGCGGACAAGACCGGGCGGATCACCCTCCCCGCCAGCCTGCGGGAGTACGCCGGCCTGGACCGCGACGTCGTCGTCGTCGGTGTCGACACCCGCTTCGAGATCTGGGACGCCACCACCTGGGACGCCTACGTGGCCGAACAGGAGGCGATCTTCGCCGCGATGGAGAGCGAGGGGATGCCGACCCTGTCCTGACCCGCCCCACCGAGCCCCACCGCACGACCCCAGCACGACCCCGAACTCCCCGAGCGAGCCGACTTCCCCCCGGCTCGGTCGGGACCCGGGCACCGAGCCGACTTCCCCCCGGCTCGACGCCCACCGCACGGCACGACCGCCCCAGCCGCCCCAGCAGGGCTCCTCCTGGTACCGCTTCCCCGGCGCCAGGCGGGCCCTGCGGGGCGGCGGGCCAGGGCCGGGCCCGGTCCGCGCCCCACCTCCGCTCCACCCGGCTCCACCCGCCCCACTCCGCCCCACCCACCCGAGCGGCCCGCCCGTCCACGAGCCCGCCCAGCCCCGACAGCAGCACAGAGGAGCCCGTCGATGAGCAGCCCCGAGCCCACCGGGCCCGCGCTGCACGTCCCCGTCCTCCTGGACCGCGTGACCGAGCTGCTGGCCCCGGCGCTGAGCGCCGACGGCGCCGTCCTGGTCGACTGCACCCTGGGCCTGGCCGGCCACTCCCTGGCCCTGCTGGGCGCGCACCCCGGCCTGCGGCTGATCGGGCTGGACCGCGACCCCGACGCCCGCGCCGAGGCAGCCGCGCGGATCGCCGCCGCCGGTCACGCCGACCGCGCCACGCTGGTGCTCGCCGTCTTCGACGAGCTGCCCGACGTCCTCGACCGGCTGGGCGTGCCCGAGGTGCAGGGCGTCCTGTTCGACCTGGGCGTCTCCTCGCTGCAGCTGGACCGCCCCACCCGCGGGTTCAGCTACTCCACCGACGCGCCCCTGGACATGCGGATGGACCCCACCGGCCCACGCACCGCCGCCGACGTGGTGAACACCTACTCCCGCGGCGAGCTGACCCGGGTGCTCAAGGTCTACGGCGAGGAGCGGTTCGCCGGCCGGATCGCCGCGGCCATCGAGCGCGAGCGTGAGCGTGAGCCGTTCACCGGCACCGCCCGGCTGGCCGAGCTGGTGCGCGACGCGATCCCCGCCGCCACCCGCCGCACCGGCGGGCACCCGGCCAAGCGGGCCTTCCAGGCCCTGCGGATCGAGGTCAACGACGAGCTGGGCGTCCTCACCCGCGCCCTCCCGGCCGCCATCGACGCCCTGGCCGTCGGTGGCCGGGTGGTCGTGATCAGCTTCCACTCCCTCGAGGACCGCATCGTGAAGCAGACCCTGGCGGCCGAGGCCACCGACCGCACCCCGCCGGGCATGCCGGTGCCGATGCCCGAGCACGCGCCGGTGCTCCGGCTGGTCACCCGGGGCGGCGAGGCGCCCGGCGAGGCCGAGCTGGCCGCCAACCCCCGGGCCGCCTCCGCGCGGGTCCGGGCGGCCGAGCGGGTCCGGCGACCGTGACCGCACCCCCGGGCGCCCCCGCACCGGTGCCGGCGACCCCCGCACCGACCAGCCCCGCACCGACCCAGTCCACGACCGTCCGCGAGGAGCACCCATGAGCCAGCCCGCGCGGGCCGTGCCCCGCCCGACCACCCCCCGGACGACGGCGGGGGCCGCCCGCCCCGGTCCGGCCCGGACCGGCGCCACCCGCAGCAGCACCGCGCGGACCGCACCGGCCCGTGCCACGACCGCCCGCGCCACCGGCCCGCGCACCACCACCGGCCCGGTGCACGTGCCGCGCAGCTCCTCGACCCGGCGCACCGGGCCGATCACCGCCGGCGCGCAGCTGCGCCTGGTGCCCCCGGCCCCGGCCCGCACGCCCCGCCGGGTCCGCAGCCGCCGCCCGGCCGGGCGCACCCGGCGGGCCCCGTTCGCCGTCCTGCTGGTCGGGCTGCTGGTCGCCACCACCCTGGGGCTGCTGCTGCTCAACACCGCGATCGCCGTCGACTCGCTGCAGGCCACCCAGCAGCGGGTCGCCAACGCCGAGCAGGCCGAGGAGGTCGCTCGACTGGAGCAGCAGGTCGTCGCTGCCGATACCGCAGCCGAACTGGCCCGCGCCGCCGCGGCGGCCGGGCTGGTCCAGCCGGGGGCGGCCGCCCACCTGGTGCTGCAGCCCGACGGCACCTCGGTGGTCGTGGGCACCGCCGAACCGGCGCCCGTGCCCGTGCCCGAGACCGAGACCGAGACCGACCCCTCGTCGCCGACCCCCGGGAACTGATCCGTGCGCTCCGCTGGTCCTCCTCCGCCGATCCGCCCCGTCGCCCCCCGGTGGGACGGCGGCCGGTCCACCGGCCCGGCGGGTCGCGGTGACGCCCTGCGGTCGCGCCGTGACCCCGGCTCCCGTCGCCGCCGGCCGGCCCTGGGCACGGTCCAGCGCGACCGGCGCAACCGGCTGGGGCTGGCCTTCCTGATCACCCTGCTGGTGGTCGTGGTGGGCAAGCTCGTCGTCCTGCAGGGGGTCGACGGCGAGGCCCTCCAGCTGGCCGCGGAGAAGGACCGGCTGCGCAACTACCCGATCGAGGCCGTCCGCGGGCAGATCACCGACCGCAACGGCAAGGTGCTCGCCTACTCGGTGGACGCCGTCCGGGTGACCGCCGACCCGACCGTCGTCGCCGACCCGACGCGCACCGCGCTGGCGCTGACCACGCTGCTGGGCGTGCCGGTGGACGAGCTCACCGAGAAGCTGACCCGGGAGGGGCGCTACGTCGTCCTGGCCGAGGAGGTCTCCACCGAGATCGCCGACCAGATCCGCGAGCTGCCTGCCGCCACCCAGGGCGGGCTGGTGCTGGTCGACGACCCGGTCCGGCTGTACCCGGCCGGTGCCGTGGGGGGCCAGGTCGTCGGCTTCGTCGGCCGGGACGGCGAGGGGCTGGCCGGGGTCGAGCAGGTGTTCGAGGAGGAGCTCGCCGGCACCGACGGCGCCCAGCGGGTCGAGGTCGACGGCAGGGGCAACCCGATCCCGTCGGGGATCAACGAGTCCCGGCCGGCCACCGACGGCAGCACCGTGCAGCTGACCCTGGACGAGGACCTGCAGTTCGTCGTCCAGCAGGCGCTGGACGCCGCCTGCGCCGACGAGGCGACCACGTCCGCCTCCGCGGTGGTGCAGGACGTGCACACCGGCGAGGTCGCGGCGCTGGCCTCCTGCCCCGGGTACGACCCGGGCAGCTACAACACCACCGACCCCGCGCTGCTGGGCAACCCGGTGGTCTCCGACGTCTACGAGCCCGGCTCGGTGATGAAGGCGGTCACGCTGGCCGCCGCCATCGAGGAGGGCAAGGCCACCAAGGACACCGTGCTCAACGTCGACGGGCACATCCAGGCCGGGGACGTCGTGGTGACCGACGCCCACGACCACGAGCCGATCGACTTCACGCTGACCGGGATCCTCGCCAAGTCCAGCAACGTCGGGTCGATCATGCTGGCCCGCGAGGTCGGGGACAGCACGTTCGAGCGCTACCTGCGGGCGTTCGGCCTGGGGTCGACCACCGGCATCGAGCTGCCCGGCGAGAGCGCCGGCATCCTGCAGGACTCCGCCGACTGGAGCCCCGCCCGGGCGGCCAACGTGCCGATCGGCCAGGGCATCTCGGTGACGACGCTGCAGATGGCGTCGGTCTACCAGGCCCTGGCCAACGACGGCGTGCGCATCCCGCCGCGGATCGTCTCCTCGGTGACCGCCGCCGACGGCACGGTCACCGACACCCCGCAGCCCGAGGGCGTGCGGGTGGTCAGCGAGTCCACCGCCGACCAGCTGACCTACATGCTCGAGGCCGTCGTCGGCCCCGGCGGCACGGCGCCGCTCGGTGAGGTCGACGGCTTCCGGGTGGCCGGCAAGACCGGCACCGCGCAGCGGGCCAACCCCGAGACCGGCAGCTACGCCGGCGGCGGCTACTTCACCACCTTCGTCGGCTACGCCCCGGCCGACGACCCGCAGTACGTGGTCGCCGTCGACCTCGAGCGGCCCACCAGCGACGCCGAGGGCGGCCAGGTGGCCGCCCCGCTGTTCGCCGACGTCATGCGCTACGCGCTGATGTCCGGCGGCGTCGTCCCCTCCGGCTCGTCGCGGCCGGACTTCACCCTGACCGTCCCCTGACCCGCACCAGCGCCCCCCTCACCCCGACCAGCGGCATGGCCACCCCACCGGCCCCGGCGACACGGGGCCGGCGGGTGACCGGGCCGGCCGGGCCCGCGCCGGTAGATTGGACCGACGTGACCTCGACCGCGCCAGGGTCGGTGCCCCGGCCAACGGGGAACCGCCCGCTCCCGCTCACCGACCTCGCCGACCTCGTCGGTGCCCCCGTGCAGGGGGAGGCCGACCTGACCGTGCGCGGCGTCACCCTCGCCTCCGGTGAGGTCCGCCCCGGCGACCTCTACGCGGCCCTGCCCGGCGCGCGCACCCACGGCGCCCGCCACGCCGCCGACGCCGCCGCCCGGGGCGCGGTCGCCGTGCTCACCGACCCCGCGGGGGAGCCCGAGGCCCGGGCGACCGGGCTGGCGGTGTGCGTCACCCCGGAGCCGCGGGCCGTGCTCGGCGCGGTCGCCTCCCGGGTGTACGGCCGGCCCACCGAGCAGCTGCGCGTGCTGGGCATCACCGGCACCAACGGCAAGACCACCACCGCCTACCTGGTCGAGGCCGGGCTGGCCGCCGCCGGGCTGCCCAGCGGCCTGATCGGCACGGTGCAGACCCGCACCCGGGGCCGGGACGCCGCCGGCGCGCCGGTGACCACCGAGCTGCCCAGCGTGCGCACCACCCCGGAGGCCACCGACCTGCACGCCCTGCTGGCCACCATGGTCGAGGCCGGCGTGCAGGCGGTGGTGATGGAGGTGTCCAGCCACGCGCTGGTGCAGGGCCGGGTCGGCGGCGTCGGGTTCGCCGCGGCCGGGTTCACCAACCTCTCCCGCGACCACCTGGACTTCCACGGCGACGTGGAGAGCTACTTCCAGGCCAAGGCGCTGCTCTTCGACGGGCGCGCCGCGGTCGAGGTGGTCGACGTCGACGACCCGGCGGGGCGGCGGCTGGTCCGCCCCGGCACGGTCACCGTCTCGACCGCCGGAGCAGCAGCCGACTGGTCGGCCACCGACGTGGCCGGTGTCCCCTCCGGCGGGTCCACCTTCACCCTGCACGGCCCCGGCGGCCGGAGCTGGCCGGCCCGGCTGCGGCTGCCCGGCAGCTTCAACGTCGCCAACGCGGTGCTCGCCGTCGCCCTGCTGGACGCCGTCGGCGTGCCGGTGGAGACGGCGGTCGCCGGCCTGGCCGAGACCGTCGTCCCCGGCCGGATGGAGCCGGTGGACGCCGGCCAGCCGTTCATGGCCGTCGTCGACTACGCGCACACCCCCGACGCCGTGGCGACGGCGCTGCGGGCGCTGCGCGGGGCGACCACCGGCCGGCTGGTCACGGTGCTGGGCTGCGGCGGTGACCGCGACCCGGGCAAGCGCCCGGCGATGGGCGCCGCGGCCGCGGCCGGCAGCGACGTGCTGGTGATCACCGACGACAACCCGCGGTCGGAGGACCCGGCGACGATCCGCGGCGCCATGCGGGCCGGCGTCGACGACGTCCCGGCGGGGGAGCGGGCCGAGGTGCTGGAGATCGGCGACCGGCGCGCCGCGCTGGCGGCGGCCGTGGCGCTGGCGCGCCCGGGTGACACCCTGCTGGTCGCCGGCAAGGGCCACGAGACCGGCCAGGAGGTGGGAGGTCAGGTGCTGCCCTTCGACGACCGTGCGGTGCTGCGGGAGCTGCTGGCCGCCGGGACGGTGCCGGCGTGATCGCGCTGACGCTGGCCGAGGTGGCCCGAGCCGTCGGTGGAGAGCTGGCCGTCGGTGGGCAGCTGACCGGCGGTGCGGGTGACCTGGTGGTCTCCGGCTCGGTGCTGGTCGACTCCCGCGCCGTCGCCGCCGGTGACCTCTTCGTGGCCCTGCCGGGCGAGCGGGTGGACGGCGCGGACTTCGTCCCGGCCGCGGCCGCGGCCGGCGCGGTCGCGGCGCTGACCACCCGGCCGGACCCGGCGCTGCCCTGCGTCGTCGTGCCCGACCCGGTCGAGGCGCTCGGCCGGCTGGCCGGGGCGGTGCACCGGCGGCTGGTCGAGGGCGGGCTGGTCACCGTCGGCATCACCGGCTCCTCGGGCAAGACCTCCACCAAGGACCTGCTCGGCCAGGTGCTGGCCACCGCCGGCCCGACCGTGAGCCCGCAGGGCTCCTTCAACAACGACATCGGGCTGCCGCTGACCGTGCTGACCGCCGATGCCGACACCAGGCACCTGGTGCTGGAGATGGGCGCCCGTGGCCCCGGGCACATCGCCCGGCTCTGCCGGATCGCCCGGCCGCGGATCGGCGTGGTGCTCAACGTGGGGTCCGCGCACCTCGGCGAGTTCGGCAGCGCCGAGGTGATCGCCACCAGCAAGGGCGAGCTGGTCGAGGCCGTGCCGGCCGAGGGCACCGCGGTGCTCAACGCCGACGACCCGCGGGTGATCGGCATGGCGCCGCGCACCTCGGCGGCCGTCGTGACCACCGGCGTCGAGGACGAGTCCGACGTCCGGGCCACCGACGTGACGCTGGACGACGGCGCCCGCCCGCGGTTCACCCTGCAGGCCGGCGGCGAGCAGCACCCCGTCGCGCTGCAGGTCGTCGGGCTGCACCAGGTGGCCAACGCGCTGTCCGCGGCCGGTGCCGCACTGGCCGCCGGGATGACCCCCGCGCAGGTCGCCGCCGCGCTGTCGGCGGCCGGGCCGCGCAGCCGCTGGCGGATGGAGGTCACCCGGCGCGCCGACGGTGTGACGGTGGTCAACGACGCCTACAACGCCAACCCCGAGTCGATGCGGGCCGCGCTGGCGGCGCTGGTCCGGCTGCCGGGTCGCCGCCGGATCGCCGTCCTCGGCGCCATGGGGGAGCTGGGGCCGGCCGCGGACGCCGCGCACGCCCGGCTGGGCCGGGACGCGGTGCGCGCCGGGGTCGACCTGCTGGTCGCGGTCGGCCCGGACGCCGTGGGCGTGTACACCGGTGCACTGGCCGAGCGCGGTGCGCGGGACGCCGGCGCAGCAGACAGCCACGGGGGAGAGCAGGAGACGAGCGTGCACGTGCCGGACCGGGCCGCGGCAGCGCGGTTCTTGGCCGAGGTGGTGGCCCCGGGCGACGTCGTCCTGGTCAAGGCCTCGCGCAGCTACGGGCTCGAGGAGCTCGCCGCGGAGCTGCTGGGCTCGGACGGCCCGGAGGTGACCGCGTGAAGTCGGTGCTGGTCGCCGCCGCCGTCGGGCTGATCGTCTCGATCCTGGTCACGCCGCTGGCGATCAAGGCCTTCCGCCGGCACGGCTTCGGCCAGGAGATCCGGGACGACGGGCCGGAGAGCCACCTGTCGAAGAAGGGCACGCCCACGATGGGCGGCACCGTCATGGTGCTGGCCACCGTGCTGGGCTACCTGGTCGCCCACCTGTTCCTGATCAACCAGGAGGGGCGCGGGGTCACCGCCACCGGGCTGCTGCTGCTCTTCCTGCTCATCGGCCTGGGCACGGTCGGGTTCCTCGACGACTACCTGAAGATCCGCTACCGGCGCAGCCTCGGGCTGAACAAGACCGCCAAGCTGGTCGGCCAGCTGGTCGTCGGGGTCACCTTCGCCGTCCTCGCCCTGATGCTCGACGACGAGAACGGCACGGCCGTGGCCACCACGGCGGTCTCCTTCGTCCGGGACATCGCGCCGCTGACGCTGCCGGCGTTCCTGTTCGTGGCGCTGGCCTACCTGTTCATCGCCGGCTTCTCGAACGCGGTCAACCTGACCGACGGCCTGGACGGGCTGGCCGCCGGCTGCTCGGCGATGGTCTTCGCCTCCTACGTGATCATCTCGTTCTGGCAGTTCGGGCACGACTGCGCGGGTGAGCTCGTCGACGGCTGCTACACGGTGCGCGACCCGCTGGACGTGACGCTGGTGGCCGCCGCGGCGATGGGCGCGTGCCTGGGCTTCCTGTGGTGGAACACCTCCCCGGCCAGGATCTTCATGGGCGACACCGGCTCGCTGGCCCTCGGCGGCCTGATGTCCGGGCTGGCGATCGTCACCCGCACCGAGCTGCTGCTGGTCGTGCTGGGCGGGCTCTTCGTCGCGGTGACCCTCTCGGTGGTCATCCAGGTGGGCTTCTTCCGGGCCACCCGGCGGCGGGTGTTCCGGATGGCACCGCTGCACCACCACTTCGAGCTGGCCGGCTGGGCGGAGAACACCGTCATCGTGCGGTTCTGGCTGGTCACCGGCATGGCGGTCGCCTTCGGCCTGGGCCTGTTCTACGCCGACTGGCTCTCCATCACGGGGCTGTGAGCAGACCGGTGGAGGAGAGCGGGCAGCAGCCGATGGGCACCGTGCTGGTGGCCGGTCTGGGGGTCTCCGGCGCCGCGGCCGCCCGCGTGCTGCTGGCCCGCGGCGACGAGGTGCTGCTCACCGACGCCGCGGAGCCGGCCGTGCTGGCCGAGCTGGTCGCCGCCGGTGCCCGGTGGCTGGGCCCGGTGGACGCCCCGCCGGAGGGGGTCGACCTGGTGGTCACCTCCCCGGGCTGGCGGCCGGACTCCCCGCTGCTGGTGGCCGCGGCCGCCCGCGGCCTGGAGGTCGTCGGGGAGCCGGAGCTGGCCTGGCGGCTGCGGATCGCCGCCCCAGGGGGCCGGCCGGCCCCCTGGTACGCCGTCACCGGCACCAACGGCAAGACGACGACGGTGACCATGCTCGAGCAGGTGCTGCTGGCCGGTGGCCGCCGCGCCGTCGCGGCGGGCAACGTCGGCCGGCCGCTGGTCGAGGTGGTCACCGCCCGCGCCGCCGACGGCAGCCCCGCCTACGACGCGATCGCCGTGGAGCTGTCCAGCTTCCAGCTGCACTGGTCCTCCTCGATCGCCCCGGACGCCGCCTGCGTGCTCAACGTGGCCGACGACCACGTCGACTGGCACGGCTCCTTCGACGCCTACCGCGACGCCAAGGCGCAGCTGGTGCGGTTCGCGCCGGTCGCGGTCGCCGACGCCGGCGACCCGGTGGCCTCCGCGGTCGTCGCCAACCACCGGCACCCGGTCACGGTCACCCTCGACGAGCCGGCGCGCGGCCAGCTCGGGGTCCGGGCCGGGGCACTGGTCGACCGCGCCTTCAGCGCCGAGCCCGCCGGCGAGGTGCTCGTCGAGCTGGACGCGCTGCAGGTCCGCGGCCCGCACAACACCGTCAACGCCCTCGCCGCCGCCGCGCTGGCCCGCGCGGCCGGGATCGACGCCGCGGCGGTCGGCCGCGGCCTCGCCGGGTTCCGCGGCGGCGCCCACCGCAACGTGCTGGTCGGCAACGTGGACGGCGTGGACTTCGTCGACGACAGCAAGGCGACCAACCCGCACGCCGCCGGCGCCTCGCTGGCCGCCTACCCGCGGGTGGTCTGGATCGCCGGCGGCCTGCTCAAGGGCGCCGACGTCGACCCGCTGGTCGCTTCGGTCGCCGACCGGCTGGCCGGGGTGGTCCTCCTGGGCCGGGACCGCGAGCAGCTGGCCCGGTCGCTGGCGCGACACGCCCCGTCGGTCCCGCGCACCGTGGTCCCCAGCGGCGACGATGACGCCGTGACGGATGGGACTGACGGGGACCGGGTGATGGGTGAGGTGGTGGCGGCCGCCGTCCGCCTGGCCCGACCGGGGGACACCGTGCTGCTGGCGCCCGCGGCCGCGTCGATGGACGTCTTCACCGACTACGCCCACCGCGGCCGGGCGTTCGCCGCCGCCGTCCGGGCGCTGGGCTGAGCCGGGATGGCCACGACCACCCGCGACCGCCGGGCCGTGCCCACCCGCCCGCCCGAGCCCGCTCCCGCACCCCGCGCCGGGGTGGCCGCCCGCTTCCGCGGGCCCGCCTGGCTCGACGGGCCGATGACCAGCTCGCACCTGGTGCTCGGCTCGGCCGGCATGCTGCTGGCGATCGGCCTGGTCATGGTCTTCTCCGCCTCCTCGATCGAGGCGGCCACCTCCGGCCAGCCGGCCTGGCTGCCCGGCGTCCGGCAGCTGACCTTCGCCGGGATCGGCCTGGCCGGCATGCTCGTGGCGATGCGGCTCCCCGTGGGGCGCATCCGGCAGTGGGCGGGCCGGGGGATGCTGCTGGTCTTCCTCCTGCTGCTCCTGGTGCTGGTCCCGGGCATCGGGCTGAAGCTCAACGGCTCGCGGGCCTGGTTCGACCTGGGCTTCACCAACTTCCAGCCCTCCGAGCTGGCCAAGCTGGTCTTCGCGCTGTGGGGCGCCCACGTCCTCGCCCTGCGGGAGCGGTACCTGACCACCCGGTCACTGCTGGTCCCGGTCATCCCGGTGTTCGTGCTGATGTGCCTGCTGCTGCTCGCCGAGCCGGACATGGGCGCCGTGGTCAGCCTCGGCCTGGTGGTGGCGGGGCTGATGTGGGCCGGTGGGCTGTCCCGCCGCTACATCGCCGGCGCGGTCGCGCTGGTGGCGGCACTGGTCGCGCTGATGGTCGCGGTGGCGCCGTACCGGATGGCCCGGGTGACCTCGTTCCTCGACCCGTTCGCCGACCCGCTGGGCGACGGCATGCAGGCCATCCGCGGCTTCTACGCGCTGGCCACCGGCGGCGTGTGGGGCGTGGGACTGGGCAACAGCGCGCTGAAGTGGAACCTGCTGCCGCACGCGGAGTCCGACTACATCTTCGCCATCATCGGTGAGGAGCTGGGCTTCCTCGGCTGCCTGGTGGTGATCGGCCTGTACGCGATGCTGGCCTGGGCCGGGTTCCGGATCGCCCGCCGCTCGACCGACCGGTTCGTGCAGCTGGCCAGCATCGCCATCACGGTGTGGCTGGTCGGCCAGGCGACGATGAACATGGGCTACGTCGTCGGGCTGCTGCCGGTCACCGGTGTCACCCTCCCGCTGATCTCCGCCGGTGGCACGTCGCTGGTGCTCACCCTGTTCGTGGTCGGGCTGCTGGCCCGGTTCGCCCGCTCCGAGCCGGCCGCGATCGCCCACGAGCGGCACGCCCGCCGCGGCTGGCTGGCCCGGCTGCTGCTGCCGGTACCGGCCGCGGCGATCGACCCGGTGCCCTCCCGCCGGCGCCGGCCGGCGCGCCCGGGCACCGGCGCACGCCCCGGTCCGGCGGACCCCGCCCCGTGGCGCCCCGGTCGCACGGTCACCCGGGTGCCCGGGCTGCGCACCCAGGAGCAGCTGGCCGTGCGTCCCGGTACCCGCGAGCCCCGGCCGGACCCCCGGCGTCCGGTGCCCGGCGCCTGGGCGGGCGCCCCGGACGCGCGCCGGGGTGCGGCCCAGCGGCAGACTGGGCGCGGCCGGCCCCCAGCCGGTGACCGTCCGATCGTCCGCAACCGGCCCCCGGCCGCCGGGCCCGTCCTCCGCGACGTGCCCCGCGACCCCGGTGGTCCCGGTGAACCCCCCGCCGCGCGGGCGCGGCCGGTCGCCCGGCCCCGCCCCCCGAGAACGGAACGGCCACGCCCCCTGTGACCTCCCCCCAGTCCGCCCCCGGCGCCGGAGCGGCTGAGCCGACCGGTGCCCGCCCGGTCTCCGTCGTGCTCGCCGGCGGCGGCACCGGCGGGCACATCGAGCCGATGCTGGCCCTCGCCGACGCCCTGACCCGGCGCGGTGGCACCACCGGCGGCAGCGCCCCCGGTGGCACCCCCCGGGTCACCTGCCTGGGCACCGCCCGCGGCATGGAGACCCGGCTGGTGCCGGCCCGCGGCTACGACCTGCGGCTCATCCCGCCGGTGCCGCTGCCCCGCAAGCCCACCCCCGACCTGCTGCGGGTGCCCGGCCGGGTCCGCCGCTCGGTCGCCGAGACCCGGGCCCTGCTCACCGAGCTGGACGCCGACGTGGTGGTGGGCTTCGGCGGCTACGTCGCGCTGCCGGCCTACCTGGCCGCCCGCCGGGCCGGTGTGCCGGTGGTGGTGCACGAGCAGAACGCCCTCCCCGGGCTGGCCAACCGGATCGGCGCGCGGGTCGCCGCGGCCGTCGCGGTCACGGTGCCCGGCACCCCGCTGCGCGGCGGGCAGCACGTGGGCATGCCGCTGCGCACCTCGATCAGCGGCCTGGACCGCGCCGCACGACGGGCGGAGGCGCGGGCGGCCTTCGGCCTGGACGCCGACCGGCCCACGCTGCTGGTCTTCGGCGGCTCCCAGGGGGCGGCCTCGCTGAACCGCGCCGCGGTGGCCGCCGCCGACGCGCTCACCGCCGCGGGGGTGCAGGTGCTGCACGCCCGCGGGCCCAAGAACACCGACGTCACCGTGCCCGCCCGCCCGGCCGGCGCGGCACCGTACGTGGTGGTCGACTACCTGGAGCGGATGGACCTGGCCTACGCCGCGGCCGACCTGGCGCTGTGCCGCTCCGGCGCCGTCACCGTCGCCGAGCTGTCCGCCGTCGGGCTGCCGGCCGCCTTCGTGCCGCTCCCGATCGGCAACGGCGAACAACGGCTCAACGCCCTGCCCGTGGTGGAGGCCGGTGGTGGTCTCCTGGTGGCCGACGCCGACCTGTCGCCCTCCTGGATCGAGGCCCAGCTGGTGCCCCTGCTCACCGACCCCCAGCAGCTCGCCGGGCTGGCCCGGCACGCCGCCGCCGCCGGCTCCCGGGACGCCGACGAGCGGCTCGCCGACCTCGTGCTGCAGGTCGCCGGCGAGGGGGTGGGCAGCCGATGAGCGCCGACGACGTCGCCGCCTGGCGCGGGCCCATCCCGGCGCTGGCCGAGCTGGGCGCGGTGCACTTCATCGGCATCGGCGGCGCGGGGATGAGCGGGATCGCCCGGATCATGCTGGCCCGGGGCGTCCCGGTGTCGGGCAGCGACCGGCGGGAGTCCCCGGCGCTGCGGGCGCTGGACGCCCTCGGTGCCCGGGTGGAGGTCGGCCACGCCGGCGAGCACCTGGGTGCGGCCGCCACCGTCGTGGTCTCCACCGCCATCCGGGACGACAACCCCGAGCTCCTGGCGGCCCGTGGGCGCGGGCTGCGGGTGCTGCCCCGGGCGGTGGCCCTGGCCGCCGTCATGGCCGGCCGGCGCAGCGTGGCCGTGGCCGGCACGCACGGCAAGACGTCGACGACGTCGATGCTCACCGTCGCCGTCCAGGCCTGCGGGGTCGACCCGTCGTTCGCCATCGGCGGGACGCTGAACGAGTCGGGGTCCAACGCCCACTCCGGGCAGGGCGACGTCTTCCTCGCCGAGGCCGACGAGAGCGACCGGTCGTTCCTGCTGCTGGCCCCGCTGGGGGCGATCGTCACCAACGTCGAGGCCGACCACCTGGACAACTACGGCGACCTGGCCGCGGTCGAGGAGGCCTTCGACACCTTCGTCGGCACCGTCGCCGACGACGGCTTCCTGGTGCTCTGCCTGGACGACCCGGGTGCGGCCCGGCTGGCCGGCGTCGGTGCGGCGGCACGGGTGCGCACCTACGGCCGGCACCCCGACGCCGACCTGCGGCTGGACGACCTGCGGGTCGCTGCCGACGGCACCCGCTACACCGCGGTCCTCGACGGCCGGGTGCTCGGCGAGGTGCACATCCAGCTGCCGGGGGAGCACATGGCGCTCAACAGCGCCGCCGCGCTGCTGGCCGGGGTGGAGCTGGGGCTCCCGGCCACCGGGCTGATCGGTGGGCTGGGCCGCTTCGGCGGCGTGCACCGGCGGTTCGAGCTCAAGGGCACCGCCGCGGGTGTGCGGGTCTACGACGACTACGCCCACCACCCGACCGAGGTGGCCGCGCAGCTGCGGGCCGCCCGTGCGGTGGTCGGCTCGGGGCGGCTGCTCGTGCTCTTCCAGCCGCACCTCTACAGCCGCACCGCCCAGTTCGCGGATGGTTTCGGCACCGCGCTGGGCCTGGCCGACGAGGTCGTGGTCATGGAGGTCTACGGCGCCCGGGAGGACCCGGTGCCCGGGGTGACCGGTGCGCTGGTGGCCGACGCGGTGCCGCTGCCCCCGGGCCGGGTGGCGTTCGAGCCGTCCTGGTCGGCGGCGGCACCGGCGATGGCGGCGCGGGCCCGACCCGGTGACGTGGTGGTGACCATGGGCGCCGGTGACGTGTCGATGGTCGGGCCGGAGGTGCTGGCCGCGCTGGCGGCACCGGAGGCGGCGGGAGACGAGCCGGGGCCGGCGCGGTGAGCCGGAACGGGATGACGACCAGCGACCGGGCCCGCAGCGGCCGGCGCGGCGCCGTCCCGTCCGGTGGCTCGACCTCGGTGACCTCGCTGCGGGCCCGGCGGCGCCGGTCCCGCCGGCGCACGCACCCGCGGCGGCGGCAGCTGGCCGTCCTCGGCGCGGTGGTGCTGGTGCTGGGTGCCCTGGCGTGGGTGTTCCTGGCCAGCCCGCTGCTGGCGGTGCGGACGGTCCGGGTCGACGGGGCCGGGGCGCTGTCCGAGGCGCAGGTCGTGCAGACGGCCGGGGTCGCCGCGGGCACGCCGCTGGTGCGGGTGGACACCGACGCCGCGGCCGCGCGGGTGGCCCAGCTGCCCCAGGTGGCCTCCGTCGAGGTGACCCGCGGCTGGCCGGGCACGGTGGTCGTCACCGTGGCCGAGCGGGTGCCGGTGGCGGTCGTCGAGCAGGACGGGACCCGTCAGCTGGTGGACGCCGGGGGAGTGGTCTTCGACACGATCACCGGCGCCCCCCCGGCCGGGGTCGTGCCGCTGGAGGTCCCCGACCCGGGCCCGGACGACGTGGCCACCTCGGCCGCGCTCGGTGCGCTGACCGCGCTGCCCGCCGACGTCCGCGACGTGGTCACCGGGGTGACGGCCTCCACCGGGGACGACGTGACGCTGACCCTCACCCGCGACCGGACGGTGCGGTGGGGGAGCGCGGCCCGGACCGACCGCAAGGCCGAGGTGCTGGGCGCGCTGCTGACCCAGATCGAGGAGGGTGAGCTGGAGCCGGCCGACACCCTGGACGTCAGCACCCCGGACAACGTCGTCCTCCGGTGACCGAGGTCACCGTCGGTGGTGTGCGGGCGTCGGCGGTCAGCAGGCATCGGTCCGTCAGGCCGGCGGTGGGGGGCTGTTCCGACACGCCCGGCGGGAAAACGACCTGCGCGTCCGCCATCCCGGGCGCGCCGCTGTGCTCCCGCGGTGTCTACACCGCGACGTGAGACCTCGGCCAGGCCAGTCGTCACCCGCAGTGAGCCAGATGTGACGGACGGGTCGGGTGCGGCTCGTGCGAATCCGCTCTGTGGACACGCCGAGCGAGGAGGGGTGCTTGCTGCCCCGGGAGGGCACACCTAACTTCGTCCCCACAACGACTCAGTTGACATAACTATAAGGCTTAACCTGAGGATGAGGGTCCAGTTGGGGAGCGCAGCATGACACCTCCGCACAACTACCTCGCGGTCATCAAGGTCGTCGGCATCGGCGGCGGCGGGGTGAACGCGGTCAACCGCATGATCGAGGTCGGCCTCAAGGGGGTCGAGTTCATCGCGATCAACACCGACGCGCAGGCGCTGCTGATGAGCGACGCCGACGTCAAGCTCGACGTCGGTCGTGAGCTCACCCGCGGCCTGGGCGCGGGCGCGCAGCCCGACGTCGGCCGGCAGGCCGCCGAGGACCACCGCGAGGAGATCGAAGAGGTGCTCAAGGGCGCCGACATGGTCTTCGTGACGGCGGGCGAGGGCGGTGGCACGGGCACCGGTGGTGCGCCCGTCGTCGCCTCGATCGCCCGCAAGCTCGGTGCCCTGACCATCGGCGTGGTCACCCGCCCCTTCTCCTTCGAGGGGAAGCGGCGGGCCGTCCAGGCCGAGTCGGGCATCGAGGAGCTGCGCAACGAGTGCGACACGCTCATCGTGATCCCGAACGACCGGCTGCTGCAGCTGGGCGACCGGAACGTCAGCGTCATGGACGCCTTCCGGACCGCCGACCAGGTGCTGCTCTCCGGTGTGCAGGGCATCACCGACCTGATCACCACGCCCGGCCTGATCAACCTGGACTTCGCCGACGTCAAGTCGGTCATGTCCGGGGCCGGGTCGGCGCTGATGGGCATCGGCAGCGCCCGCGGTGACAACCGCGCGCTGCTGGCCGCCGAGCAGGCCATCGCCTCGCCGCTGCTGGAGGCCTCGATGGAGGGCGCCCACGGCGTCCTGCTGTCGATCTCCGGTGGTTCCGACCTCGGTCTGTTCGAGATCAACGAGGCGGCCTCGCTGGTCAGCGACGCCGCCCACCCCGACGCCAACATCATCTTCGGTGCCGTCATCGACGACGCCCTGGGTGACGAGGTGCGGGTCACGGTGATCGCCGCCGGGTTCGACGGTGGCAAGCCGAGCAACCGCAAGGACGCCGGGACGACGCCGCTGGCGACGTCGGCCCCGGTCGCCCAGGCGGCGCCGGCGGCCCCGCCGGCCCAGGTGCGCCCGGCGCCGGCCCAGACCGGCGAGCGGCTCGCCGCTCCCGTGGCGGGGCCGACCTCGACGCCGCCGTCCGCCCCCACTCCGGCGCCGCCGTCGACGACGGCACCGCGCGCGGGGCAGCCGGGCAGCACGCCGCCCCAGGGTGGTGGGCTGACCGTCCCGCCGCTGCCTCCGATGCCGGGCGGTCAGGCGAACAGCGGCGCCCGTCGTCCGCTCGCCTCCGAGGACTTCGAGGAAGAGCTCGACATCCCCGAGTTCCTCCGCAGCCAGTAGGAGGACCCCCGTGCCCCCCACCACTCGCCAGTTCGTGGCGGGCCCCTGCACGGGGGCCGGTTGCAGCGGGTCGCGTTCGTGACCGACAGATCGGCCGTCTCGTCGGCGGTGCGACCCAGGCGGGTCGTCACCGACCGGCGGGGCGGCCGCTCTGCTGCGCCGTACGACTCGTTCAACCTCGGCGGGCACGTCGGCGACGACCCCACCGACGTCGCGGCCAACCGGGCCCGGCTGGCCGGGGAGCTCGGGGTGCCGGCCGACCAGCTGGTCTGGATGACCCAGGTGCACGGCACCGGGGTCGCCATCGTGGAGGACGCCGGGGAGAACCCGGTGGCCGACGTGGACGCGTTGGTCACGGCCACCCCCGGCCTGGTGCTCTGCGTGCTCGCCGCCGACTGCGTGCCGGTGCTGCTGGCCGACCCGGTGGCCGGCGTCGTCGCGGCGGTGCACGCCGGCCGGGAGGGCGTGCGGCGCGGGGTGGTCCCGGCGACGCTGGCGGCGATGACCCGGCTCGGGTCCCGCCCCAGCGACGTCGAGGCGCTCCTCGGCCCGGCCGTGTGCGGCCTGGACTACGAGGTCCCCGCCGCCATGCAGGCCGAGGTCGGCCGGGTAGCCCCGGCCGCGGTGGTGCGCACGCGCACCGGCACCCCCGGCCTGGACCTGCGGGCCGGCCTGGCCGAGGTGCTGCGCGGTGCCGGGGTCCGGCAGGTCGTCCACGACCCGCGCTGCACGGTCGAGGACCCCCGGTTGTTCAGCCACCGGCGGGACGGCGTCACCGGCCGGCAGGCCGGCGTCGTCTGGCTCCAGTGAGCACCTCCTTGCCCCGTCCCGGGGCTCGCCCCGAGCTCGCGAGGGGTGAGGAGGACGGGGTCGGCCGACTCGCCGAGAACCGGCAGGCGGTCCGGGAGCGGATCGACGCGGCCGCGCGGGCGGCCGGCCGTGACCCGGCGTCGGTGCGGCTGCTGGCGGTGAGCAAGACCCGGCCCGCCGAGGACGTGCGCGCCCTCGCCGGGCTGGGCCAGCTGGACTTCGCCGAGAACCGGGTGCAGGAGCTCGCCGGCAAGGCGGCCGACCTCGCGGACCTGACCGGGCTGCGCTGGCACCTGGTCGGGCAGCTGCAGCGGAACAAGGCCGCCGCCGTCGTCCGGCTGGGTGCCGGGGTGCAGTCGGTCGACCGGGCGTCGCTGGTCCAGGCGCTGAGCCGGGCTGCCGACCGGGAGGGCCGCACCGTCGACGTCCACCTGCAGGTCGACCTGGGTGGGCCGGAGGGCGAGCTGGGCGCCCGCGGGGGCGCCGACCCGGACGAGGTGCCCGGCCTGGCCGACGCGGTGGCGGAGGCGCCGGGCCTGCGGCTGCTCGGGCTGATGGCCGTGGCCCCGCGCGGGGAGGCGCCCGCGCCGGCGTTCGCCCGGCTGGCCGAGCTCGCCGCCCGGGTCCGGGCCGACCATCCTGCTGCCCTGGAGCTCTCGGCAGGCATGAGCGGCGACCTGGAGGCGGCTGTGACAGCTGGGGCCACCGAGGTGCGTGTCGGTACCGCGTTGTTCGGCGCCCGCCCCCTAACCTCCGGTCCAGGGGAGTGACGCGGCACCCGTGCGCCCTCCCGAGTCACACGAGCACCACCAGCACCACCGATCACCTGTTCAGCACGAGTCGTCCTGCGACGAGACCAGAGGGAGACGTCCGATGGCCGGAGCCATGCGAAGGATGGGGGTCTACCTGGGCCTCGTCGAGGACGACGACGCCCGTGGTGGGTACGACCGCTACGCGTCGCGGCAGAGCGACTACGACCACGACGACCGGGGCTACGACCGCGGCTACGACCGCTACGCCACCTCCTACGACGACGACCCCGCGGCCGACGTCGCCGGGGACCGGTACGGGTACGCCGACGCCTACGGCTCGGCCGGCTACGACGACCACCCGGCCGACCAGTACGACCATGCCGGCGACAACTTCGCCCAGGAGCTCCCGCCCGAGCCCGAGGTCTCCCTCGGTCGGCGGCCGGCCGGCCCGCGCACGCTCGGCCTGGCCGGCACGACGACGGGCAGCACCTCCGCCCGCCTGGCCGCCGCCGGTGGCACGGGGCTCGGGTCGGCGTCCGCGGCCCGCAGCCGCATCTCCGGTGGCGGCGTCTCCGGTGGCGGCATCTCCGCTGGTGGGACGGCGACGTCCGGCTCGGCCGGCCTCGCGATGAGCGAGCCGGTCGTCCCGGCCCCCGCGCCGGCGCCCGTCGCGGCCCCGGAGCCCAAGCCGCAGGGCTACCGGATCACCACGGTGCACCCGGCGTCCTACAACGAGGCGCGCACGATCGGCGAGCGTTTCCGGGACGGCATGCCGGTGATCATGAACCTCACCGACATGGAGCACGCCGACGCGAAGCGACTGGTCGACTTCGCCATCGGTCTGACGTTCGGCCTGCACGGTAGTATCGAGCGGGTCACGGCCAAGGTCTTCCTGCTCAGCCCGCAGGACGTGGACGTGACTGCTGAGGACAAGGCCCGGATCCGTGAGGGCGGGTTCTTCAGCCAGTCCTGATCGACTGCGCGTCGTGACCACCCGGCACGAGGTGCCCTGAACGAGCGAGGACCGTGGCTCTCCTTCTGCAGATCGTCTCGTCGGTCTTGCTCGTCTTCCTGATCCTGCTGTTCGCCCGGTTCGTCGTGGACTGGGTGATGGTGCTCGCCCGCAGCTGGCGGCCGCAGGGGCTGGTCGCCGCCGGCCTCGAGGTCGTCTACGCCACCACCGACCCGCCGCTGAAGGCGGTGCGGAAGGTGATCCCACCGCTGAACCTGGGTCAGATCCGGCTGGACCTCGGGTTTATGGTGCTCCTGATCGGCGTCATCCTGCTGCGCAGCATCCTGGACAGCCTGGCCTACTCCTACGCATGACTCGTCCTGTCTCTCCGGAGCGGGGTGCGGACACCGAGCGGTTCGCCGCCGGTCTGCGTCCGTGTCCGTTCCTCCCGTCCGACCTGAGGTGAGCCGCATGCCACTGACTCCCGCCGACGTGCACAACGTCGTCTTCAAGAAGCCGCCGATCGGCAAGCGCGGCTACGACGAGGACGAGGTCGATGCCTTCCTCGACGTGGTGGAGGCCGAGCTGGCCCGCCTGATCGAGGAGAACAACGACCTCCGCGCGTCCGGGGGCGGTGGCTCGCGCGACGAGCGCCCCGAGTCGGCCCCGATGACCGTCGCGGCCCCGCCGCCGCCCCCGGCCCAGCCGGCCGCGCCGCAGGTGCGAGAGGACGACGCCATCCGGGCCTCCCGGATGCTGGCCCTGGCGACCGAGACCGCCGAGCGGCACGTCAACGAGGCCAAGGCCCAGTCCGAGCAGATGGTCGGCAGCGCCAAGAGCACCAGCGACCGGATGCTGTCGGAGGCCCGCGCCAAGAGCGAGCAGATGGTGGGCGAGGCCAAGAGCCGCGCCGACGCGATGCTCGGCGACGCCCGCACCCGGGCCGACACGATGGAGCGCGAGGCCCGCGCCAAGGCCACCGCCCTGCAGCAGGACGCCGAGC
The DNA here is from genome assembly GCF_054177765.1 of Modestobacter lacusdianchii. Classification (NCBI taxonomy): domain Bacteria; kingdom Bacillati; phylum Actinomycetota; class Actinomycetes; order Geodermatophilales; family Geodermatophilaceae; genus Modestobacter; species Modestobacter lacusdianchii. The sequence goes on along the minus strand of NZ_JBJJTJ010000001.1, from coordinate 145,130 downwards.
GGAAGCACGTCGAGGCGATGGGCTCCCTGGAGGAGAAGCGGGCGAGCCTGGAGCGCAAGGTCGACGAGCTGCGCACCTTCGAGCGCGAGTACCGCACCCGGCTGCGCTCCTACCTGGAGTCGCACCTGCGCGACCTGGACAGCCGGGGCTCGGCCGAGCCCTCGTCCAACGCCCGGCAGAGCCAGCACGTCAGCGCCTGACGGAGCACATGCCGCTCTCCACCGACCCGCTCGTGGCGGGCCCCGGGGGAGGGCCGTTCCAGCAGTGATGGAGCCCCTCCGGACCTCGGTCCGGAGGGGCTCCTCCGCGTCCGGGGCCGGCAGGGGATCGCGCGGCTAGCATCCGGCTGTGGTGCTCGTCGCAGGGGTCTTCGTGCTGGGAGCCGTGGGCCTGCTGGTCGCCGGGCTGGTCGCGGGGTCGACCACGGTGCAGTGGGCCTCCTTCGGAGCCAGTTCGGCTGCAGTCGTGCTCCTGGTGGCCGGCGAGCTCCGCCGGCGCCGCCGGGCCCGGGCCGGTACTGGCCGGCGGGCCACCACGGAGGCGCCGCCACCGGGCGCGCCGCCCGGCGGGACCCGTGGCGGCGCCTCCGTGGTCCGGCTCCCACCGGCGACCCTGCCCCCCGTCCCGCGGACGGACCCGGGACTCCGCGCACGCCTGGGCCAGGGCGCGGACGGACGCCTGGACGCGGGATCGCGCACCGACGGCCGGGGGACACCCCGGTCAGCCGACCTCGAGCCGGGCCGCCCCCCGGGCTCGTCCGCCCGGCTGCCGGACGGCCCCGCGACCGGGGCGCACGCCCGGTCCGAACCCGGCACCCCGTCGATCGGTGCGGACGGTGAGCCGCCGGCGGAGGAGGTGGAGGTGACCGACCTGCTGCTCGTGCTCGACCTGACCGACGAGGTGATGGTGGTCGACGAGCACCCGCGCTACCACCTGCCCCGGTGCCCGCACCTGGCGGGCACCCAGCCGGTTCCGCTGCCGATGGTGGAGGCGCGCACCGACGGGTTCACCCCGTGCGGTGCCTGCGCCCCCGACCGGGAACTGGCCCGCCGGGAACGCGCCCGCCGCTCCGCCTGACCCGGCCCACGGCGTCCCGCCGCCGGTGGCCGGCGACGGGACGCGGCAGGGGCCTGCCGGCGACGGGACGGTGACGGGGGGACCCGGCCCCTCGTCAGCTGCCGGCCGGGGCGATCCAGACCGAGGCGCCGGCGGGCGCCTCGAGCGGCTCGCCGGGGCCGGCGGCCTGCGCGTGCACCGCCGTGGCCAGCACCTCGCCGGACAACTGCTCGGCCTGCTCGGTGAGCGCCTGGGCGATGGCGCCCTCCCCGGTCCACCACAGCTCGATCCGGTCGCTGACGGCCAGGCCGCGGGACTTGCGGGCGTCCTGGACCAGCCGGACCACCTCGCGGACGAGTCCGGCCCGCTCCAGCTCGGGGGTGAGCGTCAGGTCCAGGGCGACGGTCAGCCCACCGGCCGACGCCACCGTCCAGCCCTCGCGCGGTGTCTCGGTGACGATCAGGTCGCCCTCGGCCAGCGGCACGTCCGCGCCGTCGACCGGCACGGTGGCCGCACCGGTGCGGTAGGCGGCGACCAGCTCGGCCGGGTCGGCCGCGGCGACGGCGGCGGCGACCGCCTGCACCTGCTTGCCCAGCCGGCGGCCGACCGCCCGGAAGTCGACCTTCACCGACACGTCGACCAGCGACCCGTCGACGGCGGCGAGCTCGGTCAGCTCGGCGACGTTGAGCTCCTCGGCCACCTCGCCGACCAGGTCCCGGGGCAGCTGCGACCATCCCGGGGCGGCGATCAGCGCCTGGGCCAGCGGCTGCCGGGTGCGGGCCTTGGCCGAGGTGCGGGCCGAGCGCCCCAGCTCGACCAGCCGGCGGACCAGGGCGACCTGCTCGACGAGCTCGTCGTCCCGGGCGTCCTCGTCCACGGTCGGCCAGCTGGCCAGGTGCACCGAGTCGGGGACACCTGCCGCACCGGGCAGCACGGCGTTGCGCCACACCTGCTCGGTGAGGAACGGCGTGAAGGGGGCCATCAGCCGGGTCAGGCCGTCGAGCACCTCGTGCAGGGTGCCGAGGGCCGCCGGGTCGCCGTCCCAGAAGCGCCGCCGGCTGCGCCGGACGTACCAGTTGGACAGGTCGTCGACGAAGCCGGCGATCAGCCGGCCGGCGGTCTGGGTGTCGAACTGCTCGAGCGCGTCGGTGACCCCGGCGGTGACCGAGGCCAGCTCGGCCAGCGCCCAGCGGTCCAGCAGCGGCCGCTCCGCCCGCGGGGGAGCGGGGCTGGCGGCCGGGTCCCAGCCGTTGGTCTCGGCGTAGAGGGTGAAGAAGCTCGCGGTGTTCCAGTAGGTCAGCAGGACCTTGCGCACGACCTCGGACAGCGTCTCGTGCCCGACCCGGCGCGCCGACCAGGGCGAGCCACCGGCCAGCATGAACCAGCGGACGGCGTCGGCGCCGTGCCGGTCCATCAGCGGCATGGGCTCGAGGATGTTGCCCAGGTGCTTGCTCATCTTCCGGCCGTCCTCGGCCAGGATGTGGCCCAGGCAGAGCACGTTCTCGTAGGAGCTCTGCTCGAAGACCAGCGTGCCCACGGCCATCAGCGTGTAGAACCAGCCGCGGGTCTGGTCGATCGCCTCGGCGATGAACTGCGCCGGGTAGGCCGCCTCGAACTCGGCCTGGTTCCGGTGCGGTGCACCCCACTGGGCGAAGGGCATCGAGCCGGAGTCGTACCAGGCGTCGATGACCTGCCGGACCCGCCGGTAGGTGCCCTCCTCGCCGGCGACGGTGAAGGTGACGTCGTCGATGAAGGGCCGGTGCGGGTCGAGGTCGGACAGGTCGGTGCCGGTCAGCTCCGACAGCTCGGCCAGCGAGCCCACCACGACCATGCGGCTGGGGTCGGCGTCGTTGCGCCAGATGGGCAGCGGGGTGCCCCAGTACCGGTCGCGGGACAGGGCCCAGTCGACGTTGTTGTTCAGCCAGTCGCCGTAGCGGCCCCACTGGATGCTCTCCGGGTGCCAGTGGGTGCGCTCGTTCTGCGCGAGCAGCTGCTCCTTGACCTGGCTGGTGCGGATGTACCAGGACGGCTGGGCGTAGTACATCAGCGGCGTGTGGCAGCGCCAGCAGTGCGGGTAGCTGTGCTCGTAGCGCAGCTCCCGGTACAGCACGCCGCGGTCGGCGAGGTCCTGCACCAGCGTGGGGTCGGCGGCCTTGAAGAAGTGCCCGCCCACCAGCGGGACGTCGGCGGTGAAGTGCCCGGTCGGGTCGATCGGGTTGACCACCGGCAGGCCGTAACCGCGGCACACCGCGAAGTCCTCGGCGCCGAACGCGGGGGACTGGTGCACCAGCCCGGTGCCGTCGTCGGTGGTGACGTAGTCGGCCAGGACGACGTAGTGCGCGTCCCCCTCGGGGAACTCGACCAGCTCGAACGGCCGCTGGTAGCGCACCCGCTCCCAGTCGCGCCCGGTGGTGCGCGCGAGCACCTCAGCGCCCTCACCCAGGACCGCGGTCAGCAGCGGCTCGGCGACGACGAAGGTGCCGTCGTCGGTGCGGGCGACCACGTAGGTGACGTCGGGGTGGACGGCCACCGCGGTGTTGGACGGCAGCGTCCAGGGGGTCGTCGTCCAGATCAGCAGGTCGGCCTGGCCGGCCCACTCACCGCTGGTGATCGGCAGCCGGACGTAGACCGAGGGGTCGGTCAGCGTCTCGTAGCCCTGGGCGACCTCGTGGTCGGACAGGCCGGTGCCGCAGCGCGGGCAGTAGGGCGCCACCCGGTGGTCCTCGACCAGGAGGCCCTTGTCGAACACCTGCTTCAGCGACCACCAGACGCTCTCGATGTAGCTGGCGTCCATCGTCCGGTAGGCGGTCGACATGTCGACCCAGTAGCCCATCCGGTGGGTGAGCTCGGCGAAGGCGTCGACGTGCCGCTCGACCGACTCCCGGCACTTGGCGTTGAACTCGGCGATGCCGAACCGCTCGATGTCCGGCTTGCCGGCGAAGCCCAGCTCCTGCTCGACGGCGATCTCGACCGGGAGCCCGTGGCAGTCCCAGCCGGCGCGGCGGGGCACGTGCCAGCCCTGCATGGTCTTGAACCGGGGGAAGACGTCCTTGAACGCCCGGGCCTCGATGTGGTGGGTGCCCGGCCGCCCGTTGGCGGTGGGCGGGCCCTCGTAGAAGACCCACTGCGGCTTGTCGGCCGACCCCTCGAGCGAGCGGGCGAAGACCTTGTCGGCCTCCCACTGCTCGAGGACCTCGTGCTCGAGGGCCGGCAGGTCGACCTGCGGGGGAAGGGCCCGGAACGGCCCGGCGGGAGCACTCACGGTGCCCATCATCCCCGACCCCGCCACCCGCCCCGCGCAGCCGCCGGTCCGCGCCGGGTGCCGGGCCCGGCGGCCCGGTACGGGAGACTGCCCCCATGGGGGAGCGCCGATGAACACGACGGTCACCCTCGCGCTGGCCATCGGCGCGCTGGTGGTGCTCGTCGCGGCAGTGGCGCTGCGGCTGGCCGATCGCCTGGGACTGCCCTCGCTGCTCATCTACCTGGCCCTGGGCATGGCGATCGGGGAGAGCGGCCTCGGTGTCGAGTTCGAGGACGTCGAGCTCACCCAGACCCTCGGGGTGGCCGCGCTCGTGGTGATCCTCGCCGAGGGCGGGCTGACGACCCGGTGGTCGGACCTCCGGCGTGCCATCGGTCCGGGGCTGACCCTGGCGACGGTGGGGGTGGCCGTGAGCATCGCGGTGACCGCGGCGGTCACCGTGTGGCTCCTGGGCTACGCGTGGGGCTTCGCCGTGCTGCTGGCCGCGGTCATCAGCTCGACCGATGCCGCGGCGGTGTTCGCCACGTTGCGCCGGCTGCCGCTGCCCCGCCGGCTGGCCGCCTCGCTCGAGGCCGAGAGCGGGCTGAACGACGCCCCGGTCATCCTGCTGGTCCTCGTCCTCTCCGAGCAGCTGACCGGCGGCACGTCGGACGTGTGGTACCTGGTGCTGGTCGAGGTGCTCGTCGAGCTCGCCGGTGGTTCGGCGATCGGGCTCGCGATCGGCTTCGGCGGCGCGTGGCTGCTCCGCCGGGCGGCACTGCCGCTGGCCGGGTTCTACCCGCTGGCGATGCTGGCGCTGTGCGTGCTGGCCTACTCCACCGCCACCCTCGCGCACACCTCGGGGATCGTCGCGGTCTACCTCTGCGGCCTGCTGCTGGGCAACGCGCCGCTGCCGCACCGGGCGGCCAGCATCGGTTTCGCCGAGGGGCTGGCGTCACTGGCCCAGATCGGGCTGTTCGTGCTGCTGGGGCTGCTCGTCTCCCCATCCCGGCTGCCGGATGCGCTGCTGCCCGCCCTGCTCGTCGGCGGCGCCCTGCTCCTCGTCGCCCGGCCGCTGTCGGTGCTGCTCAGCCTGGTGTGGTTCCGGATGCCGATCTCGCAGCAGCTGTTCATCTCCTGGGCCGGGCTGCGTGGCGCGGTGCCCATCGTGCTGGCGACCTTCCCGGTCGCGGCCCAGGTGCCCGGGGCGGAGCGGATCTTCGACACGGTGTTCGTGCTCGTCGTGGTCTTCACGCTCATCCAGGGCTGGTCCCTGCCCTGGGTGGCGCGGTTGCTGCGGATCGCCACCCCGGTCACCCCGCGCGACATCGACGTGGAGTCGGCGCCGCTGGACGAGCTGGGCGCGGAGCTGATGCAGCTGCGGGTGCCGGAGAGCTCCCGGCTGCACGGGGTCTACCTGCCCGAGCTGCGGCTGCCCGAGGACGCCGCGGTCGTGCTGGTCGTCCGGGACGGGCGGCCCTTCGTACCCGACCGGGACACCCGGCTCATGCGGGGGGACCAGGCGCTGCTGGTGTCCGCGCGCGGCTCCCGCGCCGAGGCCGAGCGCCGGCTGCGGGCGGTCAGCCGGGCCGGCCGGCTCGCCACCTGGCGCGGCGAGGCCGGCCAGCCCAGCGAGAGCGACTGAGCCAGTGGCCCGCCACCCGGCCCCCCGCCCGGAGCTGCACCCGGTCCGCTGACGAGCCACGGGGAGGCGTTGAGCCCCCGCTCGGTCTCGTCGAACGCTGCCAGCATCCGGGTTGAGCCGCCTCAGCGGGGGTTGAGCCGCGCCACGACGCGGCTCAACCCCTGCTGAGGCGGCTCAACCCCGGGCAGTGTCGGGGGGTCAGCCCGGGCATGGTCGAGCCGGCTGTCGGCCCGGGCGGTGAGCCGGCAGGTGCGGGTCGGTCGGTGTCACGGCCCGGGGCGGTCGCCGTCCGGGTCGACCCGGTTGGGGCGGGGTCGAGCCGCGTCAGGGCGAGGCTCGACCCCAGCCGGCGCGGCTCGACCCGGGGACGGCGGGCGGAGGCCGCTGCAGGTCAGCCCTGCAGCTCCAGGGTCCTGGTGGTGTCGGCGCGCACCTGGGCCAGCAACTCGGGCTCGGCGGACAGCTCGCGGCCGTAGGAGGGGATGGCCTCCTGCAGCAGCGGCCGCCAGGCGTCGATCCGGTCGGGGAAGCAGCGCTCCAGGAGCGTGAGCATGGCCGAGGTGGCGGTGGAGGCACCGGGGGAGGCGCCGAGCAGCCCGGCGATCGTGCCCTCGGCGCCGACGATCAGCTCGGTGCCGAACTGCAGCACACCGCGCCCGGTCGTCGGGTCCTGCTTGATGACCTGCACCCGCTGACCGGCGGTGATCAGCTCCCAGTCGTCCTGCTCGGCGGTCGGCACGAACTCCTCGAGCGCCCGGAACCGGGCCGACGTCGACTGGAGCACCTGGCCGATCAGGTACCGGGTGAGGGGGATGTTGGCGATCCCGGCGCCCAGCATCGAGCCCAGGTTGCCGCCGCGCACCGAGCGCGGGAGGTCCCACATCGAGCCGGCCTTGAGGAACTTGGGGGAGAAGCCGGCGTAGGGGCCGAACAGCAGGGCCTGCTCGCCGTCGATGAGCCGCAGGTCCAGGTGCGGCACCGACATCGGCGGCGCCCCGACCTTCGCCTGGCCGTAGACCTTCGCCTGGTGCCGGGCCACCAGCTCCGGGTTGCGGGTGCGGAGGAACTGCCCGCTCACCGGGAAGCCACCGAAGCCGCGGATCTCCGGGATGCCCGCGCCCTGCAGCAGGGGCAGCGCCCCGCCGCCGGCGCCGACGAACAGGAACCGGCTGTGCACGGTGCGCTGCTTGCCGCTGGTCAGGTCGGTGACGGTGGTCGCCCAGCGGCCGTCCCGCTCCCGCCGGACCTTCCGCACCCGGTGCTGCAGGTGCAGCTGCACCCCGCGGCCGACGACGTCCTCCAGCAGCAGCCGGGTCAGCGCACCGAAGTTGACGTCGGTGCCGGCCAGCGACCGGGTGGCCGCGACGGGCTCGCCGGCGGACCGGTCGGTCATCATCAGCGGCAGCCAGTCGGCGAGGACGGCGGGGTCGTCGGTGAACTCGAGGCCGGCGAACAGCGGCTGCGGTGCCAGGGCCTCGTAGCGGTTGCGCATGTACCGGTGGCCCTCGGTGCCGGTGACGAAGCTGACGTGCGGCACCGAGGTGATGAAGGTCTTGGGGGAGTCGGTCAGCCCGCTGCGCACCAGGTGCGACCAGAACTGGCGGGACACCTGGAACTGCTCGTTGATCCCCACGGCCTTGGCCGGGTCGACCGTGCCGTCGGGGCGGGCCGGGGTGTAGTTCAGCTCGCACAGTGCGGAGTGCCCGGTGCCGGCGTTGTTCCACGGACCGGAGCTCTCCCCGGCCACCTCGGTGCCGGACTCGAACACCTGGACGGTCCAGTCCGGCGCGACGATGCCGAGCAGCGCGGCCAGCGTCGCGCTCATGATGCCGCCGCCGACGAGGACTACGTCGGGGTTCGAGGAACCATCCGTGGTCAAGATCTGCCTCCGTGACTCAAGTGCGTACCCACCCATCGTCGTCCGCCGCTCAGGACGACACGGCCGGAACCGGGTGCTCCCCCCGAACTGAGGGGATGAGATGCATCACAGGCCGCCGTCCTCGAGGGTGCCCTGCGCCTCCCCCCGGCGCAGCACGTGCCCCCACCCGGCGTGGCGCCCACCTCACGACGACCGCACCCGGGGGAGCCGGCGCCCGCCGCCCGCGACCGGTCACCGGGTGACCGGGTCAGCGTGGCAGGCGGCGGCAGAGGCCCCCGCCGCTATCGTCGTCGGCGGACGTGGCCACCGGGGCCGCCAGCGGGGAGGACGGCGATGTCCGAGCAGCCCGAGACCTCGACGTCCCCGGCGGAGGGCGCACCCACCCCGGTGCGCCGGCCGCGGGCGGCACTGCTGCTGGGCCTGGCCGCCGGCATCCTGGCGCTGGACCTGGCCACCAAGCTGCTGGTGGTCGCCACGCTGTCCGACCGTGAGCCGCTGCGGCTGCTGGGCGGTGCGGTCTACCTGACCGAGGCGCGCAACACCGGCGCCGCCTTCTCCTTCGCCGAGGGCGCGACCGCGGTGTTCACGCTGATCGCCGTCACGGTGGTCGTGGTGATCGTCCGCAGCGCCCGGAAGCTGTTCTCCACCGGCTGGGCCGTGGCCCTGGGCCTGGTCCTCGGCGGGGCGCTGGGCAACCTGGTCGACCGGGTGTTCCGCGACCCGGGCTTCCTGCGGGGTGGCGTCGTCGACTTCGTCTCCCTGTTCGACCCCTACGGCGCCGTGTGGCCGATCTTCAACGTGGCCGACTCGGCGATCGTCTGCGGCGGCGTGCTGGGCGCGCTGCTGGCCTTCCGCGGCATCGAGTTCGACGGCAGCCGAGCCGCCGACCGCACCGAGAGCTGAGCGCGGCCCGCCCGGAGGCTCGCCGCGAGCGTGCGAGCGGTGAGGAGGACGGGGTCCTTCTGCACAATGGGGCGGTGACCAGCTCTCCCGGCCCGACCTCGACCGACGGCCGCCGGGGGGAGCTCCGCGCTCTGCCGGTGCCCGACGGCCTCGAGGGCCAGCGGGTCGACCAGGCGCTCACCCGGCTCTTCGGGCTCACCCGGGCCGTGGCCGCGGAGCTGGCCGACGCCGGCGCGGTCGTCGTCGACGGGCGGGCCCGGGGCAAGGGCGACCGCCTGTCGGGGGGCAGCTGGCTGGAGGTCGAGCTCCCGCCGCCGCCCGGCGAGCCGGTCGCGCCGCAGCCGGTCGAGGGGCTCACCGTCGTCCACGACGACGACGACGTGGTCGTCATCGACAAGCCGGTCGGCGTCGCCGCGCACGGCAGCCCGGGCTGGGACGGCCCGACCGTCACCGGCGGGCTGGCCGCGGCCGGCTACCGGATCAGCACGAGCGGTGCCGCCGAGCGGCAGGGCATCGTGCACCGGCTGGACGCCGCCACCACCGGGCTGATGGTGGTGGCCAAGAGCGAGCGCGCCTACACGCTGCTCAAGGCGGCGTTCAAGGAGCGCACGGTCGACAAGGGCTACCAGGCCCTCGTGCAGGGCCACCCCGACCCGTCCAAGGGCACCATCGACGCCCCCATCGACCGGCACCCCAAGCACGACTGGCGGTTCGCCGTGGTGACCGGCGGCCGCCCGTCGGTCACCCACTACGAGGTGGTCGAGGCGTTCCCGGCGGCCAGCCTGGTCGACGTGCACCTGGAGACCGGGCGCACCCACCAGATCCGGGTGCACTTCTCCGCGCTGCGGCACCCCTGCGTCGGCGACATGACCTACGGCGCCGACCCGACGCTGGCCGCCCGGCTGGGCGTGTCCCGGCAGTGGCTGCACGCCGTGCGGCTCGGCTTCGCCCACCCCGCCGACGGGCGCTGGGTGGAGTTCACCAGCGACCACCCCGCCGACCTGGCCGGTGCGCTGGCCGTCCTGCGCGCCGAGAACTGAGCCCCGCCCCTCGTGACCGCGGCGACCGCCCTGCCCGCCTCCTTCGCCGACTTCGGTCCGGCGCAGCTGGCGGCGGGGATCGTCGCGGTCTACCTGGTGGTCGGGGAGCCGTTCGTCGGCTACGTGCTGCACCGGCGCTTCGAGGGGCGGCTGCGCAGCGACCCGGCCGCCCGCCGGTCGTTCTACCGCCGGCTGCTGGTGCTCGAGTGGGGGCTGGCGCTCGTCGTGCTGGTGGTCTGGCTGGCCGCGCCCGGGGTCTCGGCCGCCGCTGTCGGCCTGGGCTGGCCGACCCGCTGGCCGGGACCGTTCACCTGGGCGGCCGTGGTCGCGCTCCTGCTGCTCGTCCTGCTGTCCACCCGGGCGCTGCGCGGCGGCGCGGTGGCCGGCCCCCCGCCGGAGGCCCTGCGGCGGACCCGGCCGGGGGAGGCGCGGCACGCCGAGCCGCCGGGCCACGCGACGCTCGCGCTGCTGCCGCGCAGCCGCTCCGAGCGCCGGCTCTTCGGCCTGGTGGGGGTCACCGCCGGGGTCTGCGAGGAGTGGCTGTACCGCGGCTTCTTCCTCGCCGTGGTCGCCGCGCTGGTGCCGGCGCTGCCGGCCGGTCTGCTCGTGCTGGTCGCCGGTGCCGCCTTCGGCCTGGCGCACGCCTACCAGGGGCTGACCGGGGTGCTGACCACCGGCGTGCTGGGCGGCGTCCTGGCCGCGGTCTACCTGGGCACCGGGTCGCTGCTGCTGCCGGTGCTGCTGCACGCGGCGATCGACCTGCGTTTCCTGCTGGTGCCCTCCTCGGCGCTCCCGGTGGCGCTGCGGTGAGCGCGCCCCGGGCCACGGTGGCCACCGCCGAGGACTGGCCGGAGGTCACGGCCCTGCGGCACCGGGTGTTCGTGCTGGAGCAGGGCGTCCCCGCCGAGCTGGAGCGCGACGACGCCGACGCGACGGCCGTGCACGCGGTCAGCCGGGACGACGCGGGCCGGGTGGTGGCGACCGGCCGCTTGCTGCCCGACGCCGCCGGGCCCGGCCGCGCGGTGATCGGCCGGATGGCCGCCGACGCCGCAGTCCGGGGCCGGGGCCACGGCGCGGCGGTGCTCGAGGTGCTGCACCGCGAGGCGGCCGCCCGCGGTCAGGTCGCGGTGGAGCTGCACGCCCAGGTGACGGCCCGGCGGTTCTACGAGCGGGCCGGGTACACCTGCGTCGGCGAGGAGCACGAGGAGGTCGGGATCGCCCACGTGCCGATGTGCCGCGGCCTCGGCGCGGAGGGCTCTGGTCAGCTCGGCGCGGAGCGCTCTGGCCAGCTCGGTGCGGAGCGCGCGGGGCCGGTGTGACGGAGTGGTCCGGATCGCGGAGACACGTCCTGTCGGACCCTCGGCGTAGGACTCAGGAGGTGCGAGGATCGGGGCACCGGTCCCCGCGCGAGCGCAGTCCCGGAGCACCACCGCACGTCGCGGAGCACCACCGAACGGCCTTCCCCGCCGGTCACCCAGAACCACCCGCCGCCCCTGCCCACCCGCCGGTGGGCAGGCGGTGCGCACGACCGTGAGGAGCACCCCACAGCATGAGCAGCACCCCGTCGTCCGAGAACTTCGTGCACCTGCACGTGCACACCGAGTACTCGATGCTCGACGGGGCCGCGAAGCTCGGTGAGGTCACGAAGGCCGCCGCCGCCGAGGGCATGCCGGCGCTGGCGATGACCGACCACGGCAACGTGTTCGGCGCCTACGACTTCTACAAGCAGGCCAACGCGGCCGGGGTCAAGCCGATCATCGGCATGGAGGGCTACTACACGCCCGGCTCCCGGTTCGACCGCGCCCCGTTCGACTTCGGCGACAAGCTGATCGACGAGGAGGGCGACGGCGGGTCCAACCGCGGCAAGGCCGCCTACACGCACATGACGCTGCTGGCCCGCACCACCGAGGGGATGCACAACCTCTTCCGCATCTCCTCGTTGGCCAGCCTGGAGGGCCAGTACCGCAAGCCGCGGTTCGACCGCGACCTGCTGGAGCGGTACGGCAAGGGCCTGATCGCCACCACCGGGTGCCCGTCCGGTGAGGTCAACATGTGGTTGCGCGCCGGCAAGCACGACAAGGCCCGCCAGGCCGCCGCGGACTTCCAGGACATCTTCGGGCGTGAGAACTTCTACGCCGAGGTCATGGACCACGGTCTGTCGATCGAGAAGAAGACCAAGCCCGCCCTGCTGGAGATCGCCAAGGAGCTGGGCATCCCGCTGCTGGGCACCAACGACCTGCACTACACCCACCGGGAGGACGCGCAGGCCCACGACGCCCTGCTGTGCATCCAGACCGGTTCCCGGCTCAACGAGCCCAACCGCTTCAAGTTCAACGGCGACGGCTACTACCTGAAGTCCGCCGCGGAGATGCGCTCGCTGTTCCGCGAGATGCCCGAGGCCTGCGACAACACCCTGCTGGTCGCCGAGCAGTGCGAGGTGCAGTTCACCGAGGGCGCCGACCTGATGCCCCGCTTCCCGCTGCCCGAGGGCGAGGACGAGACCTCCTGGTTCGTGAAGGAGGTCGAGCGCGGGCTGCACAAGCGCTACCCGAACGGCATCCCCGACCACGTGCGCAAGCAGGCCGACTACGAGGTCGGGATCATCACCCAGATGGGCTTCCCGGGGTACTTCCTCGTGGTCGCCGACTTCATCAACTGGGCCAAGGACAACGGCATCCGGGTGGGCCCCGGCCGCGGTTCGGCCGCCGGCTCGCTGGCCGCCTACGCCATGGGCATCACCGACCTGGACCCGCTGCAGCACGGGCTGATCTTCGAGCGCTTCCTGAACCCCGAGCGCGTGTCCATGCCCGACGTCGACATCGACTTCGACGACCGCCGCCGCGGCGAGGTGATCCAGTACGTCTCGCAGAAGTACGGCGAGGAGCGGGTCAGCCAGATCGTCACCTACGGCACCATCAAGGCCAAGGCCGCGATCAAGGACGCCGCCCGGGTGCTCGACCGGCCCTACTCGGTGGGCGACGAGCTGACCAAGCTGATGCCGCCGGGCGTCATGGGCAAGGACATCCCGCTGTCGGGGATCTTCGACCCCAAGCACGACCGGTACAAGGAGGCCGCGGAGTTCCGCGCCCGCTACGAGTCCGACCCGGGTGCCGCCGAGGTCGTCGACCAGGCCCGCAAGCTCGAGGGCCTCAAGCGGCAGTGGGGCGTGCACGCGGCGGGGGTCATCATCGGGCGCTACCCGCTGATCGACAGCATCCCGATCATGCGGCGCGAGTCCGACGGCGCGATCATCACGCAGTTCGACTACCCGACCTGCGAGACGCTCGGCCTGCTCAAGATGGACTTCCTGGGCCTGCGCAACCTCACGGTCATCGACGACGCGCTGCGCAACATCGTCATCAACGGCAAGGCGCCGGTCGACCTCGACGAGATCAGCAAGGACCTCACCGACCCGGCCACCTACGAGTTGCTCTCCCGCGGTGAGACGCTCGGGGTGTTCCAGTTCGACGGCGGCCCGATGCGCTCGCTGCTGCGGCTGATGCGCCCGGACAACTTCGAGGACATCTCCGCCGTCGGCGCGCTCTACCGCCCCGGCCCGATGGGCGCGAACTCGCACACGAACTACGCGCTGCGCAAGAACGGTCAGCAGGAGATCACCCCGATCCACCCCGAGCTGGCCGAGCCGCTCGCGGAGATCCTGGGTCAGACCTACGGCCTGATCGTGTACCAGGAGCAGGTCATGGCGATCGCGCAGAAGGTCGCCGGGTACTCCCTCGGCAAGGCCGACCTGCTGCGCCGTGCGATGGGCAAGAAGAAGAAGTCGGTGCTGGACGCCGAGTTCGTCGGCTTCGAGGCCGGGATGAAGGCCAACGGCTTCTCCGCCGCCGCGGTCAAGACGCTCTGGGACATCCTGGTCCCGTTCGCCGACTACGCGTTCAACAAGGCCCACTCGGCGGCCTACGGCCTGGTCTCCTACTGGACGGCCTACCTCAAGGCCAACTACCCGGCCGAGTACATGGCCGGGCTGCTGACCAGCGTCGGCGACGACAAGGACCGCCGCCCGGTCTACCTGGCCGAGTGCCGGCGGATGGGCATCAAGGTGCTCCCGCCCGACGTCAACGAGTCCTCCTGGGACTTCACCGCCGTCGGCAACGACATCCGGTTCGGGCTGGCCTCGGTGCGCAACGTCGGCACCAACGTGGTCGAGTCGATCGTCCGGGCGCGCGAGGAGAAGGGCGCGTTCAAGGACTTCGCCGACTTCATGCGCAAGATCGACACGGTGGCCTGCAACAAGAAGGTCATCGAGTCCCTCGCCAAGGCCGGTGGGTTCGACTCCCTGGGCCACTCCCGGCAGGGCATCGCGGCCATCCACGCCCAGGCCGTCGACTCCGCGATGAGCCTCAAGCGCAAGGAGGCCGAGGGGCAGTTCGACCTCTTCGGCAGCTTCGGCGAGGACGGCGGCGGCGAGCTCGGCGACCCGCTGAGCGCCGCGCTGGACATCCCGATCCCGACCGCCGACTGGTCCAAGGCCGAGCGCCTGGTCTTCGAGCGCGACATGCTCGGCCTCTACGTCTCCGACCACCCGCTGCACGGGGTGGAGCACGTGCTCACCTCGCACGCCGACACCGCACTCGCCGAGATCATCGCCGGGGGGGTCGAGGACGGCGCGAACGTGACCATCGCCGGCATCCTGACCGCGGTCGGCCCGCGCACCAACAAGCAGGGCGCCCCGTGGGCGATCGCCACCATCGAGGACCTCGAGGCCGGGCTGGAGGTGCTGTTCTTCCCCAAGACCTGGGCGCAGGTGTCGGACAAGGTGGTCCGGGACCAGATCGTGGTGGTCAAGGGGCGGATCAGCCGCCGCGACGACACCCCCTCGCTGTTCGCCTCGGAGGTGACCGTCCCCGAGCTCACCGAGGGGCCGCGCGGGCCGGTGCTGGTGTCGATGCCCGCCGCCCGGTGCACCCCGCCGGTCGTGGAGCGGCTGCGCGAGGTGCTGGGCAGCCACCCGGGCACCACCGAGGTGCAGCTGAAGCTGCTCAACGGCGGCCGGGAGACGGTCCTGCGTCTGGACCAGGGGCTGCGGGTGCGCCCCAGCACCGCACTGATGGGCGACATCAAGGCACTGCTGGGGCCGACGAGCGTCGCCCTGCTGTGAGAGAGGTGGAAGGACCCCCGTGCCCCCCCCACCACTCGCGAGCTCGCGGCGGGACCCTGCACGGGGGCCGGGCCTCGTGCCTGGCACGCTCGGCACGAGCCTCGGGACGGGGCCCTCGGCGGGGGCCGCAGGGCGCGGGTGAGGATGGAGCGGTGAGCGATCCCCGTCCCGCCGGCCCGGGCCGGCCGTTGCGCCCCGGTCCCGCGGTGCCCAGCGGACCGGCGGCGCCCGCTCCGCCGGTCCCGGGCGGGCCGTCGGTGACGGCGTCGAGCTGGGCGCCGGCCCGTCCGGCCGGCGCGCCCGGGCTCCGGGACAGCCGGGCCGACCTGCGGCCGGCGCTGGTCACCGTGGTCGCGCTCGCCGCCTGCGGGCTGGTCGCCGGGGGGCTGTGGCTGTGGCTGGCCCCGCGGGCCGACTACCGGGTCACCGACACCGACGTCGTCCCGGTCGACGGGCCGGTGTCGGCGGAGATCTTCATGGCCGACGACGGCGTCTTCGTGCTGCTGCTGGCCGCGCTCGGGCTGCTCGCCGGCCTCGCCGGGTGGGCACTGCTGCGCGCCCACCGCGGCGCGCTGACGCTGGCCGCGCTGGCCACCGGGTCGCTGGCGGCCGGCGTGGTCGCCTGGCAGCTGGGCGAGCGGCTGGGCGCCGGGCCCACCGATGCGCAGCTCGCCGAGGTCGGCGCCACGGTCACCACCGGGCTCAGCCTGGGCGCCGGTGCGGCGCTGGCGGTCGGGCCGTTCTTCGCCGTCCTGACCTACCTGGTGGCCGCCGTCCTGGACAGCCGGGACGACCTGGGCCGCCCGGGGGGCGCCCTGCCCTCCGCGGTGACCTCACCACCGCGCCCGCCGCTGCCGCCCGTCCCGCCGCCGGCCCCCCGCGGCTAGCCGCGCCCGGCTCCGGCAGCCCCCCGGCTCCTCGGCCCCCGTGCAGGGGCCCGCCGCGAGCGTGCAAGCTGTGGGGGGGCACGGGGGCCCTTCGTCAGTTCGAGGTCATCGGGGTGGCGAACTGCCGCAGCGGCACGGGCACCGCGCCCAGCGTCCGGAGCAGGGTGAGCTCCCGGCGCAGCAGCCGGGACTCCAGGGTCAGCCGGCGCCGGGTGGCCGACTCGGCCAGCAGCGCCTGCCGGTCCTCGGTGGTGAGCAGCGCGGCGGAGGCGACCAGGTAGGACAGCCCGCGCGCGTCGTCGCTGACCTCCCGGAGCAGGGCGGCGGTGCCGCTGAGCTCGGGCGGCGTGCCGTCGTCCTCGGGGAGCAGCTCGCTCGGGCTCAACGCCGCCAGCACCTCGTCGGAGAGCCCGTCGGGGTCACCGGCCTGCCGGACCGCGACGTCGGCCACGTAGCGGGCGAAGAGGTCCCGGACGTTGCCGGCCAGCACCTCCAGCGACCCGCGGGCCACCTCGCTGACCACCTCCTCGGGGACGATCCCGGCGGTGGCCTCCGGACCGACCAGGCCGTCGGCGTGCCCGGCGGCCTCCTCGGCCGCCTCCTCCTCGTCCAGCCACTCGACGACGGCCTGCAGGTACGGCGGCTCGGCGGCGTCGGCGTCCTGGCCGCCGTCGGGGGGCACCACCACGTCGAGCAGCCGGAACCGGTCGCTGCCCACCGCCACCAGCCGGAAGCCGCCGTCGCTCTGCGGTGCGATCACCCGCACGACAGCGGTGCACCCGACGTCGTAGAGGGCCTCGGCGGGGGCGACCCGCTCCACCTCCCACCCCTGCCGGATGGCGACCACGCCGAACCGGCGCTGGGCGCCCTCGGGCCGGGCCGTCAGGTCGACGACCAGCCGCCGGTACCGGGGCTCGAAGATCTGCAGCGGCAGCACGACGCCGGGGAACAGCGGGGTCTCCAGCGGGAACAGCGGGATGACCTCGCGACCGCCCGCGCCCGCCCCTGCTCCTGGCTCAGCCACGCGGCGAGCCTACGGGCAGCAGGGCCGCCGCACCGGGGCGTCTACGGTTGGGTGTTCTCCCCGCTCGTACCCGGAGGTGCTCCGTGCTGTCCCGCATCGACCTGCGTGGGTCCGCTCTGCCCGGGCCGCGTGAGCTCGCCCAGCTGCTGCCCCGCGCCGGCACCGACATCGACTCGGTGCTGTCCGTCGTCCGCCCCATCTGCGAGGACGTCCGGCTGCGCGGCGCCGAGGCGGTCCGCGAGATCACCGCCCGCCTGGACGGCGTCGACGTCCCGGACCTGGCGGTGCCGCAGGCGGCGCTGGACGACGCGCTGGCCACGGTCGACCCGGCGGTCCGCGCCGCCCTGGTCGAGGCGATCGCCCGGGTGCGCAAGGTGCACGCCGACCAGCGCCGCACCGACGTCACCACCGACGTCGTCCCCGGCGGCACGGTGACCGAGCGCTGGGTGCCGGTGCGCCGGGTGGGCCTGTACGTGCCCGGGGGGCTCGCCCCGCTGCTGAGCTCGGTGGTGATGAACGTCGTCCCGGCGCAGCTGGCCGGCGTCGAGTCGATCGCGGTCGCGAGCCCGCCGCAGCGGGACAACGGCGGGCTGCCCGACCCGGGCGTGCTGGCCGCCTGCGCCCTGCTCGGCGTGACCGAGGTGTACGCCGTCGGCGGCGCGCAGGCGATCGCCGTCTTCGGCTACGGCGCGGGGCCGTGCCAGCCGGTCGACATGGTCACCGGGCCGGGCAACGTCTACACGACCGCGGCCAAGCGGCTGCTGCGCGGGCTGATCGGCATCGACTCCGAGGCCGGGCCCACCGAGGTCGCCGTGCTGGCCGACGACACCGCCGACGCCGGGCACGTCGCCGCCGACCTGATCAGCCAGGCCGAGCACGACCCGCTTGCCGGCGCGGTGCTGGTGACCACCAGCGAGCAGCTGGCCGACGACGTCGTGGCGCTGCTGCCCGGGCTGGTCGCGGCCACCAAGCACAGCGAGCGGATCACCACCGCGCTGGGCGGCAGCCAGTCGGGGGTCGTGCTGGTCGAGGACCTGGAGACCGGCCTGGCCGTGGTCGACGCCTACGCCGCCGAGCACCTGGAGATCCAGACCCGGGACGCCCGCGAGGTGGCGATGCGGGTGCGCAACGCCGGCGCGGTCTTCGTCGGCCCGTGGGCACCGGTCTCCCTGGGCGACTACTGCGCCGGCTCCAACCACGTGCTGCCCACCGGCGGCTGCGCCCGGCACTCCAGCGGGCTGAGCGTGCAGTCGTTCCTGCGCGGCATCCACCTGGTCGAGTACGACGAGCAGGCGCTGGCCGACGTCGCCGGGCACATCGACGCCCTCGCGGGGGCGGAGGACCTCCCGGCCCACGCGGCCGCCGTCCGGGCCCGGCAGCGGCGATGACCGGTCTCGAGGACCTGCCGCTGCGCCCGGAGCTGCGGGGCAAGTCCGCCTACGGGGCACCGCAGCTCGCGGTCGCGCACCAGCTCAACACCAACGAGAACCCCCACCCGCTGCCTGCGGGGCTGCTGGCCGACCTGGGCACCGCGCTGGCCGAGGCCTCGCGAGGGCTCAACCGGTACCCCGACCGCAACGCCGAGGCGTTGCGCACCGACCTGGCCACGTACCTGACCCGCACCAGCGGCGAGCAGATCGGCGTCGACCAGGTGTGGGCGGCCAACGGCTCCAACGAGGTGATCCAGCAGCTGCTCCAGGCGTTCGCCGGTGCGGGCCGGACGGCACTGGGCTTCACGCCGTCGTACTCGATGTACCCGGTCTACTGCACGGGCACCAACACCGCCTGGGTCGAGGGACACCGCCGTCCGGACTTCACCCTGGACGTCGACGCTGCGGTCGCCCAGGTGCGCGAGGTGCGCCCGGACGTCGTCTTCGTGACCAGCCCGAACAACCCGACCGGCACCGCGGTCGACCTCGAGACGATCGCCGCGCTGTACGAGGCGACCGCGGGCGTGCTGGTGGTGGACGAGGCCTACACCGAGTTCGCCCGCACCGGCACCGTGTCGGCGCTGTCGCTGTTGCCCGGGCGGCCGCGGCTGGTCGTCAGCCGGACGATGAGCAAGGCCTTCGGCATGGCCGGGCTGCGGCTGGGCTACCTGGCCGCCGACCCGGCGGTGGTCGAGGCCGTGCAGCTGGTGCGGCTGCCGTACCACCTCAGCTCGCTCACCCAGGCCGCCGCGCGGGCCGCGCTGGCGCACACCGACGAGCTGCTGGCCACCGTCGAGGCAGTCAAGGCCCAGCGCGACCGGATCGTGGCCGAGCTGCCGGCGCTGGGGCTGACCAGCGTGCCCAGCGACGCCAACTTCGTGCTGTTCGGCCACTTCGGCGACGCGCACGCGGCCTGGCAGGCGCTGCTGGACCGCGGCGTGCTGGTGCGCGACGTCGGGCTGCCCGGCTGGCTGCGGGTCACCGCCGGCACGCCTGCGGAGACCGACGCCTTCCTCACCGCCCTGGGTGAGGTGGCCCCGGCCCACCGCCTGGGAGACTGAGGCCATGAACCGCACTGCACGCGTCGAGCGGGCGACCAAGGAGACCACGCTCGTCGTCGAGCTCGACCTGGACGGCACGGGCGCGGCCGACGTCGCCACCGGGGTCGGCTTCTACGACCACATGCTCACCGCGCTGTCCAAGCACAGCGGGATCGACCTGACCGTGCGCGCCGACGGCGACCTGCACATCGACGCCCACCACACCGTCGAGGACGTCGCCATCGCCCTCGGGCAGGCCTTCGCCGAGGCGCTGGGCGACAAGCGCGGCATCACCCGTTACGGCGACGCCACCATCCCGATGGACGAGGTGCTGGTGCAGGCCGCCGTGGACCTCTCCGGCCGGCCGTACTTCGTGCACGCCGAGCCCGCGGACATGACGCCGATGATCGGGCCGGACTACCCGACGTCGCTGACCAAGCACGTGCTGGAGTCCTTCGCGTTCAACGCGAGGATCAGCCTGCACGTGCGGGTGCTCTACGCCGGCCGCGACGCCCACCACATCGTGGAGGGGCAGTTCAAGGCGCTGGCCCGGGCGCTGCGCACCGCCGTGGCGCTGGACCCGCGGGTCACCGACGTGCCGTCCACGAAGGGCGCTCTGTGACCTTCGGGGTCGCGCTGCTGCTGGTCGGCGGCTTCCTGCTCGGCGGTGCCTACAGCATCTTCCGGGCCGACTCCGACACCCAGGGGCGCACCGGCGTGCAGATCGGCTTCGCCGCCGTCCTGCTGGTGGCCGCCGTCCTCGCCACGGCGTCGGGCGTGCTCTACCTGGTGTGAGCCGGCTCCCTGGCCAGCACGTCGCCGCCGGGAATGCCGGCGGCCCGTGGACGGCTGGTGGGTAGCGTGGCAGCTGTGAAGAAGGTCGTCGTCCTGGACTACGGATCGGGCAACCTGCGGTCGGCGGAGCGTGCGCTGACCCGGGTCGGTGCCGAGGTCACCGTGACCGCCGACCCGCAGGCCGCCCTGGACGCCGACGGTCTCGTCGTCCCCGGGGTGGGCGCCTACGCGGCCTGCATGGACGGCCTGCGGGCCGTCGACGGGCCGAAGGTGATCGGCCGCCGGCTGGCCGGCGGGCGTCCGGTGCTCGGCATCTGCGTGGGCATGCAGATCCTGTTCGAGCGCGGCGTCGAGCACGGCCAGGACACCGAGGGGTGCGGCGAGTGGCCCGGCGTGGTCGAGCAGCTGAAGGCGCCGGTGCTGCCGCACATGGGCTGGAACACCGTGCAGCCGCCGGAGGGGTCGACGCTGTTCGCCGGCCTCACCGACCAGCGCTTCTACTTCGTGCACTCCTACGGCGTCCGGGAGTTCCCGCTGGCCGAGGCCGGGGTGACCGGGCGGCTCACCCCGCCGTCGGTCACCTGGGCCGAGCACGGCGACCGGTTCGTCGCCGGCGTGGAGAACGGGCCGCTGTCGGCGACCCAGTTCCACCCGGAGAAGAGCGGCGACGCCGGCGCCCAGCTGCTCACGAACTGGCTCGACACCCTCGACTGACGTAGGACCCCGCCCCCGGCCCCGCTGCAGGGTTCGCCACGAGCTCGCGAGTGCTGGGGGCAGTGGGGTCCTTCGTCAGCTGCGGAGGTAGCTGGCCCCGTTGACGTCGATGATCGTGCCGGTGGAGAACCGTGCCCCGGGCGAGGCGAGCCACAGCACCGCGGAGGCGACCTCCTCCGGGCGGGCCACCCGGCCGTAGGGCGACTGGGCGCGCACCGCGTCACCACCCGGCCCGTCGAGCACCTCGCGGGCCATCTCGGTCTGCACGAAGCCGGGGGCGACCGTGCCGACCGAGATGCCGTGCGGGGCCAGCGCCAGGGCCATCGACTGCCCGAAGGCGTTCAGCCCGGCCTTGGAGGCGCCGTAGGCGGGGGTGTTCGGCTCGCCACGGAAGGCGCCCCGGCTGGAGACGTTGACCACCGCGCCCCCACCGGCGGCGATCAGGTGGGGGAGGGCGCGGAAGGTGGCGTTGGCCGGGCCGAGCAGGTTCACCGCCACCGTGCGCTCCCAGGCCTGCTGCCACTGCGCGTAGTCGACCTCCAGCGGCGGGTGGGCGGTGAAGACCGCGGCGTTGTTGACCAGCACCTGCAGCCCGCCGAGCGCCTCGGCCGCGTCGTCGACGGCGCGGCCGATCGCCTCGGCGTCGGCGACGTCGGCGGTCACGACGGTGTGGCCCTCGCCGGGCAGTTCGTCGCGGACCGCCTCGGCCTGCTCCCGGGACGTGTTGGCGTGCACCGCCACCCGGTCCCCCTGGGCGGCGAAGGCCAGGGCGATGGCGCGGCCGATGCCGCGGGAGGCGCCGGTCACCAGGACGGCGCGGGAGGTCGTCGACTGCTCGTTCGAGGTCACCGGGGGAGTCAACCAGTCACCAGCTGCCCCGGTGCACGACCTCGTCCAGGCCCCGCCGGCCGCGCTTGAGCGAGGGGGAGCGCTTGTCCTCGCCGCCCGGGTAGCCGACCGAGACGCAGCCGATCGGGGTGTAGGCCGCCGGCACGGCGAACGCCGCACGGAAACCGTCGATCCGCTCGGGCGGCACGCCGAAGAAGCAGGCGCCCAGGCCCTCGTCGACCGCGGTGAGCAGCATCAGCAGCGAGGCCATGCCGGCGTCGACGTCCCAGTAGGGCACCGGCCAGCGGGCCTCGTCGCGGTCGGTCCAGCCCTTGTCCGGCTCGGCGTACCGCTCCAGGTAGGCGGCCTTGTGCGACAGCGGCACGATCAGCAGCGGTGCCCGGCGCATCCGGGTCAGCCATCCGTCGGGGGCGCCGCCGTCGGTGGTGGCCGCCCAGAACCGGTCGCGCTCCTCCGGCGTCTCCAGCACCAGGAACGCCCAGCCCTGGCTGAACCCGGCCGACGGCGCGCGGATCGCGTGCTCCAGCAGCCGCTCCCGGACCTCCGCCGGCACCGGCCGGTCGGGGTCGTAGTCACGGACCATGCGGCGGCGGCGGACGACGTCCCGGAACTCCATGCGGACACCCTGCCGCAGCGGTCCGACAGGTCCGTCGGCGGCGTTCCCTAGGCTGGACCCGTGCCGAAGCTGGAGCTGCTCCCCGCCGTCGACGTCGCCGACGGCCTCGCCGTCCGTCTGGTCCAGGGGGAGGCCGGGAGCGAGACCTCCTACGGCGACCCGCTCGAGGCCGCGATGGCCTGGCAGCGGGACGGCGCCGAGTGGGTGCACCTGGTCGACCTCGACGCCGCCTTCGGCCGCGGGTCCAATCGCGAGCTGCTGGCCCGGGTGGTCGGCGCCCTCGACGTCGACGTCGAGCTGTCCGGGGGCATCCGGGACGACGAGTCGCTGGCCGCCGCGCTGTCCACCGGCTGCAGGCGGGTCAACCTGGGCACCGCCGCGCTGGAGTCACCGGAGTGGTGCGCCCGGGCCATCGCCGAGCACGGCGACCGGATCGCCGTCGGCCTGGACGTGCGCGGCACCCGGCTGGCCGCCCGCGGCTGGACCAAGGAGGGCGGCGAGCTCTACGAGACCCTCGCCCGGCTGGACGACGAGGGCTGTGCCCGCTACGTCGTCACCGACATCACCAAGGACGGCACGCTGCGCGGCCCGAACCTGGAGCTGCTGCGCGAGGTCTGCGCGGCCACCCCGCGACCGGTGGTCGCCTCCGGCGGGGTCAGCTCGCTGGCGGACATCCGGGCGCTGGCCGGGCTGACCGAGGTCGGCGTCGAGGGCGCGATCGTGGGCAAGGCGCTGTACGCCGGCCAGTTCACCCTGCCCGAGGCGCTGGCGCTGACCGCCGAGCTGGCGTGACCGCCGTCCGGCTCGGCTCGGGGGCGCCGTGGGAGGCGGTCGTCGGCTACAGCCGGGTGGTCGCGAGCGCCGACGCCGCGTGGGTCAGCGGCACGACCGCGACCGTCGACGGCCTCGTGGTGCACGCAGGTGATGCCGGGGCGCAGACCCGGGTGGCGCTGACGACGGTCGCGCAGTCGCTGGCCGACGCCGGGTTCTCGCTCGAGGACGTCGTCCGCACCCGCGTGTACGTCACCGACATCAGCCGTTGGCAGGAGGTCGGGCGGGTGCACGGGGAGTTCTTCGGCGGGATCCGGCCGGCGACGACGATGGTGCAGGTGGCCGCGCTGATCGACCCGGCGATGCTGGTCGAGATCGAGGCAGAGGCAGTTCGAGGAGTGGGTGCATGAGTCTCGCCGTGCGGGTGATCCCGTGCCTGGACGTCGACGCCGGCCGGGTGGTCAAGGGCGTGAACTTCGTCGACCTGGTCGACGCCGGCGACCCGGTGGAGATGGCCCGGGTCTACGACGCCGAGGGCGCCGACGAGCTCACCTTCCTCGACATCACCGCTTCCTCGGGCAGCCGGGAGACCACCTACGACGTGGTCCGGCGCACCGCGGAGAGCGTGTTCATCCCGCTGACCGTCGGTGGGGGCGTGCGCAGCGTCGCCGACGTCGACAAGCTGCTGCGGGCCGGCGCGGACAAGGTCGCGGTGAACACCGCGGCGGTCGACCGGCCCGAGCTGATCGCCGAGATCGCCGACCGGTTCGGCAACCAGGTGCTGGTGCTCAGCCTGGACGCCCGCCGGGTGCGCGACGGCGCGCAGACCGACTCCGGCTTCGAGATCACCACGCACGGCGGGCGCCGCGGCACCGGCCGGGACGCCGTCGAGTGGGTCGTGCAGGCCGCCGAGCTGGGCGTGGGCGAGGTGCTGCTCAACTCGATGGACGCCGACGGCACCCGGGCCGGCTTCGACACCGAGCTGATCTCCGCGGTCCGCCGCGAGGTCACCGTCCCGCTGATCGCCAGTGGGGGAGCGGGCGCCGTCGACCACTTCCCGCCGGCGGTCGTGGCCGGCGCGGACGCGGTGCTGGCCGCCAGCGTCTTCCACTTCGGGCAGCTGCGGGTGGGCGACGTCAAGGCCGGGCTCGCCGCGGCCGGTGTGCCGATCCGACACGAGGCCGACCGCCCGCTCAGCTGACCGGGGCGGGCGCCGTCAGTCGACGATGACGTCGACGCAGGCGACGTCGCGGCGGCCGCTCACCCAGAGCAGCACCTCCAGCGGCGCGCCGACGACCGTGGTCGTCGGCTCGCCGTCGTGCAGCCGTCGCTCGCTGCCCGCCGAGCCGTCCGGCACGTCGCTGCGCCGCACCAGCAGGCCACCGGCCGGCCGCGACGACGAGCGGCCGCGGGCCAGGAACGGCACCGTCCGCCACAGCTGGTCCTGCACGGAGCGGGGGAGCTCGCGCGGCGCCCAGCCCGGCTGGGCGCGGCGGACGTCCTCGTGGTGGATCACGAACTCGGCGGTGTTGGCCAGCCGGTCCACCACCGGCCAGGCGGTCGGCACCCAGGACGGCGGGCCGGACCGGACACCGGCCACGAGCTGCTCGAACGGTGCCCGCGTGCGGGCGCGGGCGTGCACCCGGTCGGTCCACCGGGTGAACGGGCCGCCCAGCGCGTAGCCGGGCATGGCGTCCGGCCGGCGGTCGCGCACGACCAGGTGGGCGGCGATGTCCTGCGTCGTCCAGCCCGCGCAGCAGGTGGGCTGGTCGGGCCCGAGCTGCTCCAGCAGGTCGGCGAGCGCGGCTCGCTCCGACTGCGACACGGGCACGGCAGAGGTCGGCACCCACCGAGGCTATGCCAGCCCTGGCCCCCGGGGGCAGGCAGCGGACGCCGGCGCCGGTGCCCGGGGTGGCGGTGCGGCCACGTTCGTCGACATGGCCGCTCGGGGCGCCGTCCGGTGCGGCCGTGCTCGTCAACACCTCCGCACTGGGGCGCGACTCGGAAAGCCGTTAGGAGGGGTAACCAAGTCGCGTAGGCTGGCGCCACCGATCGCACCACCCACCGGAGGACACCTGTGCCGCGCCGCAGAGAAGCCGTTGTCCGGCGCGGGCTCGGGCACGTCCGCCGGGCCATCCGCGAGCAGCCCGGCATCTTCACCCTCGCCCTGCTGGGCAGCAGCCTCTACGGCGGCATGACGGTGGCCAGCGCCTACGTCATCGGTGGGGTCACCGACCGGGTGCTGCTGCCCTCCTTCGACGAGGGCGCCACGACCGCGGCCGCACTGGGACTCGCCGCGCTGGCCATCATGGTCGTCGCCGTCCTCAAGATCGCCGGGATCATCGGCCGGCGGCTGTTCGCCGGGATGATGACCTACCGGCTGCAGGCCGACTACCGCCGCCGGGTGACCGGCCAGTACCTCCGGCTGCCGCTGTCCTGGCACCAGCGGCACCCCACCGGGCAGCTGCTGTCGAACGCGAACTCCGACGTCGAGTCCGCCTGGTTCTTCGTCTCCCCGCTGCCCTTCGCCTGCGGCGCCCTGGTCATGGTGGCGATCACCGTGGTGGCCCTGGTGCTCACCGATCCGCTGCTGGCGGTCGTCGGGCTGGTCGTCTTCCCGCTGGTCTTCGTGATCAACGCGGTCTACAGCCAGGTGATGTCCCCGCGGATGGCCCGGGCCCAGCAGCTGCGGGCCGAGGTCAGCGAGATCGCCCACGAGAGCTTCGACGCCGCGCTGGTGGTCAAGACCCTGGGCCGGGAGTCCAGCGAGACCACCCGCTTCGCCGCCAAGGCCGACGAGCTGCGCGACGGGCTGGTCGCCGTCGGCCGGGTCCGCGGCCTGTTCGACCCGATCATGGAGGCGCTGCCCAACCTGGGCACCCTCGCCGTCCTGCTGGTCGGCGCCGAGCGCGTGGCCGGGGGCGCCGCCGAGGCCGGCGACCTGGTGTCCATCGCCTACCTGTTCACGCTGCTCGCCCTGCCGATCCGGGCGATCGGCTGGGTGCTCGCCGACCTGCCCCGGGCGATGGCGGGCTTCGACCGGGTCACCCCGGTGCTCGAGGCGACGGGTGAGATCCCGCACGGGCCGGACGCCGCCCCCGGCGGCGACCGCGGCGCCGAGCTCGGGCTGCACGACGTCGGCTACCGGTTCGAGGGCGCCACCCGGCCCACCCTGGACGGCGTCACCTTCGACGTGACCGCCGGCCGGACGCTGGCCGTCGTCGGCCCGACCGGCTCGGGCAAGTCCACCCTCGCCGGCCTGCTCGTGCGGCTGACCGACCCGGACACCGGGGCGGTGCTGCTGGACGGCGTCGACCTGCGCACCGTGCGGGAGGGCGAGGTGAGCAGCCAGGTCGCCTTCGTCGCGCAGTCGACGTTCCTGTTCGACGACACCGTCCGGGACAACATCACCCTCGGCTGCCCGTTCACCGACGAGCAGGTGCACGAGGCGCTGCGGATCGCCGCCGCCGACGACTTCGTCGCCCGGCTGCCCGACGGTCTGGACACCCGGGTGGGGGAGCGCGGCGCCAGCCTCTCCGGGGGCCAGCGCCAGCGCCTCGCCCTCGCCCGGGCCGTCGTCCGCCGGCCGCGGCTGCTCGTGCTGGACGACGCCACCAGCGCGGTCGACCCGTCGGTGGAGGCCCGCATCCTCGACGCGCTGCGTGCCAGCGACCGCCCGGCCACGGTGGTCGTCGTCGCCTACCGGCAGGCCACGATCGCGCTGGCCGACGAGGTGGTCTGGATCGAGAACGGCCGGCTGGTCGCCCGGGGCACGCACGCCGAGCTGCTCGCGCAGGTGCCCGGCTACGTGCGGCTGGTCCGCGCCTACCAGACCGAACCCGCCCCCGGGCCGAGGTCCGAGCGCACGGAGGTGCCCGCGTGAGCGACGAGCCGCTGCTGACCGCCGACCGCCGGTCGGAGAGCGCCACCGCCACGCTGCGCCGCGGCCTGCGGATGATGCCGGAGTTCCGCCAGGGGCTGCCGGCCACGTTCGCCCTCGCCCTGGTCGCCACCGCCGGCCGGGTGGTCGTGCCGATCGCCGTCCAGCAGACGCTGGACAACGGGCTGAACGCCCCCGGTGGGCCGGACATCCCGCTGGTGCGCGAGCTGGTCGCCATCTGCGCCGCGGTGGTGCTGATCACCAGCTTCGCCGTGTACCGGATGAACGTGCGGCTGTTCCGCACCACCGAGACGGCGCTGGCCGGGCTGCGGGTGCGCGCGTTCCGGCACGTGCACGACCTGTCGGTGCTGCACCAGCAGGGCCAGCGTCGCGGGTCGCTGGTCTCCCGGGTGACCAGCGACGTCGACCAGCTGTCGGTGTTCATGCAGTGGGGTGGCGTGCTGGGGCTGGTCAGCCTCGGCCAGCTGGTCGTGGCCACCGTCGTCATGGCCTTCTACTCCTGGCAGCTCACCCTGCTGGTGCTGGTCTGCTTCATCCCGCTGGCGGTCGCCGTCAAGTACTTCGCCCGCCGGCTGGCCGAGGTGTACGGCGTCGTCCGGGAACGGGTCGGCGACGTGCTGGGCGCGGTCTCCGAGTCGGTCATCGGGGCCCCCACGGTGCGGGCATACGGCGTCCGGGCCCGGACGGCGGCGCGCATCGACCGGGCCATCGACCGGCACTACCAGGCGTCGGTGCACGCCCAGAAGGTCACCGCCGCGGTCTACGTCAGCGGTGAGTTCGTCGCGGCCGTGGCCAACGCCGCCGTGGTCGTGGTCGGCGTCCTGCTGGGCATCGCCGGGGACATCTCCGCCGGCACCCTGGTCGCCTTCCTGTTCCTCGTCACGCTCTTCGTCGCCCCGGTGCAGACCGCCAGCGAGGTGCTCAACGAGGCGCAGAACGCCGTCGCCGGGTTCCGCCGGGTGCTCGACGTGCTCGACACCGAGCCCGACGTCCAGGACCCCGTGAACGGCCGCCCGCTGCCCGACGGCCCACTGGACGTGCGGTTCGACCACGTCGGCTTCGCCTACGCCGCGGGCGCCCGCAAGGCCCTCGACGACGTCGACCTGACCATCGCCGCCCGCACCCGGGTCGCCATCGTCGGCGAGACCGGCTCGGGCAAGACCACCTTCGCCAAGCTGGTCACCCGGCTGATGGACCCCACCGAGGGCCGGGTGCTGGTGGGTGGCGTACCGCTCACCGAGGTCGCGTTCGCCTCGCTGCGCGAGCGGGTGGTGATGGTGCCGCAGGACGGCTTCCTCTTCGACGCCTCGGTGGCGGCCAACGTGCGGTACGGCCGGCCGGGCATCTCCGACGCCGAGGTCACCGCCGCCTTCGCCGAGCTCGGGCTGGGTGACTGGCTGGCCGGGCTGCCCGACGGCGTCGCCACCCCGGTCGGCCAGCGCGGTGAGTCGCTGTCGGCGGGGGAGCGGCAGCTGGTCGCTGTCGCCCGCGCCTACGTCGCCGACCCCGACCTGCTGGTGCTCGACGAGGCCACCAGCGCGGTCGACCCGGCCACCGAGATGCGGCTGACCCGGGCCCTGGACGCGCTCACCGACGGGCGCACGACGCTGACCATCGCCCACCGGCTGTCCACCGCCGAGCGGGCCGACGAGGTGCTCGTCGTCGACGCCGGCCGGGTGGTGCAGCGCGGCCGGCACGACGAGCTGGTGGACGCCGACGGTCCGTACGCCCGCTTGCACGCCTCCTGGCGGCGGAGCTCGGGTCGGCAGGCCGAGCCCGTCTGACGCCGTCCGCTGCGGCGGGGCGGCCGGGGACGGCGGCTCGGGGGCCCTAGGTTGCCGGGCGTGCCCGCCGTCGATGCGCCCGCCCGCCGCCGCCCCCCGGTCGCGGTGTTCGCCGCCGTCCCGCTGGCGGTGCTCAGCGCGCTGGCGGTCGCCCTGTTCGCGCTGATCGCCCTGGCGTTCTCCAACGGCAGCTTCGACGGCGGGGGCTGGCTGGTGGTCGCCGTCCCGGTGGTGCTGTCGGTGTGGCTGCTGGTCGGGGCGCTGCTGCTCCTGCTCGGTCGCAGCTGGCTGGCGGTGTTCCTGCCCGCCGCGGCCCTGGTCGCGCTGCTCGGCTGGGTCATCGTGGCGGAGGGGCTGATCGCGGACTCCGACGGCCTGCTGCCGCTGATCTGGGCGCTGCCGGCCGGCACAGCGGTGCTCGCCGCGCTGCCCGGCGTCCGCCGCTGGGTCGCCGCCCGCCGCGGTGCGCAGCAGTCCATCGCTCGCGGCTGACCACCCCGTTCGCCGGCCGGCGCCCCGAGCCCGGAGCCGGTGGGCAGAGCACGGTCGGCGCGCCGGCCTCCGTGCTGGCCCGCCCGCTGCTGGTCCGCTCGCCCTCCGATGCCCGGCAACGGCCCGACCGGCCCGGCTCAGGCTCCGCCCAGCTGACGTGCGGGCGCATCCCAGGGCGGCGGTCCTAACCTGCCGGGCATGCCGTCCACCTCCAGCCGCCGCCGTGGACCGGCGGCCAGCCAGCACCGTCCACGCCGTCCGATCGGGCGCGGGTTCGCGACCGCCCCGCCGGCTCCCGTCCGGCCGGTGCAGGCGCCCTTCGCCGCCGTCTTCGGGCTGCTCGTCGCCGCCGAGGACGCCTACCTGGGCTGGCTGCTCTGGGACGCCGACCCCGGCTGGGGCTGGTACCTGGCGCTGCCGTCGGTGCTGACCGCAGCGGCGCTCACCGGCGCGGTGCTGGTGCACCGTGGTCGCGCGCTCGGCAGGCGGGTCAGCGGTTCGGCGGTGCTCGCCGTGGCCTGCGTGCTGCCGCTGGTCGGGTTGCTCGGGCTGGCGCTCTTCTTCGCCGCGCTGGGCGGCGGCCAGGCGGCCTGGTGGGCGCTGCTGCTGCTCGTCGGCCCGGTGGGCGGGCTGGTGCTGGCGCTGCAGCGGCCGGTCCGGCAGTGGAGCGCTGCGCGCCCGACCAGGCCGGGGGTACGCGCACCCTAGTGCTCTGCTGCCTGGCAGGCAGCAGAGCACTAGCGTCCCCGGGGTGAGCAACGACGCTGACGTCATCGTGGTGGGCGCGGGGCTGGCCGGACTGGTCGCCACCGCCGAGCTGGCCGACGCCGGGAAGCGGGTGCTGCTGCTGGACCAGGAGCCGGCCGCCTCCCTCGGCGGGCAGGCGCACTGGTCCTTCGGCGGGCTGTTCCTCGTCGACAGCCCCGAGCAGCGCCGGCTGCGGGTCAAGGACTCCCTGGAACTGGCCCGGCAGGACTGGCTGGGCACCGCGGGCTTCGACCGCGAGGAGGACCACTGGCCGCGGCAGTGGGCCGAGGCCTACCTCCAGTTCGCCGCAGGGGAGAAGCGCGCCTGGCTGCGTGAGCAGGGCGTCCGGTTCTTCCCCGTCGTCGGCTGGGCCGAGCGCGGCGGGTACACCGCCACCGGGCACGGCAACTCCGTCCCCCGGTTCCACATCACCTGGGGCACCGGCCCCGGCGTGCTGGCCCCCTTCCTGCGGCGGGTCGCCGACGCCACCGCGCGCGGGCTGGTCACCGTGCGGCACCGGCACCGGGTCGACGGCCTGGTGCTCACCGGCGGGGCGGTCACCGGCGTGCGCGGCGCGGTGCTGGAGCCCAGCGACGCCGCGCGCGGCGAGGCCAGCTCGCGCACCGAGGTCGGCGAGTTCGAGTACGCCGCGCAGGCCGTCGTCGTCACCTCCGGCGGGATCGGGGGCAACCACGACCTGGTGCGGAAGAACTGGCCGGCCCGGCTGGGCCCGGTGCCCAAGCGGCTGCTCTCCGGCGTGCCGGCGCACGTCGACGGCCGGATGCTGGAGATCACCGAGGGCGCCGGTGGCCGGGTGGTCAACCCCGACCGGATGTGGCACTACACCGAGGGCATCGCCAACCACTCACCGATCTGGGTCCGGCACGGCATCCGCATCCTGCCCGGCCCGTCCTCGCTGTGGCTGGACGCCACCGGCACCCGGCTGCCGGTGCCGCTGTTCCCCGGCTTCGACACCCTCGGCACGCTCGCGCACATCGGCACGACCGGCCACGAGCACACCTGGTTCCTGCTCACGAAGAAGATCGTGGAGAAGGAGTTCACCCTCTCCGGGTCCGAGCAGAACCCCGACCTCACGGACAAGGACCTCAAGCTGCTGCTGACCCGGGTGCGCTCGGGCGCGGCGGCACCGGTGCAGAGGTTCCTGGACGACGGCGAGGACTTCGTCGTCGAGCGCACCCTGCCGGAGCTGGTCGCCGGGATGAACCGGCTCACCGGCGACTCGCCGCACGTCGACCTGGCCACCGTGGAGCGCGAGGTGGTCGCCCGCGACCGGGAGATCGCCAACACGTTCACCAAGGACCTGCAGGTCACCGCGATGCGCCAGGCCCGCACGTTCCTCGGCGACAAGCTGATCCGGGTCGCCGCGCCGCACCGGCTGCTGGACCCCGACGCCGGCCCGCTGATCGCCGTCCGGCTGAACGTGCTCACCCGCAAGTCCCTCGGCGGCCTGGAGACCGACCTGTCCGGCCGGGTGCTGCGGGCCGGTGGCGCGCCGTTCCCCGGGCTCTACGCCGCGGGCGAGGTCGCCGGGTTCGGCGGGGGCGGGATGCACGGCTACCGCTCGCTCGAGGGCACCTTCCTGGGCGGCTGCATCTTCTCCGGGCGGGTCGCGGGCCGCGCGCTGGCCGCCGCCCTGTGACAGTGGCGGCATGAGGACGACGGCGTGACGGAGGACCCGCGCGGGGCAGGGGCCCCCGAGGGCGTGGACTGGGACGCGGTGCCCTACCAGGGCCCGCCCCGCTACGTCCCGCCGATGGACCCACCGGTTGCCTCCGGCCAGGCTCCCCACCCGCCGCCCCACCACAGCCAGCCCCCGTACGGCCAGCCCCCGTACGGGCAGCCCCCGTACGGCCCGCCGCCCCACGGCGCGTCGCCGTACCCCCCACCGGGGCAGTGGCCGGCGCCGTACGCCGGGACGCCGTACGCCGGGACGCCGTACGCCGGGACGCCGTACGCGGGGACGCCCTACGCGGGGCCGCCGTACGCCGGGCAGCAGCCGCCCGGCTGGCCCGCTGATGCCCGGCCGGCCACCGTCGTCGTCGGCACGGCGCTCGGTTTCGCCGCCGCGGCGCTGCTGCTGATGTGCACGCTGTTCCTCGCCGCCTTCACCGCGCTGCTCACCGTCGTCCGCCGTCCGGACGCGATGGCCGGCCCGGGGGTCGTGGTGCTCCAGCTGGTGCTGGCCGGGCTGCTGGTCGCCGGGGCGGGCCTCGCGCTGGCCGGCCGGTGGCGCTGGCTGGTGCTGGCCGACGCGGCACTGGTGGTGCTGTCGCTGTGGTGGCTGATCGGCTCGCGCGGCGCCGGGCAGCTGCTGGACACCGCGCCGACGACGGTGCTCCCGGTCCTCTTCACGCTGCTCGCCGGGGCCTCCGGTGTGCTGGTCGCCCTCCCGGCGAGCCGGGACTGGGCACAGCGGCGCACCGCCGGAGCCGGCCGGCCCCCGGCCACGGCCGGGCCCGGCGCCTGACCGGCCGGGGGAGCGGTGGGACGATCAGCGGCATGTCCGCCCCATCCGCCGGCCCCCGGCTCGACCCCGAGGTCGCCACGCTGCTCCGCCGAGACCCCGCCGGGCTGGTCGCCGCCGTCGCCCAGCAGCACGACACCGGTGAGGTCCTCATGGTCGCCTGGATGGACGACGAGGCGCTGCGCCGCACGCTGACCACCGGCCGGGCCACCTACTGGTCGCGCAGCCGCGAGGAGTACTGGGCCAAGGGCGAGACCTCCGGGCACCGGCAGTGGGTGCGCGAGGTCCGGCTCGACTGCGACGGCGACGCCCTGCTGCTGCTGGTCGACCAGGAGGGCCCGGCCTGCCACACCGGCGAGCGCAGCTGCTTCCACCGCCCGCTGGAGGTGCAGCGTGCCGAGGTTCGGTGACACCGTGCCCTCCCGCGCGGAGTTCCTGGCGCGCGGGGGTGCCGGCACGGCGATGGTCCCGGTCACCCGCCGGCTGCTGGCCGACAGCGAGACCGCGGTCGGCGTCTACCGCAAGCTGGCCGGCAACCGCCCGGGCACGGTGCTGCTCGAGTCCGCCGAGCAGGGCAAGCAGTGGTCGCGCTACAGCTTCGTCGGCGTCCGCAGCGCCGGCGTGCTCACCGAGCAGGACGGGGCGACGGCGTGGCTCGGCGACCCGCTGCCCGGGCTCACCGACGACCTGCCGGCCGACCCGCTGGCCGCCGTCCGCACCCTGGCCCGCCGGTTCCGGGCACCGCGCGGTGCGGCCGCCGACGGCCTCCCGCCGCTGACCGGTGGGCTGGTCGGCTACCTCGGCTACGACGTGGTGCGCCGGCTCGAGCGGCTGCCGCAGACCGCCGCCGACGACCTGGGCATGCCGGAGCTGGCGATGATGCTGGTCACCGACCTGGCCGTGCTCGACCACACCGACGGCACGGTGCTGCTCATCGCCAACGTCCTCGACGGCTCGGCGGCCGGCTACGACGACGCGGTCACCCGGCTGGACGCGATGGCCGCCGACCTGACGAAGGCCGTCCCGCCCGGGGTCGCCACCCTGCAGACCGCCGACGCCCCGCCGGTGACCAGCAACATGGCGGCGGGGGAGTACGAGGCCGGCGTCGAGCGGGTGCGCGAGCACGTCCGGGCCGGGGACGTCTTCCAGACCGTGCTCAGCCAGCGGTTCGAGCTGGCCACCGACGTCGACGCGCTCGACCTCTACCGGGTGCTGCGGGCGACCAACCCCTCGCCGTACATGTACCTGCTGCGCTTCGCCGGCCGGCAGTCGCCCTTCGACGTGGTCGGCTCCTCGCCCGAGGCGCTGGTGACCGTGACTGGTGACCGCGCGATCGTGCACCCGCCCGCCGGCACCCGGCCGCGCGGAGCCACCCCCGAGGACGACGTCCGGCTCACCGAGGAGCTGATGGCCGACCCCAAGGAGCGGGCAGAGCACGTGATGCTGGTCGACCTCGCCCGCAACGACCTGGGCCGGGTCAGCGTGCCGGGCACCGTGGAGGTCGCCGACTTCATGCGGGTCGAGCGCTACAGCCACGTCATGCACCTGGTGTCCACCGTGGCCGGTCAGGTGTCGCCCGGCCGGGACGCCCTCGACGTCTTCGACGCGACGTTCCCCGCCGGCACCGTCTCCGGGGCGCCCAAGCCGCGGGCGATGGAGGTCATCGAGTCCCTCGAGCCGACCCGGCGGGCGCTGTACGCCGGCACGGTCGGCTACCTGGACGCCAGCGGTGACATGGACATGGCGATCGCCATCCGGACGGCGGTGCTGCACGACGGGCGGGCCTACGTGCAGGCCGGCGCTGGCATCGTCGCCGACAGCGACCCGGCCACCGAGGAGGCCGAGACCCGGCACAAGGCCCGGGCGGTGCTGTCGGCGATCGCGACGGCCGAGGGGCTGCGGGAGCTCCGGTGAGCGGATCGGGGCGCTCACCGCGCACCGAGCGCCGGGAGCTCACGCTGGCGCTGCTCGGCTGCGCGTTGGCCGGTGCGCTGGCGCTGTCGGCGTCCGGTCAGCCCTGGGCGGACGTGACGATCACCCGGCCTGCCCCGCTGCCGCCCACCGAGGCGGTGCTCACCGGCAGCCAGGCCGCACCGCTGGTGGCCGCGTGCGGGTTGCTGCTGCTCGCCGCCGCGGTGGCCGTGATCGCCGTGCGGGGCGCCGGTCGGCTGGTGGTCGGGCTGCTGGTCGCCGTCGCCGGCGGGGTGCTCGGGTGGTCGGGGCTGCGCGGGCTGACCGGGCAGCTGGACCTCGACGGCACCGACGTGGGTGCCACCGTCGGGCTGGGCGGGTCGCAGGTCACCACCGACGCGGTCGCCACGTGGCCGGCGCTCACGCTGGTCGCCAGCGTGATCGGGGTGCTCGCCGGGGCGCTGGTGGTGCTGCGCGGGCGCAGCTGGCCGGGGATGGGCCGCCGGTACGAGCGCGCCGGCGCACCGGCCGCGGCCCCGGCCCGCGCCACCCGGCCGGAGACGGCCGAGGACCGGCACCAGGCGGCCTGGCGGTCGCTGGACCGCGGGGACGACCCGACCGTCTGACGGAGGACGCCGCGGCCCCGTGCCGAGGGGCCGCTCGGGGAGCCGAGCCACGTCTACACCCGGGCCGCGCGGGCGGTGCACCGCCCCCCGCCCGCTGGCCGGACGGGCGCGTCTCTAGAGTGATCTGCGCTGTCCGAGTGGTGCGGTCCAGGTCCGGTGCCACATGCTGAGGGGTCCGAGGAGGGGTCGTGAGCGTCCTCGACGACATCGTCGCCGGCGTCCGTGAGGACGTCGCTGCCCGGCAGGCCGCCACCCCGCTGACCGAGGTGCAGGCCGCGGCCCGCGACGCCCGGCCGGCCCTCGACGCCCAGGCCGCGCTGCGGGCACCCGGGGTCGGGGTGATCGCCGAGGTCAAGCGGCGCAGCCCCAGCAAGGGCGCGCTCGCCGAGATCACCGACCCGGCCGCGCTGGCCGTGCAGTACGCCGCCGGTGGTGCCCGGGTGATCAGCGTGCTGACCGAGGGGCGCCGCTTCGGTGGGTCGCACGCCGACCTCGCCGCGGTCCGCGCCGCGGTCGACGTCCCGGTGCTCTGCAAGGACTTCGTGGTCAGCAGCTACCAGGTGCACGAGGCCCGGGCGCACGGGGCCGACGTCGTCCTGCTGATCGTGGCCGCGCTGGACCAGCCGGTCCTCACCGGCCTGCTGGAGCGGGTCGAGTCGCTGGGCATGACGGCCCTGGTCGAGGTGCACAGCGAGGCCGAGGCCGACCGCGCGCTGACCGCCGGCGCGACCGTGATCGGCGTCAACGCCCGTGACCTGACCACGCTGTCGGTCGACCGCTCCACCTTCGAGCGGATCGCCCCCGGGCTGCCCAGCGAGGTGGTGAAGGTGGCCGAGTCCGGCGTGCGCGGGCCGCACGACCTGATCAGCTACGCCGGCGCCGGTGCCGACGCCGTCCTGGTCGGCGAGGGCCTGGTCACCGCCGGCGATCCGCGGCAGGCCGTCGCCGACCTGGTCACGGCCGGCTCCCACCCGGCGACCCCGGGCGCCGCACGCTGACGGAGGGCCTTCCTGCCCCCACCCGTTCGCGAGGTCGCGGCGGGCCCCTGCACGAGGGTCAGGGGTGGCGGGGTCCCTACGCTGGAGGGCATGACCCTCTCCGCGCACGCACCGGCCCCTGACGTCCCCGACGCCACGGCGCGCCCGGAGTGGCCGGACGCGACCGGGCACTTCGGCGTCTACGGTGGCCGGTTCGTCCCCGAGGCGCTGATCGCCGCCCTCGACGAGCTCACCGCCGCCTACGAGTCGATGCGGGTGGACCCCGCCTTCCTCGCGGAGTTCGCCCGGCTGCAGCGGGACTACACCGGACGGCCCAGCCCGATCACCGAGGTGCCGAAGTTCGCCGAGCACTGCGGCGGCGCGCGGGTGCTGCTCAAGCGCGAGGACCTCAACCACACCGGCTCGCACAAGATCAACAACGTGCTGGGTCAGGCGCTGCTGACCAAGCGGATCGGCAAGCAGCGGGTCATCGCCGAGACCGGGGCCGGCCAGCACGGCGTCGCCACCGCCACGGCGGCCGCGCTGATGGGGCTGTCCTGCACCGTCTACATGGGCGAGGAGGACACCCGCCGCCAGGCGCTCAACGTCGCCCGGATGCGGCTGCTGGGCGCCGAGGTCATCCCGGTCACCACCGGCTCCCGCACCCTCAAGGACGCGATCAACGAGGCCTTCCGCGACTGGGTCACCAACGTGGAGACCACCAACTACGTCTTCGGCACCGTCGCCGGCCCGCACCCCTTCCCGGCGATGGTCCGCGACTTCCAGCGGGTGATCGGTGACGAGGCCCGTGCCCAGCTGCTCGAGCGCGAGGGCCGGCTGCCCGACGTCGTCCTGGCCTGCGTGGGCGGTGGGTCGAACGCGATCGGCATCTTCACCGCCTTCGTGCCCGACGACGGGGTGCGGCTGGTCGGCCTGGAGGCCGGCGGCGACGGCGTCGAGACCGGGCGGCACGCGGCCACGATCACCGGCGGCGACCCCGGGGTGCTGCACGGCGCGCGGTCCTACCTGCTGCAGGACGTCAACGGCCAGACCATCGAGTCGCACTCCATCTCCGCCGGGCTCGACTACCCCGGCGTCGGCCCGGAGCACTCCTTCCTGCACGACATCGGGCGGGCGGAGTAC
This sequence comes from Modestobacter lacusdianchii, assembly GCF_054177765.1. Classification (NCBI taxonomy): domain Bacteria; kingdom Bacillati; phylum Actinomycetota; class Actinomycetes; order Geodermatophilales; family Geodermatophilaceae; genus Modestobacter; species Modestobacter lacusdianchii. The sequence continues at coordinate 108,058 of NZ_JBJJTJ010000001.1, read as the reverse complement.
CGGCCGGTCACCGACGCCCAGGCGATGGAGGCCTTCGCCCTGCTCTGCCGCACCGAGGGCATCATCCCGGCGATCGAGTCCGCCCACGCGCTGGCCGGCGCGATGCAGGTCGGCCAGGAGCTGGGGCCGGACGCTGTGCTGCTGGTGAACCTGTCCGGCCGCGGTGACAAGGACGTCGAGACCGCCAGCGCCTGGTTCGGGCTGGGGGAGCAGACCGCCCCCACGGACGGCGACGAGCGCGCCGTCGAGGCCGGCCGCGGCGCCGAGCCGGGTGCGGGGCTGGACGAGCACCAGCACGCCACCGAGGGCGCGGTCAGCAACGACGTGGCCGTCGCCGGCCAGGACGCGGGGGAGCAGGCATGAGCGCGCTGCAGGACCGGATCGCCGCGGCGCGGGCCGAGGGCCGGGCGGCACTGGTCGCCTACCTGCCGGTCGGGTACCCGGACGTGGACACCTCGATCGCCGCCATGGTCGCCGCCGTCGAGGGCGGGGCCGACGTCGTCGAGGTCGGGGTGCCCTACTCCGACCCGGGCATGGACGGCCCGGTGATCCAGGAGGCCGTGGACGTCGCCGTCCGGGCGGGGGTCGGGCTGCCCGACGTGCTGCGGGCGGTCAGCGCGGTGGCCGAGGCCGGCGCGGTGCCGGTGGTGATGAGCTACTGGAACCCGGTCGAGCGCTACGGCGTCGACCGGTTCGCCGACGACCTGGCCGCGGCCGGCGGCGCCGGGGTGATCACCCCCGACCTGATCCCGGACGAGGCGGGCGCCTGGCTGGCCGCCAGCGAGCGCGCCGGCCTGGACCGGGTCTTCCTCGTCGCGCCGTCCTCCACCGACGTCCGGCTGGCCAGCACCGTCGCCGCCTGCCGGGGCTTCGTGTACGCGGCCTCCACGATGGGCGTCACCGGCACCCGCGCCACGGTGGGCGATGCCGCCGAGCGGCTGGTCGACCGGACCCGGGCGGTCGCGGGCGACCTGCCGGTCTGCGTCGGGCTGGGCGTCTCCGACGGCGACCAGGCCGCGGAGGTCGCCGCCTTCGCCGACGGGGTGATCGTCGGCTCGGCCTACGTGCGCACCCTGCTCGAGGGCCGGGGCCCCGACGGCGTGCGTGTCCTGTCCGAGGAGCTCGCCGCGGGCGTCAGACGTGCGAAGGTGCGCGCATGACCGTGCTCGCCGCCATCCCGAGCCCGACCCAGGGCGTCTGGGAGCTCGGACCGTTCCCGCTGCGCGCCTACGCGCTGTGCATCATCGCCGGCATCGTGGTCGCCGCCCTGCTCGGCGAGCGCCGCTGGGTCGCCCGCGGGGGAGCCCCCGGCGACGTCCTGGACATCGCCGTCTGGGCCGTGCCCTTCGGCATCGTCGGTGGCCGCATCTACCACGTGGTCACCACCCCCGAGCCCTACTTCGGCGAGGGTGGTGACCCGCTGCGGGCCTTCGCCATCTGGGAGGGCGGTCTGGGCATCTGGGGCGCCATCGCCTTCGGGGGGCTCGGGGCATGGATCGGCTGCCGGCAGCGGGGCATCCCGCTGCCGGCGTGGGCCGACGCGCTGGCGCCGGGGATCGTGCTCGCCCAGGCGATCGGCCGGCTGGGCAACTGGTTCAACAACGAGCTGTACGGCGGGCCCACCGACCTGCCGTGGGCGCTCACCATCCACCGGTGGGACGCCTCGGCCGGGCGGGCGCTGACCGGTCCCGACGGGTCCGCGCTGGTGCTGGGCACCTTCCACCCGACGTTCCTCTACGAGCTGCTGTGGAACGTGGGGGTGGCGCTGCTGGTGATCTGGGCCGACCGCCGGTTCCAGCTGTCGCACGGGCGGGCGTTCGCGCTCTACGTGGCCGCGTACTGCGCGGGGCGGGTCTGGATCGAGGCGCTGCGGATCGACACCGCCGAGCAGTTCTTCGGCATCCGGCTCAACGTCTTCACCTCGATCGTCGTGGGGCTGCTGGCGGTGGCCTACCTGTTCGCCCAGCGCGGCCGGCCACGGGAGGTCATCACCCGCGGCGCCGACCAGGCGGCGAAGGGGCAGGCCGCCGGCGCCGGGCGGGCCACCGCCGACGCCACGGCAGGTGACGCAGCGGCCGACACCGGTACCGGCAGCCCGGCCACGGCCGGCGGCACCTCGGCCGGCGAGCGTGTCGCAACTCCCGCCGACCGGTCGGGGGAGCCCGGCGACGCGTCGGGAGACCGCCGCCCGGGCACGCCCCCGGCGGGCTGACCACCGCCTGGCGAGCCCAGCCGGTCACCCGTCCGGTCCCGGCGACGTCCCCGCGTCGTCACCATGGTGAGACCTGCGCGACATGTCGCTGAGGTGTCGCTGCTGTGTACGCTCGTCGTCGGCCGACCAGTGATCCTGGGCCGGCCGGCGACGTCGGAACCGGGCCAGCGCTGCCCCGCACACGACCACCCCCGCGGACACCACACCCCGCGGGCGCGCGGGGAGCAGGGACCGGCTCGACGTACCGTGTCCCGCCGGCCCCGTTGCCCCACCCGTCGGACCGCACCGATCCTCCTCGCACCGCCCCACCCGCTTCGACACGACCCGGCGGGGTCTGCGTGACCCCCCGCACCAGCGCCACCGCCCCGGCGGCCGGCGCCGCGGCCAGCCGACGACGGGAGTGACATGTCTGACCTCGCCGCCCTTCCCCAGTCCGCTGGGGGCCGGCCCTCCTCGGCCGCGCCGGGCACCGCCGTCCCGTTCTCCGCCCTGCCGGCCGCCACCGGCCTGTACGACCCGGCGCGGGAGCACGACGCCTGTGGCGTCGCCTTCGTCGCCGACGCGCAGGGACGCCGCTCCCGGTCGATCGTGGCCGCGGGCCTCACCGCGCTGCACAACCTGGACCACCGGGGTGCGGCCGGCTCCGAGCCGAACTCCGGTGACGGGGCGGGCATCCTCACCCAGGTCCCCGACGCCCTGCTGCGGAGCAGCGTCGACTTCGACCTGCCGCCGCTGGGCGAGTACGCCGTCGGCATCGCCTTCCTCCCGGCCGACGAGGCCGAGCGCGCCTCCGTGGTCGACGCCGTCGCCGGCCTCGCCGCCGAGGAGGGGCTGACCGTCCTGGGCTGGCGCGAGCTCCCGGTCGACCCCGACGGCGCGGACCTCGGGCCGACGGCGCGGGCGGTCATGCCGCACTTCGCCCAGCTGTTCGTCGCCGAGACGATCGGTGCGCGGGCCGACGCGAAGGCCTTCGGCGGCACCGCGGCCCCACACGGTGTGACCCGGCTGGAGCGGCGGTCCTTCGTGCTGCGCAAGCGGGTCGAGCGCGCCGCCCGGGACGCCGGCACCAGCTGCTACGTCGCCTCGCTGTCCTCGCGCACCATCACCTACAAGGGCATGCTGACCACCGACCAGCTGCCGGCGTTCTTCCCCGACCTGCAGGACGAGCGCTACGAGTCGGCGATCGCGCTGGTGCACAGCCGGTTCTCCACCAACACCTTCCCGAGCTGGCCGCTGGCCCACCCGTTCCGCTTCATCGCGCACAACGGCGAGATCAACACGATCAAGGGCAACCGCAACCGGATGCGCGCCCGCGAGGCGAAGCTGGAGACCGGGCTGTTCGACGGGCCGGCCGGCCCGGCCAGCGAGCTCGGGCTGGAGCGGATCTTCCCGGTCACCGCCAGCGACTTCAGCGACTCGGCCACCTTCGACGAGGTGCTCGAGCTGATCCACCTGTCCGGCCGGTCACTGCCGCACGCGGTGCTGATGATGATCCCGGAGGCGTGGGAGAACCACGAGGAGATGGACGCGGCCCGCCGCGCCTTCTACCGCTTCCACTCCTCGATCATGGAGCCCTGGGACGGCCCGGCCTGCGTGGCCTTCACCGACGGCACGCTGATCGGCGCGGTCCTCGACCGCAACGGCCTGCGCCCCGGCCGCTGGTGGCGCACCAAGGACGACCTGGTCGTGCTGGCCAGCGAGGCCGGCGTGCTGGACGTCCCGGCCGGCGACGTGGTCGCCAAGGGCCGGCTGCAGCCGGGCCGGATGTTCCTCGTCGACACCTCCGCCGGCGCGATCGTCTCCGACGAGGACGTCAAGGGCGCCCTGGCGGCCGAGCAGCCCTACGACGACTGGCTGCACGCCGGCCTGGTGCACCTGCCCTCGCTGCCCGAGCGGCGCCGGTCCCGGCCCAGCCACGAGTCCGTCGTCCGGCGGCAGCAGCTGTTCGGCTACACCGAGGAGGAGCTGCGGATCCTCGTCCAGCCGATGGCGGCCAGCGCGGCCGAGCCGATCGGCTCGATGGGCACCGACACCCCGATCGCGTCGCTGTCGGACCGCTCGCGGCAGCTCTACGACTACTTCACCCAGCTCTTCGCCCAGGTCACCAACCCGCCGCTGGACGCCATCCGCGAGGAGCTGGTGACCAGCCTGGGGCGCACCTTCGGGCCCGAGCAGAACCTGCTGGACGCCAACCCGGCGTCGTGCCGGCAGGTCTTCCTGCCCTACCCGGTGATCGACAACGACGAGCTGGCCAAGATCCTGCACATCGACGACGACGGCGACCTGCCGGGCTTCGCCGCGGTGCGGATCACCGGCCACTTCGACGTCGACGGCGGCGGTGCCGCGCTGGCGCAGGCGGTCCGGGACCTGCGCACCAAGGTGAGCAAGGCGATCGCGGCCGGCGCGCGGGTCATCGTGCTGTCCGACCGGGACTGCGACGAGAAGCGCGCGCCGATCCCGTCGCTGCTGATGACCGCCGCCGTCCACCACCACCTGGTGCGCGAGCGCACCCGGATGGAGGTCGGCCTGGTCGTCGAGTCCGGCGACTGCCGCGAGGTGCACCACGTCGCGCTGCTGCTGGGCTACGGCGCCGCGGCGGTGAACCCCTACCTGGCCTTCGAGAGCGTCGAGGACCTGATCCGCACCGGCACGCTCACCGGCGTGCAGCCGGCCCAGGCCGTCCGCAACGTGGTCAAGGCCATGGGCAAGGGCGTGCTCAAGGTGATGAGCAAGATGGGCATCAGCACCGTCGGCTCGTACACGATGGCGCAGATCTTCGAGACGGTCGGCCTGTCCAAGGCCGTCGTCGACGAGTACTTCACCGGGACGTCGGCCACCCTGGACGGCGTCGGGCTGGACGTGCTCGCCGAAGAGGTGGCGATGCGGCACCGCCGCGCCTACCCGAGCAACCCGACCGAGACCGCGCACCGGCGGCTGGAGACCGGCGGGGAGTACCAGTGGCGCCGCGAGGGCGAGGTGCACCTGTTCAACCCCGAGACGGTGTTCCTGCTCCAGCACGCCACCCGGTCCCGGCAGTACGACGTCTTCCAGCGCTACACCGACACCGTCGACGGGCTGTCGACCGAGGCGGCGACGCTGCGTGGCCTGTTCACCCTCAAGACCGGTGAGCGTCCCGCCGTCCCGCTGGAGGAGGTCGAGCCGGTCAGCGAGATCGTCAAGCGCTTCCAGACCGGCGCGATGAGCTACGGCTCCATCTCCGCCGAGGCGCACGAGACCCTCGCGATCGCGATGAACCGGCTGGGTGGCCGGTCGAACACCGGTGAGGGCGGCGAGGACCCCGACCGGTTCACCCCCGACGCCAACGGCGACCTGCGCCGCAGCTCGATCAAGCAGGTGGCCAGCGGGCGCTTCGGCGTGACCAGCGAGTACCTGGTCAACGCCGACGACATCCAGATCAAGATGGCGCAGGGCGCCAAGCCCGGCGAGGGCGGCCAGCTGCCCGGCAGCAAGGTCTACCCGTGGGTGGCCCGCACCCGGCACTCCACGCCCGGCGTCGGCCTGATCAGCCCGCCGCCGCACCACGACATCTACTCGATCGAGGACCTCAAGCAGCTCATCCACGACCTCAAGAACGCCAACGACGAGGCGCGGGTGCACGTCAAGCTGGTCGCCGAGTCCGGCATCGGCACGGTCGCGGCCGGGGTGAGCAAGGCCAAGGCCGACGTCGTCCTGGTCTCCGGGTTCGACGGCGGCACCGGTGCCGCGCCGCTGACCTCGCTCAAGCACGCCGGCACCCCGTGGGAGATCGGCCTGGCCGAGACGCAGCAGACGCTGCTGGCCAACGGGCTGCGCGACCGGATCGTGGTGCAGGTCGACGGCCAGATGAAGACCGGCCGCGACGTCATCGTGGCCGCGCTGCTGGGCGCCGAGGAGTTCGGCTTCGCCACCGCCCCGCTGGTGGTCGAGGGCTGCGTGATGATGCGGGTCTGCCACCTCGACACCTGCCCGGTGGGCGTGGCGACGCAGAACCCCGAGCTGCGCAAGCGGTTCACCGGCAAGCCCGAGTTCGTCGTCACCTTCTTCGAGTTCCTCGCCGAGCAGGTCCGGGAGTACCTGGCCCAGCTGGGGTTCCGCTCCATCGACGAGGCGGTCGGCCACGCCGAGCTGCTCGACGTCGCACCGGCGATCGACCACTGGAAGGCCTCCGGGCTGGACCTGCGGCCGATCCTGGCGGTCCCCGACCTGCCCGAGGGGACGGCGCGGCGCAAGGTCCGCGACCAGGACCACGGCCTGGACGTCGCCCTGGACCAGACGCTGATCCAGCTCTGCGAGGGCGCGCTGCTCGACGCCCGCCCGGTGCACCTGGAGCTGCCGGTCCGCAACGTCAACCGCACCGTCGGCACGATGCTGGGCTCGATGGTCACCCGCCGCTTCGGCGGCGAGGGCCTGCCCGACGGCACGATCGACCTGACCTTCACCGGTTCGGCGGGCCAGTCCTTCGGGGCGTTCCTGCCGCGCGGGATCACCATGACCCTGGTCGGCGACGCCAACGACTACGTCGGCAAGGGCCTGTCCGGCGGCCGGATCGTCGTCCGCCCCGCCCCGGAGGCGAGCTTCGCCGCCGAGGACAACGTCATCGCCGGCAACGTGATCGGCTACGGCGCCACCGGCGGCGAGCTGTTCCTGCGGGGCCGGGTGGGGGAGCGGTTCTGCGTCCGCAACTCCGGTGCCCTCGCCGTCGTCGAGGGCGTCGGTGACCACGCGCTGGAGTACATGACCGGCGGCACCGCGATCATCCTGGGGCCGACCGGGCGCAACATCGCCGCCGGCATGTCCGGTGGCATCGGGTACGTGCTCGACCTGGCCCGGCACCGGGTCAACACCGAGATGGTGGACGTTGAGGAGCTGGACGTGCACGGCTCGCAGTGGCTGCGCGACGTCCTGCAGCGCTACCGGGAGGCCACCGACTCGACGGTGGCCACCAGCCTGCTGGCCGACTGGGGCCGGTGGTCGGGGCGGATCAGCGTCGTCATGCCGCGCGACTACCGGCGGGCGATGGAGGCTCGGCGGGCCGCCGAGGCCGCCGGGTACGACGTGGACCGAGCTGTCATGGAGGCGGCACGTGGTTGATCAGACCGGTTTCCTCAAGTACGACCGGCAGATGCCGCCGCGGCGGCCGGTCGACCTGCGCCTGCTGGACTGGCGCGAGGTCTACCTGACCCGCGACACCGGCGAGGACGCCGTCTTCCCGGTGGCTGCGGTGCGGGAGCAGGCCGCGCGCTGCATGGACTGCGGCATCCCCTTCTGCCACCACGGCTGCCCGCTGGGCAACCTGATCCCGGAGTGGAACGACCTCGCCCGCCGGGACGACTGGCAGGAGGCGATCGAGCGGCTGCACGCGACGAACAACTTCCCGGAGTTCACCGGGAAGCTCTGCCCGGCGCCGTGCGAGTCCGCCTGCGTGCTCAACCTGGAGAACTCGCCCGTCACGATCAAGCAGATCGAGTGGGAGATCATCGACCAGGCCTTCGTCAACGGCTGGGTCACCCCGCAGCCGCCGGCGGAGCTCACCGGCAAGAAGGTCGCCGTCATCGGCTCCGGGCCGGCCGGCCTGGCCGCCGCGCAGCAGCTGACCCGGGCCGGGCACGAGGTCACCGTCTACGAGCGGGACGACCGCATCGGCGGGCTGATCCGGTACGGCATCCCCGAGTTCAAGATGGAGAAACGCCACCTGGACCGCCGGCTGGACCAGATGCGCGCCGAGGGCACCCGGTTCGTCACCGACGTCCACGTCGGGGGCACCGGGGAGGGCGCCCTGTCGGTGGAGGCACTGCGGGCCGAGCACGACGCCATCGTGCTGGCCATCGGCACCCCGGTCGCCCGCGACCTGCCGCTGCCCGGCCGCGACCTGGACGGCGTCCACTTCGCCATGGAGTACCTGCCCTTCGGCAACCGTGAGGCGCTCGGCGAGCTCGACGACCCGCCGCTGTCGGCCAAGGGCAAGGACGTGGTCATCATCGGCGGCGGCGACACCGGGGCGGACTGCCTGGGCACCGCCCACCGGCAGGGCGCGGCGAGCGTGGCCCAGCTGGACTACAAGCCGGCGCCCAGCGGCACCCGGCCGCAGGACAACCCCTGGCCGACCTACGAGATGGTCCTGCGGGTCTCCCCGGCCCACGAGGAGGGCGGCGAGCGGCTGTTCGCCGTCAACACCGAGGCCTTCCTCGGCGACGAGCAGGGGCACGTGCGCGGGATCCAGGTGACCGAGATCGAGCTGGTGGACGGCCAGCGCGTGCCGGTGCCGAACAGCACCCGGGAGCTGCCCGCCGACCTGGTGCTGCTCGCGCTGGGCTACACCGGCCCGGAGACCACGGGGCTGGTCGAGCAGCTCGGCTGCGGCGTCGACGAGCGCGGCCGGGTCGCCCGGGACGGCGACTACATGTCCAGCGTGCCCGGCGTCTTCGTGGCCGGGGACATGGGCCGCGGCCAGTCGCTGATCGTCTGGGCGATCGCCGAGGGCCGCGCCGCGGCAGCCGCCGTCGACACCTGGCTGACCGGTGACTCGATGCTGCCCCGCCCGGTGACCCCGGACGCCGTCCCGCTGCGCTGACGTCGGGGCCTTCCGTCGTCCGGCCCGCCGGAGGCCCTGCGGAAGGGCCGTTCCCGCACGTCAGGACGTCTGGAACGACTACCGCCCCTCGGGGGGACACGACGGACCCGGTCCGCTCCGTCCGCCCGAGGGGCGACTAGTTTTGCCTCATGTCTCGTCGCGCCAAGATCGTCTGCACACTGGGCCCGGCCACCGGCTCCCTGGAGCAGATCACCGCCCTCGTCGAGGCCGGCATGGACGTCGCCCGCCTCAACTTCAGCCACGGCAAGCACGCCGACCACGAGAAGTCCTACCGGCTCGTGCGCGAGGCCTCGGACAAGGTCGGTCGCGCCGTCGCCATCCTCGCCGACCTGCAGGGCCCCAAGATCCGCCTCGGCACCTTCGCCGACGGCCCGGTCACCTGGGAGACCGGCAGCCGGGTGTGCATCACCGTCGACGACGTCGAGGGCACCGCCGAGCGCGTCTCGACGACCTACAAGGACCTCGCCAACGACGCCCGGGTCGGCGACCGGCTGCTCGTCGACGACGGCAAGCTCGCCCTCACCGTCGTCGAGGTCAACGGCCCGGACGTCTTCTGCCTGGTGCTCGAGGGCGGGCCGGTCTCGAACAACAAGGGACTGTCGCTGCCGGGCGTCGCCGTCAGCGTGCCCGCGATGTCGGAGAAGGACGCCGAGGACCTGCGCTTCGCGCTCTCCCTGGGCGTGGACTTCGTCGCGCTGTCCTTCGTCCGGCACGCCCGCGACGTCGAGCTGGTGCGCGAGATCATGCACCAGGAGGACGTCGTGGTGCCGGTGATCGCCAAGCTGGAGAAGCCGGAGGCGGTCGAGAACCTCGAGGCGATCGTCGAGGCCTTCGACGGCGTCATGGTCGCCCGCGGCGACCTCGGCGTGGAGCTGCCGCTGGAGCAGGTGCCGCTGGTGCAGAAGCGCGCCGTGCAGGTGGCCCGGGAGTACAACAAGCCGGTCATCGTGGCCACGCAGATGCTCGAGTCGATGATCGAGAACTCCCGGCCGACCCGCGCCGAGGCCTCCGACGTCGCCAACGCCGTGCTCGACGGCGCCGACGCGGTGATGCTGTCGGGAGAGACGTCGGTGGGCAAGTTCCCGATCGTCGCGGTGAAGACGATGGAGCGGATCATCGACGCCGTCGAGACCGACGAGATCCTCAGCCCGGCGGTGACCCGGGCCCCCGGGTCCCGGCCCGGCGCGATCGTGCGCGCGGCCAAGGACATCGGCGAGGCCCTCGACGTCGCCGCGCTCGCGGCCTTCACCTCGACCGGCAAGAGCGCGCAGCGGCTGGCGGCGCTGCACACCCGGCTGCCGATCCTCGCCTTCACCAACGACCCGCGGGTGCGCAGCCGGCTGGCGCTGTCCTGGGGCGTGGAGACCTTCATCGTGCCGACCGTCGAGCACACCGACGACATGGTCGCCCAGGTCGACTTCTCGCTGCTGTCCATCGGCAGGCTCAAGGAGGGTGACCAGGTCGTCGTGGTCGCGGGTTCCCCGCCGAACACGGCCGGCTCCACCAACCTGATCCGCGTCCACGAGGTGGGGACCGAGGCGTGACGACCGGGGTCGCGCAGCCGGGGGAGACCCCGGCTGCGGAGCTGATGCTGGTCCTGGACCTGGAGGAGCGCGGTCCGGACCTCTACGTCGGCACGACCCCGAGCACGCCGCTGCAGCGGATCTTCGGCGGCCAGGTCGCGGCCCAGGCGCTGACGGCCGCGAACGCGACCGTGCCGGGTGACCGGGTGGTGCACTCGCTGCACTCCTACTTCCTGCGGCCGGGCGACCCGCACGAGGAGATCCGCTACGAGGTCGACCGGATCCGCGAGGGCCGGTCGTTCAGCACCCGGCGGGTGGTGGCCCGGCAGACGCGCAAGGGCGAGGACGTCGCGATCTTCGCGCTGACCGCCGACTTCACCGCCGGTGAGCGCCCGGTGGTCGAGCACTCGCTGCCGATGCCGCAGGTGCCCGGCCCGGAGGGGCTGCCCGGCCTGGCCGAGGTGGCCGCCGCGCACCCCGCGCAGGGCAAGGCGTCCCAGGCGATCGGGCGGGCGGTGGAGCAGCGCTACCTCAGCGACCCGTTCGACCCGGCTCCCCGGCTGCCCCCGGACACCGCGTTCCGGGTGTGGTTCCGGGTGGCCGGCCGGCTGCCGGACGACGACGCGGTGCACGCCGCGGCGCTCACCTTCGTCAGCGACCTGACCCTGCTGTCGGCCGGGCTGGCCCGGATCGGTGGCGGGTGGGGCGGCTCGGTGGTCGGCGCGAGCCTGGACCACGCCGTGTGGTTCCACCGGCCGGTGCGCGCCGACGAGTGGTTCCTCTACGAGACCGACAGCCCGGCCGCCGCCAGTGGGCGGGCGCTGTGCTTCGGGCAGATCTGGGCAGCCGACGGCACCCACGTGGCCACCGTCGCGCAGGAGGGGCTCATCCGCTCCCTCGGCTGAGCCGGGGCCCCGGGTGGGCGCTCAGCGGGGTGACCGGGCTGTCGCCCGCCCGCTGAGCGCCCACCCGCTGCTGGTCAGCGGGCCGGGTCGCCGGGCTCGGCCGGGCCGGCGAGCTCTGCCTGGGCGCTCGCCTGGGCGGCCGTCTCGTCCCAGGCCGCCGGCGCCTCGACGGCCGGGGCTGCGGTGCCCGCGGCCGTTCCCGTCGCCGGGTCCGTGGCCGGCTCCGAGTCACTGACCGGGGGCTCCTCGGCCGCCGCTGCCGGCTCGGCCTCTGCCTGACCCGCTGCTGCCTGCTCGGCCGTCGGCTCGTCGACTGCCGCGTCCTCGACCGCCGGCCGGCCGGCCGCCGCCTGGTCGGCTGCCGGCTGCTCGGGTGCGGCCTGGTCGGCTGCGGCCTGGTCGACTGCGGCCTGCTCGGCCGCGGCCTGACGCTCGGCCACCTCCCGGGCGCGCTGCTCGGCCTGCTGCTCGGCGAAGTCGTTGGCCAGCCAGTCGTGGCCATCGCACAGCAGCGCCCACACCCGCTCGACGTGTGCCCGGGTCGTCGCCGGCGCGCCGATGGCCACCCGCAGCACAGCCCGGCCGCCGACGGTGGTGTGGGTCAGGAAGACTTCCCCACCGTCGTTGAGCCGGTCCAGCAGGGTCATGGTCGCCACGTCGGCGTCCACGCCGGCCGGCCAGCGGGGCTGCAGGCAGACCAGGGACAGCGGGTGCGGGGCGGCGACGTCGAACCGGTCGTCGGCTCCGGCCCAGCCGGCCAGCTCCTGGGCCAGCGCCACGTGGGTGCGGATGTGCTCGCGCAGCCCCTCGGCGCCGTACCAGCGCACCACGAACCAGAGCTTCAGTGCCCGGAACCGCCGTCCGAGCTCGATCTGCCAGTCGCGGTAGTCGACGACCGCACCGGTGTCGGTGGCGGCGTTGCGCAGGTACTCGGGGAGGATCGACAGCGCGCCGGTGAGCGCAGCCCGGTCGGCCACCCAGAAGAGCGTCGCGTCGAACCCGGTGAGCAGCCACTTGTGCGCATCGGTGGTGTAGCTGTCGGCCCACTCGACACCGGCCTGCAGTGCGCGCAGCTCCGGGACCACCGCACTGACCCCGGCGTAGGCGGCGTCGACGTGCAGCCACACCCCGTGGCGCTGGCACACCGCCCCGAGCTCCGCGAGCGGGTCGATCGCGGTGGTCGACGTGGTCCCGACCGTCGCGCAGACGAGCACCGGGGTGAACCCACGTGCGACGTCGCGCTCCAGCCGCTGGGCCAGCGCCCGCGGGCTCATCGCCAGGTCGGCGTCCACCTCGACGACGCGGATGGCGTCGGTGCCCAGGCCGGCGATCCGGGCCGCCTTCTCCATCGAGCTGTGCGTCTGGGCGGAGACGTAGACGGTGTGGTCCTCGGGGCGCACCCCGTGGCGCAGCGTGGCGCCCTTGCTGGCCCGGTGCAGCGCGGCGAGCAGCGCGATCAGGTTCGCGCCGGAGCTGGAGTCCTGGACGACGCCGCCGCCGGTGCCGGTGGACCGGAAGGACTCCGGCAGGCCCATCAGCTCGGCGAACCAGTCCATGACGTGCTGCTCGAGCTCGGTGGCCGCCGGGCTGGTCACCCACGACATCCCCTGCACGCCCAGGCCGGCCGACACCAGGTCGCCGAGCACGGAGGGCCCGGAGGTGTTCGCCGGGAAGTACCCGAAGAAGCCCGGGTGCTGCCAGTGCGTGATCCCCGGCATCACGACGCGGTCCAGGTCGCCCAGGACGGCGGAGAACGGCTCGCCCTGCTCGGGGGCCGCGGGGGGCAGCGAGGCGCGGACGTCGCCGGGGGAGACCTGGGAGCGGACCGGGAACGACCCCGGGTCGTCCTGCAGGCGCGACCAGTAGTCGGCGATCCAGTCGACGACCTGGTGGCCGTGCTGGCGGAACTCCTCAGGGGTCATGTGGCCGGTCACGGGCCCACCGTATTGACCTAGGGCGCCCGACACGGCGTCGGGTGGGCGGGCGCTCGGCCCGACGTCCTCCGCAGCGACGACCGTCTCCCTCGTCGACACCGCTGCCGGACGAGAGGTGGTCTGACCAGGCGGCCTGGTCACCGGCGGACGGACGGGAGAGGTGGACCGGTGCGGCCCGGGAGGCGCGCCGAGCGGGTCGCGCCGCGGCGCCCCTGGCCACTCGGACGCGCACGGCACGGTCCTGACCCGTGCCGTTCGTGCTGGTGCTCAGGTGCCCCCGGTGCGACTCGAACGCACACTGCGCGGGTTTTGAATCCGCTCCCTCTGCCGATTGGGGTACGGGGGCCAGCTCAACCGGGTGAGCGGTGAGCCTATCGGGCGGGGCGGGGGCGTCCTCGGCCGATAGGATGATCGGGTGAGCAACGCACCGACCCGGGTCCTCATCGCAGAGGACGAGGCCCTCATCCGCCTCGACCTCAAGGAGATGCTGGAGGAGGAGGGCTACGTCGTCGTCGCCGAGGTGGGCGACGGGCAGGCCGCCGTCGAGCAGGCGCAGCAGCTGCGGCCCGACCTCGTCGTCCTCGACGTCCAGATGCCCGTCCTCGACGGCATCGCCGCGGCCGAGCAGATCGCCGCTGCGCGCATCGCACCGGTGATCGTGCTGACCGCCTTCAGCCAGCGCGAGCTGGTGGAGCGGGCCCGCGACGCCGGGGCGATGGCCTACCTGGTCAAGCCGTTCTCCAAGAACGACCTGGTGCCCGCCATCGAGGTGGCGGTCGGCCGGTTCCAGGAGATGCACGCCCTCGACGCCGAGGTCAGCGACCTCAAGGAGCGTCTGGAGGCCCGCAAGGTCGTCGAGCAGGCCAAGGGCCGGCTGATGGCCGAGCGCGGCATGACCGAGGCCGAGGCGTTCCGCTGGATCCAGCGGACGGCGATGAACGAGCGCACCTCGATGAAGGCCCTGGCCCAGGCGATCCTCGCCACCGCGGCCGCGCCCGCCGGCGGCACCGAGACCGCGGGCGAGCCCACCGGCTCCTGAGCGTCGGCGCCGGGCTCGACGCCCCGGCGTGTTCCAGGGGTGTGACGCCCCGTCCCAGGGTGTGGCGGCTGCGCATCGCGCAGATCACAACGTCATCACGGTGCGACCGAGGGCGGCGCCACGCCGGGGAGCGGCGGTTAGGTTCTCCGCACTGATCGGCCGCCGGCCGGCCTCTGGGCCGGTCGGGGGCGTCGATGGACGCACTCACATCCCTGGGAGTTCCTTGATGCGCACAGGCAGGTTCGCCCGCGCGACCGCCCTTTCCGGTGCCGCCCTGATCGCTCTGTCCGCCTGTGGCGGCGGCAGCGACGACGGCGGCGGCAGTGACTCCGGTGGCGAGGCGAGCGGCGAGAAGCAGGTCAACGTCTACGGCACCGACGGCAACATGGGCAACGCGCTCGGCGAGGACTTCTCCGAGCAGGGTGCGCTGGCCGGCATGAAGGGCACCACGCCGCTGACGGAGCTGTCCGGGGACTTCACCGACCGGCTGCTCGAGGTCGACCCGGACCTGCAGGACTACAACTACGCCGGCGAGTCCTACGACGCCGTCGTGCTCACCGCCCTGGCCGCGCAGATGGCCGGCAGCAACCAGGCCACGGCCTTCGCGCCGTACATCAACGGCATCACCTTCGGTGGCGAGAAGTGCGACGACTTCGCCTCCTGCCTGGAGATCGTCAACGCCGGTGGCAACCCCGACTACGACGGCATCACCGGCCCGCTGAGCTTCGCCGACGCCGGTGAGCCGGCGCAGGCCAGCTTCGGGCTGCTGCAGTTCGGCGACGACAACGCCCTCGACGACTCCGCCACCGAGTACGTCATCGCCGGCGACGAGGCCAACGCGGCCACCGACGAGGGCCCGGCCCCCGTCGCCCCGGGTGCCACCGGCGCCCCGCTGACCATCGGCACCCTGCTGCCGGAGACCGGCAACCTGGCCTTCCTCGGCCCGCCGGAGGTCGCCGGCGTCCAGCTGGCGATCAACGACGTGAACGCAGCCGGCGGCGTCCTGGGCGCCCCGGTCAACCTGGTCACCGGAGACTCGGGCGACACCTCCACCGACACCGCCACCCAGACCGTCGACCGGCTGCTGCAGTCGGGTGTGAACGCGATCATCGGTGCGGCGTCCTCCGGCGTCAGCCAGTCGGTCATCAACACCGTCGTCGGGGCCGGCGTGCTGATGTTCTCGCCGGCGAACACCTCCGACATCTTCACCACCTACGACGACAAGGGCCTGTACTTCCGCACCGCTCCCGCGGACACCCTCCAGGCCCGGGCGCTCGCCGACCTGATCGGCGCCGACGGCAACAACACCGTCGGGATCCTGGCGCTCAACGACCCGTACGGCACCGGTCTGGCGGAGAACACCGCCAACAACCTGATCAGCGACGGTCTGCCCGAGGACTCGATCCAGACGATCATCTACGACCCCACCGCGGCGAACTTCGACTCCGAGGTGCAGCAGATGACCGACTTCAACCCCGACGCGATCGTCGTCATCGGGTTCGAGGAGTCCTCCCGGATCATCCAGGCGCTCAACACCAACGGTGTGGGCCCGCAGCGCTGACCCGATGCTGATCTCCTGATCGGCACGCACCACCTGCACCGAGCTGCGGCCCGGCACCCTCCGAGGGTGCCGGGCCGCAGTGTTGTCCGGGGGTGGCCGCCGGTCAGCCCAGGACCGCCCAGCCCGCCGCCAGGACGCTGCCGGTGGCGGCGAGCACACGCACCGAGTCCGCGTGCAGCAGGCGCCGGTGGGCCGCCGCGTCGAACCCACGTCCCAGCCGCCGGTGCTGCGGGACCGCGACCAGGGCGGTGATGCCCACGACGGTGCCCAGGCAGGCCGCGCCGGCCAGCACCGCCGCCCGCGGCGCACCGGGCGGGAGGTCGAGCAGCAGCCAGCCGGTGGTGACCACCTGCCCGGCGAAGAGCGGGCCGACGACCCGGGCGATCCGGCGCGAGTGCCCGTCGTGGAAGGCCGGCCAGGCGTCCGCGGGCACGGCGGTGAACTGGGGGTAGACCAGTACCCGCACGGTCCACTGCACGCCCGCGTAGGCCGCCGCCAGCGCCAGGTGGGCAGCCAGCAGGGCCGTCACGGGCAGGACGGCTTGGCGGGCTTGCCGCGCCAGGCGAGGCTCTGCGCGTCCAGCCGGCGCACCAGCGGGTCGCCCTCGGCGTCCATCCGCTCGGCGAGCTCGACCGCTGCGGCCAGCCGGGCGTCGTCCAGCTGGGCGAAGGCGGGGGAGCGGCGCCGGTCGAGCACGTCGTACCAGCGGCCGCCGACGGCGTGCTCCAGCACGATCCGCCCGAAGCAGTGGTCGGCGGTGACCACCCAGCCCTCGGCGCGTGCCCGTGCGGGCAGCCGGTCCAGCACCAGCTCCCGGTAGCGGTGCAGCGGCGCGGCACGGTCTGTCACCGGCCCATCCTGACCCGGGACGACGAACGGCGCCGCCCCCGGGAGGGAGTGGCGCCGTTCGGCCTCGGTGCTCCCCGGACCGAGCGTGCGAGGTCCGGGGAGCACCGAGGTCCGTCGACTACTGGGCCTTTGCCAGCGTGCCCAGGTACAGCTCGATGACCTTCGGGTCGTTCATCAGCGCCTTGCCGGTGTCGGTGTAGGCGTTGCGGCCCTGATCGAGCACGTAGCCGCGGTCGCAGATCTGCAGGCACCGGCGGGCGTTCTGCTCGACCATGATGATCGAGACGCCGGTGGCGTTGATCCGCCGGCAGCGGATGAACACCTCGTCCTGGTAGGCGGGGGAGAGCCCGGCCGACGGCTCGTCGAGCAGCAGCACCGACGGGTCCATCATCAGCGCCCGGCCCATGGCGACCATCTGGCGCTCACCGCCGGACAGCGCCCCGGCCTTGCCCTTCCGCCGCTCACCGAGCAGCGGGAACAGGTCGATGACGTAGTCGAAGCGCTCCTTGAACGTCTTCGGCCGCAGGTAGACGCCCATCTGCATGTTCTCCTCGATGGTGAGCGAGGGGAACACGTTGTTGTTCTGCGGCACGTACCCGACGCCCATCGACACGAGCCGGTGCGCGGGGGCGCCGGTGATGTCCTCGCCGCGCAGCGTGACCGAGCCCGAGCGCACCGGGATCAGCCCGAACAGCGTCTTGAGCAGCGTCGACTTGCCGGCGCCGTTGGGGCCGATGATGCCGACCAGCTCGCCGTCCTGCAGGTAGAAGTCGCACCCGCGCAGGATGTTGACGCCGGGCACGTAGCCGGCCAGCAGGTCGTCGGCGCGCACCAGCGCGCCCTCGGCCAGCTTCAGGTGCTCCTCGCGGGTGGCGGCCTTCTCGGCGGGGGAGAGCTCAACCCCGGTGGCGGTCTGCGCGCGGGTGACCTCCTCGTCGGACTCGTCCACCTGGAACAGCGGGTCGCTCATCGTCGTCCTCCGTCGGTGATCACGTCGGAGCCGGGCGAGGTGTCGCCGTGCTCCTCGCGGGCGATCTCCGCCTCGACCTCGGCCAGCACCCGGTCCTCCTCCTCGACGGTGAGGGGGGCGTCGTGGTGGGCACCGAGGTAGGCGTCGACGACCGCCTGGTTCTGCGAGATGGACTCCGGCGGGCCCTCGGCGATGACCTTGCCGGCCGCCATGACCACGACCCAGTCGCTGATGTCGCGGACGACGTCCATGTCGTGCTCGACGAAGATGACCGTCATGCCCTCCTCGCGGAGGTCCTTGACGTGCCCGAGCAGGCTCTGGGTCAGCGCGGGGTTCACCCCGGCCATCGGCTCGTCGAGCATGACGACCTTGGGGTCGCTCATCAGCGCGCGGGCCATCTCCAGCAGCTTGCGCTGACCACCGGAGAGGATGCCGGCGAAGTCGTCCTTCTTGGCGTCGAGCTTGAAGCGACGGAGCAGCTCCATCGCCTTCTCGGTGTTCGCCTTCTCCTGGGCCCGCCAGCCGCCCGGCACCAGGGCGCGCAGGAAGCTCTCACCCCGCTGCTCCTGGGCGCCGAGCAGCATGTTCTGCAGCACGGTGAGCCGGGACAGCGCCTTGGTGAGCTGGAACGTGCGGACGACGCCGAGCCGGGCCACCTGGTGCGGGGCGAGCTTGCCCAGCTCCTTGCCGTCGAACGACCAGGTGCCGGTGTTGGGCTGGTCGAAGCCGGTCAGCAGGTTGAACAGCGTGGTCTTGCCGGCACCGTTGGGCCCGATCAGGCCGGTGATGCCGCCGCGTTGCACCTCGAGGTGGTCGACCGAGACGGCGGTCAGGCCACCGAAGGTGCGGGTGACGCCGTCGACGACGATCGCCGGGTCGGGCTTGGCCACGCCGACCTCCCAGGGGAGGTCCTTCAGCGCCGCCTGGGCCAGCCGCTGGGGCGCCGGCCGGCCGGCCGGCGTCAGCTCGTCCTCGCGGGCGGCGTGCGCGCCGTGCGATCCGCTCTCAGCGGGCATCGAGCATCACCTCTCGTCGGTCACCGAAGATGCCCTGGGGTCGGAACACCAACAACAGCATGAGCCCGAGTCCGACGAGGACGAAGCGGATCTGGGCCACGTCGGTCGAGGACAGCAGCGCCTCGGGGATGACGCCGTTGGAGATCAGCGCCCGCAGGCCAGTGTCGGCGAACTGCAGGATGAACAGCAGCAGCATCGACCCCAGCACCGGGCCCAGCACCCGGGCGGCCCCGCCCAGGATGAGCGCGGCGTAGGCCAGGAAGGTGTTGGCGTTCTGGTACTGGTCCGGCAGCGCCGACCCGGTGCCCAAGGCGTAGACCATCCCGCCGAAGGCGCCGAAGACACCGCCGAGCACCAGCGCCTGCATCTTGTAGGCGTAGACGTTCTTGCCCAGCGCGCGGACGGCGTCCTCGTCCTCGCGGATGGCCTTCACCACGCGGCCCCAGGGGCTGCGCATGAGCTGCCAGACCAGCAGGCTGGCCAGCGCCACGAGCGTCCAGCCGACCAGCACCACCCACAGCTCCGCACCGCTCCAGCTGGTGCCGAGGATGTCGTAGCGGCGCTGGGTGTCCCAGGGCGCGAGGTCGATGAAGTCGCCGTTGAAGGCCGCCAGGCCGCGGGTGCCACCGGTGACCGGGGTGGCTGAGACCGACCGGAACACCAGTCTGAGCCCCTCGGCCGTGGCGATCGTGACGATCGCCAGGTAGTCGGCCCGCAGCCGCAGGGTCGGCAGACCCAGCAGGAGCGCGAGGACGACGGCGGCGGCCAGGCCGATGAGCACGCCGACCCAGAACGGCAGACCCCACTGGCTCACCGAGATGGCGATGCCGAAGCCACCGAGCATGGCGAAGGCGATCTGCCCGAAGTTGAGCAGGCCGGTGTAGCCGAAGTGGACGTTGATGCCGATGGCCAGCAGGGCGAAGAAGATCGCCTGGAAGCCGAAGAACGCCTTGCCGGCGATCGCGAACGCGTTGAGGAGATCGGACATCGCGGTCAGCCGATCCGGGCCCGGCTGCCCAGGATGCCCTGGGGGCGGATCACGAGGATGACGATCAAGAGGAGCAGCCCTCCGACGTACTTCATGTCGTCCGGGATGACGAGCGTGGACATCTGCACGAACACACCGACGATCACGCTGCCGACCAGGGCGCCGTAGGCCGTGCCCAGGCCGCCGAGGGTGACGCCGGCGAACATCAGGAGGAGCAGCCGGAAGCCCATGTCCCACTGGACCTGGTCGGACAGGCCGAGCAGCACGCCGCCGAGGGTGGCCAGCGCCCCGCCCATCATCCAGACGACCAGGATCACCCGGTTGACGTCGATGCCGGAGGAGGCGGCGAGGTCGCGGTTGTCGGCGACCGCGCGCATCGCCTTCCCGATCTTGGTGCGCTGCAGCATCAGCGCCACCAGCACCAGGACGACGACGGAGATGACGATCGAGGCCAGCGACCGGTTGGTGAGGGTGAAGGCCCCGTAGTCGACCGCGCGCTGGCTCTGGAAGTCGCCGTAGGGGTTGGAGAACCCGCCGTAGACGATCTGGATCAGGTAGCGCAGCAGCAGCGACAGGCCGATGGAGACCACCAGCGCGGCGATCAGGCCGGTGCCACGCCGGCGCAGCGGCCGCCAGATGCCCAGCTCGTTGAGCGCTCCGACCGCGGCCCCGGCGACCATGGCGATGATCGTCGCCGGGATCAGCGGCACCCCGCCCTGGACGTTGATGTACCAGGCGATGATCGCGCCGATGGTGACCAGCTCGCCGTGCGCGAAGTTGGTCAGCCCGGTGGTGCCGAAGATCAGCGACAGGCCCACGGCGCAGACGGCGATGAGCAGCCCGAAGCGCAGGCCGTCGACGAGCAGCTGGACGGCGCGGATCGTGCTGCCGCCGCCCCCGCTGCTGCCGTCCTGGAGGCCGAAGTTGACCGGCTGGCTGCGGCCGTTGTCGACGGTGACCGTGCGGGTGTCACCGCCGCCGCCCAGCTCGACGCCGTCGGGGAGCGCCTCGGCGTCCAGGCTGATCGTGTAGTCACCGGCTCCCGGGAGGTCGATGGCGAACCGGCCGTCCTCGTCGGTCTCGACCGAGTCGACCTCGTCGCCGGCGGCGGTCTCGACCGTCACCTCGACGCCCTCGATCGGGCCGCTCCGGCTGGTCTGCAGCGTGCCGACGAGGCGTTCGCCCTCGGCGCCGGCGATGCCGGGCGCGACCAGCGCCAGCAGCATGCCGAAGGTGGCCACCAGCAGGGCCAGCACCAGCGGACGGCGGCCGGAGCGCCACCGGTCGAGCCGGCGGCGGCCGGCGGTGGACGGAGCGGGCACCTCCCCGGTGTTGCTGCGTTCCCCGTGCCTGTGGGCGCGGTGGGGCGCGTGCGTCACTCGACCTCCCAGCCGTTGGATGTGAGCCGGGACAGTAACCCACCCCTGTTACGCGCATCGACCTGCTGGGACACACCGTGACCCATCTGCGACACGCCGGTCTGCTAAGCCGGGACGACGCGGGGCGTGGGCGACCGGTCGTGGGCAACCGGTCGGCGGGCGTGGCCGCTGCCGGCCCGCGCCGGTCAGCGGGCCGGCCGGACCATGCAGGTCAGGCGGGCGGTCGCCGTCGCCCGGCCCGCCTCGTCGGTGACCTCGACCAGGTAGGTGGCGAGCGTGCGGCCGCGGCGGGCCGGGGTGCACACCGCGGTGACGACGCCGGCGGAGGCGCCGCGCAGGTAGCTGGCGTTGAGCTCGATGCCGACCACGTTGCCGCCCTGGCCGGCGTGCAGCATGGCCGCCCACGACCCGATGCTCTCCACCAGTGCGCAGGTGGCGCCGCCGTGCAGCAGGCCGAAGGGCTGCTCGTTGCCGGCGACCGGCATGGTCGCGACCAGCCGCTCGGGGTCCCAGTCGGTGATCTGGATGCCCAGCTTCTCGTCCAGCGGGCCCTGGGTCGGCGGCAGCCACTCGGGCCGGGATGTGGTCACCCGGGCACCGTAGACAACGGGGCCCTCGCGCCGACCCGGACCGTCGTACCCCGCACATAGGATCGGCGGCGATGTCCGCTCCTGCTGCTGCCCCTGCGTCCGCTCCCGCCGACGGCGCCCGTCCGCGGCTGCTGCTCCTCGACGGCCACTCGCTGGCCTACCGGGCCTTCTTCGCGCTCCCGGTGGAGAACTTCTCCACCACCACCGGTCAGCCGACGAACGCCGTCTACGGCTTCACGTCGATGCTGATCAACGTGCTGCGCGACGAGCAGCCCAGCCACCTGGCGGTGGCCTTCGACGTCAGCCGCAAGACCTTCCGCAGCGAGATCTACGCCGACTACAAGGCCAACCGCTCGGAGAGCCCCACCGACTTCCGCGGCCAGGTGAGCCTGGTGCAGGAGGTGCTCGGCGCGCTGCACGTGCCGGTGATCACCGCGGAGAACTACGAGGCCGACGACGTCATCGCCACCCTCACCGTGCAGGCGGTGGAGCAGGGCATGGACGTGCTGATCTGCACCGGTGACCGGGACGCCCTCCAGTTGGTCAACGAGCACGTGACCGTGCTCTACCCGCGCAAGGGCGTCTCCGACCTGACCCGGTTCACCCCCGAGGAGGTCGAGGCCAAGTACGGCCTGACCCCGATCCAGTACCCCGACTTCGCGGCGCTGCGGGGCGACCCGAGCGACAACCTGCCGAGCATCCCGAGCGTGGGGGAGAAGACCGCCGCCAAGTGGGTGCGGGAGTACGGCTCCCTCGACGCGCTGGTCGACCAGGTCGACACCGTCAAGGGCAAGGTGGGGGAGAAGCTGCGCGAGCACCTCTCCTCCGTGCTGCAGAACCGGCGGCTCACCGAGCTCGACCGTGCCGTGCCGCTGGAGGTGGGGCCGGCCGACCTCGCCGTCCAGCCCTGGGACCGCAACGAGGTGCACACCCTCTTCGACAACCTGCAGTTCCGGGTGCTGCGCGACCGGCTCTTCGCCACCCTCGCCACCCCCGAACCGGAGGTCGACGGCGGCTTCGAGGTCACCGCCGACCGGCTCGCTCCGGGCGAGCTGGCCGGCTGGCTCACCGCGCACGCGCGCACCGGGCACACCGGGGTCGTCTTCCGGGGCACGTGGGGCCGGGGTGTCGGTGAGCTGACCGGCCTGGCGCTGGCCGCCGCCGACGACCACGCCACCTTCGTCGACCTGGGCCCCGACCTCGACCCCGCCGACGAGCAGGCGCTGGCCGCCTGGCTGGCCGACCCGGCGACGCCCAAGGTCGTGCACGAGGTCAAGGGCCCGCTGCTGGCGATCTGGGCCCGCGGCTGGGACCTGCAGGGCATGGTCAGCGACACCGCGCTGGCGGCCTACCTGGTCAACCCCGGGCAGCGCTCGTTCGACCTCGGCGACCTGGCGGTGCGCTACCTGCGCCGCGAGCTCAAGGACGCCGCGGAGCCCGAGGGGCAGCTGACCCTCGACGGTCTCGGGCCCTCGGAGGAGGACGTCGCCGCGGCCGCCGCGCACGCCGACGTGCTCAAGGCCGTGGCGGTCAACGACCTGTCCGACGCGCTGGAGCAGGTGCTCGGCCAGAAGGGCGGCGACCAGCTGCTCGGGCAGATCGAGCTGCCGCTGACCCGGGTGCTCGCGGCCATGGAGCACCGGGGCATCGCCGCGGACCTCGAGTTCCTGCACGAGCTGCAGCGCGAGTTCGCCGCCGCGGTGACCGAGGCCGCCGATGAGGCGTACGCGGTCATCGGCAAGGAGATCAACCTCGGCTCGCCCAAGCAGCTGCAGGCGGTGCTGTTCGACGAGCTCGGGCTGCCCAAGACGAAGAAGAACAAGACCGGCTACACCACCGACGCCGAGGCGCTGACCTCGCTGCTGGCCTCCACCGGGCACCCGTTCCTCGAGCACCTGCTGCGGCACCGCGACGTCACCCGGCTGCGCACCGTCATCGACGGCCTGATCCCGATGGTCGACGAGGTGGGGCGGGTGCACACCACCTACCAGCAGACGATCGCGGCGACCGGTCGGCTGTCCTCGACCGACCCGAACCTGCAGAACATCCCGATCCGCAGCGCCGAGGGCCGGCGGATCCGCCAGGCGTTCGTCGTCGGCTCGGGCTACGAGTCGCTGATGACGGCCGACTACAGCCAGATCGAGATGCGGATCATGGCCCACCTCTCCGAGGACGCCGGCCTGATCGAGGCCTTCACCTCGGGCGAGGACCTCCACTCCTTCGTCGCCTCCCGGGCCTTCGGCATCCCGATCTCCGACGTCGACCCGGAGATGCGCCGGCGGATCAAGGCGATGAGCTACGGCCTGGCGTACGGGCTGAGCGCCTACGGCCTGGCCCAGCAGCTGCGGATCACCCCGGAGGAGGCGCGCGGGCAGATGCACGCCTACTTCGAGCGCTTCGGTGGCATCCGCGACTACCTCGACGGGGTCGTCGACGACGCCCGGCAGACCGGCTACACCGAGACCACCCTGGGCCGCCGCCGCTACCTGCCCGACCTGACCAGCGACAACCGGCAGCGCCGGGAGATGGCCGAGCGGATGGCGCTCAACGCCCCCATCCAGGGGTCGGCGGCCGACGTGATCAAGGTGGCCATGCTGAACGTGGAGCGGGCGATCGAGGCCGAGGGGCTGCGCTCCCGGATGCTGCTGCAGGTGCACGACGAGCTCGTGCTCGAGGTGGCCGCCGGCGAGCACGACGCCCTGGAGGCGCTGGTGCGCCGGGAGATGGCCGGCGCGGCGCAGCTGTCGGTGCCGCTGGAGGTCTCGGTCGGCTTCGGCACCAGCTGGGACGCCGCCGCCCACTGACGGCCTCGTCCAGAGGCTCGCTCCGAGCCTGCGAGGGGGGAGGGGGACGAGGTCCTTCTGCCCACACCTCGCACGCTCGGCACAGGCCCCTGCACAGGGGCCGGCAGAGCGGTGGGGGCCGGGTGCAGGCTCAGCCGGTGGGGCGGCCCAGGGGGAAGGTGCGGACCAGCTGCCAGGAACCCGGCTCCCGGGTGCCGGCGTACAGGGCGGCGGTCTCGATCCGTGCCCGGATCGGGAGCTGGCTCCGCAGCACCTCCTCGGCGTGCCGGAGCCCGGAGAGGTCGCCCTGCCGGCGCTGCCCGATGCCCAGGTGCGGCACCGGCTCGCCGTGGGCGCCGCGGTACGGCGGGTGCTCGGGGAAGGCCTGCTGCACCCGGGCGGTCAACCGGCGGAAGGGCTCCTCGGGGTCGGGCACCAGGTAGAGCATCTCCTCACCGAACCAGGCGGTCCCGGTGAAGGTGCAGTCGAACGCCGGGACGGTGCACAGCACGTCGGTCAGACCGCTCAGCACGGCGTCGTCCACCTGGCGGGGCGTGACGAACGGGTAGATCACCGACAGGTGGGCAGGCACGCCCCACGACGCGGAGACGTCGAACTGCTGGCGGTGGGCGTCGACCACCGGGTCGACGTCGGGGACCAGCACCACCACGGCGCTCTCGGTCGCATCGGCCAGGACGGCCTGCGCTGTCTCGTCCACCGGGGTCCTCCCTCAGGTCGGTCGAGCGGCCGGCCCGCGGCCGGCGTCGGCGGCCAGCCTGGCAGGTCGACCCGGCCCTGCGCAGGTCAGGCGGGCAGCTCACCGACCAGGATGAGCGTGCCGGGCACCAGGGCGCCGCGCTCGGGGGACCACTGCCCCCACGTCTGGCTGCGGCCCGGTGTCCACTCCGGCTCCAGCAGGTCCTGGAGCACGAAGCCGGCACCGACCACGGCCCGCACCCAGTCCCCGACCGTGCGGTGGTGCTCGACGTAGACGGTGGCACCGTGTTCGTCGGTCTCCACGTAGGGCCGCCGGTCGAAGTACGACGAGACGACCCGCAGGTCCGCCGGGTCGGGGGAGTCGGGCAGCGCCCACCGCACCGGGTGGTTCACCGAGGCCACGAGACGGCCGCCGGGACGCAGCACCCGGGCGACCTCGGCGAGCACGGCGCCGGCGTCGGCGACGAAGGGCAGCCCACCGAAGGCCGAGCAGGCCAGGTCCATGCTGCCGTCGGCCAGCGGCAGCGCACCGGCGTCGGCCTGCAGCAGCGGCACGGCCAGCCCGGTGCTCCGGTTCAGCTCGGCCGCTCGGGCCAGCATGCCGCCGGAGACGTCCAGGGCGACGGGGGAGGCCCCGGCCCGGGCCAGCCACCGGGAGCAGGGGGCGGAACCGCAGCCGATCTCGAGCACCCGGCGCCCGACGACCTCGCCCAGCAGGTGGGCGTCGGCCTCCCGCAGCCCCTCCGGGCACCAGAGGAAGTCGGTGTCGCCCAGGTCGGACCCGTGCTCGGCCAGGTAGGCCGGCGCGGCGGCGTCCCACCAGCCGCGGTTGGCCCGCGCCGACTCGGCGGCACCGGCCCGGCGGCGCGTCACACCGCTGGCCGCGGGGTACCCGTCCGCGGCCAGGGGCAGACCTGCGCGGGAGCCGTCCATGACCCGGCGATGGTGACACGCCGACGGGTCCGCCAGCGGCAGGGCACCGTCCCCGACCCCTGGTGGACCGGTGCTCCCGGCGTCCGTACCATGGGGGATCACGCCAGAGGTCTGTGGTGTCGGCTCCCGGGAACGGGGTCTCCGCTGCGGTACGTCTCCCGTGAACCTCCCCGTGGTCCGCCTGGGCCGCGGGTGATCCTGTCCCTACGCATCCCCCGTCCGGAGCACTCGACCACATGACCTCCACCCAGGTCCGTCCCGACAGCACCCCGCAGATCGCGGTCAACGACATCGGCACCGCCGAGGACTTCCTCGCTGCCATCGACCAGACCATCAAGTACTTCAACGACGGCGACATCGTCGAAGGCGTGATCGTCAAGGTCGACCGCGATGAGGTGCTGCTGGACATCGGCTACAAGACCGAGGGCGTCATCCCCTCGCGCGAGCTGTCCATCAAGCACGACGTCGACCCGACCGAGGTCGTCAAGGTCGGCGACGAGGTGGAAGCCCTCGTCCTCCAGAAGGAGGACAAGGAAGGCCGGCTGATCCTGTCCAAGAAGCGCGCTCAGTACGAGCGCGCCTGGGGCACGATCGAGGCCAAGAAGGAAGCCGACGAGGTCGTCACCGGCACCGTCATCGAGGTCGTCAAGGGCGGTCTCATCCTCGACATCGGCCTGCGCGGGTTCCTCCCCGCCTCGCTGGTCGAGATGCGCCGCGTCCGCGACCTGCAGCCCTACGTGGGCCGCGAGCTCGAGGCCAAGATCATCGAGCTCGACAAGAACCGCAACAACGTCGTCCTGTCCCGTCGCCAGTGGCTGGAGCAGACCCAGTCCGAGGTGCGCAGCGAGTTCCTCAACAAGCTCGCCAAGGGCCAGGTCCGCACGGGTGTCGTCTCCTCGATCGTCAACTTCGGTGCCTTCGTGGACCTGGGCGGCGTCGACGGCCTGGTGCACGTCTCCGAGCTGTCCTGGAAGCACATCGACCACCCCTCCGAGGTCGTCGAGGTCGGCCAGGAGGTCACCGTCGAGGTCCTCGACGTCGACCTGGACCGTGAGCGGGTCTCCCTGTCGCTGAAGGCGACGCAGGAGGACCCGTGGCGTCAGTTCGCCCGGACCCACCAGATCGGGCAGGTCGTCCCCGGCAAGGTCACCAAGCTGGTCCCCTTCGGTGCGTTCGTGCGCGTCGACGAGGGCATCGAGGGCCTGGTGCACATCTCCGAGCTGGCCGAGCGCCACGTGGAGATCCCGGAGCAGGTCGTGCAGGTCGGCGACGAGATCCTGGTCAAGGTCATCGACATCGACCTGGACCGGCGTCGCATCTCGCTGTCGCTCAAGCAGGCCAACGAGGGCGTCATCGGCGACGAGGAGCAGTTCGACCCGGCTGCCTACGGCATGGCCGCGTCCTACGACGAGCAGGGCAACTACATCTACCCGGAGGGCTTCGACCCGGAGACCGGGGAGTGGCTCGAGGGCTACGACGAGGCCCGCGAGACCTGGGAGAAGCAGTACGCCGACGCCCAGGCCCGCTTCGAGGCGCACCGCAAGCAGATCGCGGAGGCCAAGGCCGCCGACGCCGAGGCCGCGGCCGGTGGCAGCTACTCCAGCGCTGCCGAGCCCGAGGGCGAGGTCGCCTCGACCGGTGGCAACGGTGGCGGTGGCGGCACCCTCGCCTCCGACGAGGCGCTGGCCGCCCTGCGGGCCAAGCTCGCCGGCGGGGAGTGACCCTGCAGCTCCACTGAGCAGCACCTGACAGTGCGCCGTCCACCGATCCCGGTGGGCGGCGCACTGTCGTCTGCGGGGCACTGCGCGATGGAACGGGCGAGGCGCCGGGCTCCTGGGACGCGTGGGTGGCGACCACGGAGGCCGCGGGGGAGTGGCACTGCGCCCGACGTCGCGTCCCCGACGTCGACGGGTGTGTCCGCGACGAGGACCACCCGGCTCAACGCGACGACCCCGCCGACCGTGGTGGTCGACGGGGTCGTCGGGTCGTCGGGCTCAGCCATGAGCCGTCCGGCCGTTCCCCTGGTGCCAGCTCGTCCATGAGCCGGCGATGGTCTCGGTGTGGCGCTGCGCTCGGCTGACGCCGTGGTCGAGCCGGTGGTGCCCCCCCGGTGGCTCGACCCGGCGATCGTCAGCGCGCGGGTGACCGGCCGCGGCCGGTCAGGTGGTCAGAGGCTGAGGATGATGGCGAACGCGGTACGCGGACGACCGCCCGCGTTGGCCAGGAAGTCCCAGGTGTGCCGGCCCGAGGGCACGCTGGGCATCAGTGCGCGCAGGAACGCCGCGCCCCGTC
Organism: Modestobacter lacusdianchii; assembly: GCF_054177765.1. Lineage (NCBI taxonomy): Bacteria > Bacillati > Actinomycetota > Actinomycetes > Geodermatophilales > Geodermatophilaceae > Modestobacter > Modestobacter lacusdianchii. Next base: position 79,775 of record NZ_JBJJTJ010000001.1, on the reverse strand, counting down.
GGCTCTGCGGCAGTCGCTCCCGCACGCCCGGCAGGTCGGAGCAGCGGACCCCGTGCGGGGTCTCGATCCGGTGCCGACCGCGGCGGGGGGTGCCGGCGGACGGCGTGCCATCGAGCGTCGAACGGGACATGACGATCCTGCCTCTCTCCTGTGGCGGGGGAAGTCCACCGGGACGAAAGGTAGGTCCTGTGACTGGTGTGACTGGTGCGACGCGCCGCGCGTCCGGCCGCCGTGACCTGTCCGAGACCTGACGTCGCCGACGAGCCGGGCCCGTGCCCGGCCGGTCGGGCAGCGGCGTCCGGAGGCCGCTGCCGGGGTTGCTGCGGATGGCAGGGCCTAGGGTCGGCCCCGTGCTGAGGATCGGACTGACCGGCGGCATCGGATCGGGCAAGAGCACCGTGGCGGCGCTGCTGGCCGAGCGGGGCGCCCTGGTCGTGGACGCCGACCGCATCGCCCGGGAGGTCGTCGAGCCCGGCACGCCCGGACTGGCGGCCGTCGTCGAGGCGTTCGGCCCCGACGTGCTCACCGCCGACGGCGCCCTCGACCGTGCCGCGCTGGCGGCCGTGGTGTTCGGTGATCCGGCTGCCCGGGCTCGGCTCGACGGCATCGTGCACCCCCTGGTGCGCGCCCGCGCCGCGCAGCTGGTCTCCGCCGCCCCCGACGACGCCGTCGTCGTGCAGGACGTCCCGCTGCTGGTGGAGACGGGGCAGGCGGGGGCGCACGACCTGGTCCTGGTGGTGGAGGCCGATCCAGAGACCCGGGTGGGCCGGCTGGTGGGCCGGGGCCTGTCCGCCGAGGACGCCCGGGCCCGGATGGCCAGTCAGGCCACCGACGAGCAGCGTCGGGCGGTGGCGGACGTGGTGCTGAGCAACGACGGGGACCACGAGGCGCTGGTCGCGCAGGTGGAGCGATTCTGGGCGGAGCGGGTGGAGCCCGAGCGCGGCTGAGCGCCCCACCGCCGGCGATGAGTTCTGCCCGGTGACCCGGTCTTCGTCGTGCGGCCCCGGCGTGGGGTCGCTCCGGAGCGGAGGGAGCTCGGCATGGGCCAGCAGAAGATCGTCCCGAACCTGTGGTTCGACACCCAGGCGGAGGAGGCGGCGCACTACTACATCGACGTGTTCGGGGACGGCCGCGTCCTCGACGTCGCGCGGTACCCCGAGGGTGCGCCCGGCCCGGCCGGGTCGGTGATGACCGTGGAGTTCGAGGTCGTCGGCCAGCGGTTCGTGGGCATCAACGGGGGTCCTGAGTTCCCGTTCACCGAGGCGGTGTCGTTCCAGATCGACTGTGCCGACCAGGCGGAGGTCGACCGCTACTGGGACCGGCTGATCGGCGACGGAGGGCAGGAGAGCCAGTGTGGCTGGCTGAAGGACCGTTACGGCCTGTCGTGGCAGGTGGTGCCCGCGGGGATGGCCGAGGTGTTCGCCGATCCCGACCCGGCTCGAGCGCACCGCGCCGTGCAGGCGATGCTCGGCATGACCAAGCTGGACCTCGCCGCGTTGCGTGCCGCCGCCGACGGGGTGCCGGTCGGTTGAGGTGGGGATGATCACACCGGGCAGAGGGCGTCGCGGCATCCGCCCCTGAGACGGCAGGAGGCCCCAGGTCCGTGGACCTGGGGCCTCCTGCGGCTGGTGGGCGATACTGGGATCGAACCAGTGACCTCTTCCGTGTCAGGGAAGCGCGCTACCGCTGCGCCAATCGCCCGTGCCGGTGTCTCGACCGGCTCGCCCCCACACCCGTGCTCCGTGGAGGAGACGAGGTGGAGACGGGATTTGAACCCGTGTAGACGGCTTTGCAGGCCGTTGCCTCGCCTCTCGGCCACTCCACCGCACACCGGGCGCCGGTCTCGCGACCAGCGCCCGGGGTTCCGAGCGGACGACGGGATTCGAACCCGCGACCCTCACCTTGGCAAGGTGATGCTCTACCAACTGAGCCACGTCCGCGTTGCGGATCAAGTCCGCGTTACGTGGAGAACTCTAACCGACCCGTTCCAGGGCTCCAAACCCGGGGGGTCCACCGGGTGTCCGGGAGCCTGTTCTCGCAGGTCAGCGGCGCGCGGACCTCACCAGGAGCGCGGGTTGTCCGTGCCGCCGCTCAGCAGCACCGACAGCTCGTCGTCCACGCGGAGCAGCTCGCTCTCGTGGCCGACCGGCACGAGCAGCTCGGTCTCGCGCAGGAAGTCGCCCACGCTCGCGGCGGACAGCTCGAACAGCGCCTCGCCCGACGGTGCGCGCAGCTGCAGGAACAGCACGTCCAGACCGCCGCGAGCCGGCCACAGCCGCACGTCGCCCTCGCCGACGGGCCCGGTCAGGCCCGCCCGCAGCAGGTCCCGGCTGAGCAGCCACTCCACGCCGCCGTCCTCGTCCAGGCCCTCGTCGTCGAGCTCGTCGACCTCCTCGTCCTCCAGGTCGGTGCCGGCGAGTGCGGCGAGGTCGAGGTCGGTGACGCCGAACAGCCCCTCCTCGCCGGGGGCCTCGTGGCCGGCGTCCGCGGGGCCGTCGTCGCCGAAGCGGACCCGGACGGCGAAGGGGTCGGCGGAGTCGTAGACCAGTGCCGCCGGGACGGGGGTCCACGCCTGTGGGCCGACCAGGTGGAGGGTGGTTCGTGCAGTGCAGCCGGACCTCGGGTAGCGCGCCATGTCCTGGTAACGACCCAGAAAGGCCCTCGGTCACGCATGGCTTCGGCGTGTCGCGCCTCTGCACCCTCCTGAGTCCCACCAGTCACACCCGTCAGACCTGGCGAGGGTCCTGGGCAGGGTGCGGCGCGCGCTGAACCGATCACCCTGGGCGCTGCGAACGTCCCGTGTGACCATGGGCCTCGTGAGCCGACCAGCGCGCAGTCCGGAGGACGGCGCGGCCGACCTGGAACTGGTCCGTCGGGTGGCGGCGGGTGACCGCGGCGCGATCGACGACCTGTACCAGCGGTTCCGTCGTCCGGCGTTCGCGCTGGCGCGGCGGGTGCTGGCCGACGACGTGCTCGCCGAGGACGTGCTCCAGGACGTGTTCCTCAGCGTGTGGCGCGACCCGTCGGCCTTCGACGGGGCCCGGGGGAGCGTGGCCTCCTGGCTGCTCACGATGGTCCACCACAAGGCGGTCGACGCCGTCCGGCGCGAGGAGTCCCACCGGCGGCGCACGGCGCGGGCGGAGGACGACCTGGCCCTGAGCGCCCCCACCCAGACCAGCGACGTGGAGGACGACGTCTGGGAGCGGGCGGAGGCCGGCCGGGTCCGCTCGGCGTTGCGCTCACTGCCCGATCACCAGCGGGAGGCGCTCACGTTGGCCTACTACGGCGGGTACACCCAGCGGGAGGTGGCGGCACTGACCGGCACGCCGTTGGGCACCGTCAAGACGCGCATGCTGGCCGGCATGCGGCGGCTGAAGGACACGTTGGGCACCGGGGTGCCCGGCGCCACTCCGGCCGACGGGACCTCGCGATGAGCGCCGTGGACGACCGCGGCGACGAGCACCGCGCCTGGGACGAGCTGGCCGTCGGCTGGACGCTGCACGCCCTGGAGCCGGAGGACGAGGCGCTCTTCGCCGCGCACCTGACCGACTGCCCGCGGTGCGCCCGGACCGTGGCCGAGACCGCCGAGGTGATGGCGGCGATGGCCCGCGACCTGCCGCAGGCCGAGCCCTCCGACGGGCTGCGGGACCGGCTGCGGGCGGCGGTCGAGGAGACCGAGCAGCTGCCGCCCGCCCAGCCGGCCGAGCCGCGCCGTGTCCCGCCGCCGGCGGCGTCGCAGGCCGCGACGGCCGGCGACCAGAGCGACACCGCTCGTGGGAACACCGCCCGGGACGTCGGCGGCCTGGCGGACCCGCTGTTCGCCGAGCCCACCGACCTGCGGCCGGCCTGGCGCCGACTGCTGCCCACGGCACTGGCGGCCGCGGCCGTGGCCGCCGTGCTCGCGTTGGGGGCCTGGAACGTCGTCCTCTCCAGCGACCTGGACACCGCGCGGTCGACGGCCGCCGAGCGCTCGCAGATGCTCGAGGCGCTGCTGGTGCCGGGTCAGGCCACGATCGCGCCGCTGACCGAGGACGGCGACCCGGTCGCCACCGTGGTGGTGCGGGACGGCCAGGCCCAGGTGGTGGCCACCGGACTGCCGGTCAACGACCGCTCGGACAGCACCTACGTCCTCTGGGGGATAGGTGCTGGTTCCCCAGTGGCCATCGGGACGTTCGACGTGGTCACTCCCCAGATGGACCTGCGGACCGTAGGCTCGGCGGCGACCGGGCTGGACCAGTACTCGGCCTACGCCGTCAGCATCGAACCCGGTCAGCAGGCTCCGTCGGAACCGACGGACATCGTCGCGAACGGGCAGGTGACCAGCTGAGCGGAGCGGACACGATTGCGGCACCGGGGGAGCACCGGCCCCGGCGCCCGGCACCGCACGCCCTGGCGCCGGAGGCCGACGCCGCGGCGCAGCGCGCGGTGACGGCCGACCCGGTGGCGCAGGCCCCCGGTGCGACGGAGACCGCGCAGGAACGCCGCGCCCGGTACGACGCCGACGAGGTGCACAGCCTGCGCGAGCGGGTGGCCGAGTCCCGCTGGCGGAGCAGGATCGCCGCGCGACGGTCGCTGGACGCGCCCTACCGTGCCGGTGTCGGGCTCATCGGCGGCCTGGTCGTGGTCTTCGGCATCATCACCATCCCGCTGCCCGGGCCGGGCTGGCTGACCGTGTTCGCCGGGCTCTTCGTGCTCGCCACCGAGTTCACCTGGGCCGAACGGGTCCTGGAGTTCACCCGGCACCACGTGTCCCGCTGGACGGACTGGCTGGGCCGGCAGTCGCTGCTGGTCCGGCTGTCGTTCGCGCTGCTGACCGTGGCGTTCGTCTGCGCGGTGCTCGTGTTGACCCTCCACCTGACGGGCGTGCCGGACTGGGTGCCGGGGTGGGTGCCGCTCTGGCGGTGAGCGTCTGGCAGAATGTTCCACGCAGCGGGCGATTGGCTCAGTGGTAGAGCGCTTCGTTCACACCGAAGAGGTCACTGGTTCGAACCCAGTATCGCCCACCGGATGCAGGGCCAGGTGAACCCGGACGACGGGGGACCCTGGCCCTTCGTCGTCCCTGGGGTCGTCCTCGGGGTCGTTGTCCTCGAGGTCGTCGCCCCCATGGCATCGTCCCGGGCGCGAGGGCCCTGGACGGGCGCACCATGGACGGCGATGGCACTGGACCGGGCCGCCCGTCTGCGGGCCGCCGTGGAACGGGACGGCCCCACCTGCATCTGGTGCGGCCGTGCCTTCGGCGCGCAGGTGGGCCCGACCACCGAGCACGTGGTGCCGCGGGTGAAGGGCGGACCGTCCTGGCTGGAGAACGAGGTCGCCGCCTGCCGGCGCTGCAACTCCGCCCGTGGCCACGTCGCGCCGGTCGAGTGGCTGGAGGAGTGCGAGCGCCGTGGCTGGCACCCGGACGCGCCCCGGCTGGCCCGGCTCCTGGTCGCCCTCTCCGGGGCGATCGCCGAGCGCGGTGGGCAGCGCCGTGCCCGGCCCTACCTGGACGCCCAGCTGCGCCGGCTGCGCCGCCGGGGCGAGGCGCCGGCCGGGCAGGTGGGCGGGGGCCGTCCCGCGTAGCGTCGCTGGGATGAGCGACGTGGTGGGGCAGGTGGCCCAGGTCTCGGTGTACCCGGTGAAGTCACTGGCCGGGCGGGAGGTGTCCGCGGCGGAGGTGGACGACGCCGGCCTGCGGGGCGACCGCGCCTGGTCGGTCGTGGACGCCGACACCGGCGAGCGGGTCACCGTGAAGACGACGCCGCAGCTGAGCAGCGTGGTGCCCACCGGCGACACCGAGGCCGACACGATCACCCTGACCGAGGTGCTGGGCCGGCCGGTCCGGCTGGCCGCCTCCGCGGGCGGTCCGCAGGTCGACGCCGCCGCGGTGCACCTGGTGTCCCGCTCCGCGATCGACCGGGCCGCCGAGGGCGACGTGCCCGAGGGGTGCTCGGCCGACGACCCGCGGGCCAACCTGCTGCTGCACCTGACCGGCGGGCAGGACGAGCGGGCGTGGGTCGGCCGCCGGGTACGGGTCGGCACCACCGAGCTCGAGGTGGTCCGCACCCCGAAGCACTGCCTGGGCGTCTACGCCGAGGTGCGCACCCCGGGGCGGGTGGCCGAGGGCGACGAGGTGCACCTGCTCGACTGAGGGACGTGGCCGGGGCAGCCGCTAGCCTCCCGCCGTGCCCCGGAGAACCACGCTGGTCCTGCTGGCCGCCGTGCTGGCCGGGTGCGGCACGGACGACCCCGGCCCGGCCGCGGAGCCGGCCACCGCCACGACGTCGCCGGTCGCTCCGGCCGCGCCGCCGGCGCCGGAGTCGTTCACGCTCGTGGCGACCGGGGACGTGCTGGTGCACCAGGGCCGCGCGCTCACCACCGGTGCGCGCCGGCCGGACGGCAGCTGGGACTTCTCGGCGGTGTTCGCCCCGGTCGCGCCGGTCATCGCGCGGGCCGACCTGGCGATCTGCCACCTGGAGACGCCGGTCGCGCCGGTCGGCGGGCCGTACACCGGCTACCCGTCCTTCGCCGCCCAGCCCGAGATCGTCGACGCCCTGGCCGGCGCCGGCTACGACCTCTGCTCCACCGCGTCGAACCACTCGCTGGACGACGGCCTCGACGGCCTGGTCCGCACCCTGGACACCCTCGACGCGGCCGGGATCGCGCACACCGGCACCCACCGCGCCGCCGACGAGCCGCCGACCGTGGTCGACGTCGCCGGCGTCCGGGTGGGGCACGTGGCCACCACCTTCTCCCTCAACGGCGTCCCGCTGCCGGCCGAAGCGCCCTGGGCCGTCGACACCTTCGCCGTGCCGGACGTCAGCGGGGTGCTCGCCGACGCGGCCGCCGCCCGGGCCGCCGGTGCGGAGGTGGTGGTGGCCAGCGTGCACTGCTGCGCCGAGTACGACCACGAGCCGACCGCGGCCCAGGAGGAGGCGGTGCGCACGCTGCTCGCCTCACCGGACGTCGACCTGGTGCTGGGCCACCACGCGCACGTCGTGCAGCCCTTCGAGCAGCTCGACGGTGAGTGGGCGGCCTACGGGCTGGGCAACCACCTCGCCGAGCACAGCACCCGCGGGTACGACACCGAGGACTCGGTGATCGCCCGGTTCACCTTCACCCGCGGCGACGACGGCCGGTTCACCGTGTCGCGGGCCGAGGCGGTGCCCGTCCGGATCGAGGTCGGTGCCGACGCCGTCCGGCTGGTGCCGGCCGACCCGGAGAGCGCCGCACGGATCGGCGCGGTCCTGGACGCCCGGGGCGCCGTGGCCGCGGGGCTGGCGATCGTCCCCGGCTGACCCGGACCGTCGTCCCGGCGCACTAGTCTCGACGGGTCCGGCCGACCGGCCGGGACCGCGCCGACCCCCGGGAGCTCTCGTGTCCACCCCGCCTTCGCCCACCGTCGTCACCCCGATCCGGGTGCCGGCCGGGACGACGGCCCTGCAGGCGCTCAAGGACGCCGGGGTGCCGCTCAAGGGCCCGGACGGCGCGGTCGTCGTCCGGGAGCTGGCCTCCGGTGACCTCAAGGACCTCGCCTGGACCCCGGACGCCGACGCCGAGGTCGAGCCGGTCCCGGCCGCCAGCGCCGACGGCCGCGCGGTGATCCGGCACTCCACCGCCCACGTGCTGGCCCAGGCCGTGCAGGACCTGTTCCCGGGCACGTCGTTGGGCATCGGCCCGCCGGTGGAGAACGGCTTCTACTACGACTTCGACCCCGAGCGGCCGTTCACCCCCGAGGACCTGCAGGCGCTGGAGAAGCGCATGCAGGCGATCGTCAAGCAGGGGCAGCACTTCAGCCGCCGGGAGATCGGCGACGACGAGGCGCGGGCCGAGCTGGCGCACGAGCCGTACAAGCTCGAGCTGATCGGCCTGAAGGGCGGCGCGGGGGAGTCCGACGCCGAGGGTGCCGACGTCGAGGTGGGCGGCGCGCAGCTGACCATGTACGACAACCTCGACCCGCGCACCGGCGAGCGGGTCTGGACCGACCTGTGCCGCGGCCCGCACCTGCCGCGCACGTCGACCATCCCGGCCTTCAGCCTCACCCGCAGCGCCGCCGCCTACTGGCGGGGCAGCGAGAAGAACCCTCAGCTGCAGCGGGTCTACGGCACCGCCTGGGAGAGCAAGGACGCGCACAAGGCGTACCTGGAGCAGCTCGCCGAGGCCGAGCGCCGCGACCACCGGCGGCTCGGGGTGGAGCTGGACCTGTTCAGCTTCCCCGACGAGATCGGCTCCGGGCTGGTGGTCTTCCACCCCAAGGGCGGGGTGGTCAAGCGGGAGATGGAGGACTACGTCCGCCGCCGGCACATCGAGGAGGGCTTCTCCTACGTCGGCACCCCGCACATCAGCAAGGGCGGTCTGTTCGAGACCTCCGGGCACCTGCCGTACTACGAGGACACCATGTTCCCGGCCATGGACCTGGAGAACTCGAAGTACTACCTCAAGGCCATGAACTGCCCGATGCACAACCTGATCTTCCGGTCGCGCGGGCGGTCCTACCGGGAGCTGCCGCTGCGGTTCTTCGAGTTCGGCTCGGTCTACCGCTACGAGAAGTCCGGCGTCGTGCACGGCCTGACCCGGGTGCGCGGGCTCACCCAGGACGACTCGCACAGCTACGTCACCCCGGAGCAGGCGCCCGGTGAGATCCGGCACCTGCTGGCCTTCGTGCTCGGCCTGCTGCGCGACTTCGGCCTGGACGACTACCACCTGGAGCTGTCCACCCGCGGCGACTCGGACAAGTTCATCGGCTCCGACGAGCAGTGGTCGCTGGCCACCGCGGTGCTCGAGGAGGCGGCCCGGGAGACCGGGCTCGAGCTCGTCCCCGACCCGGGCGGCGCGGCCTTCTACGGCCCGAAGATCAGCGTCCAGGCCCGCGACGCGATCGGCCGCACCTGGCAGATGTCGACCATCCAGTACGACTTCAACCAGCCGGCCCGGTTCGGCCTGGAGTTCAGCGCCGCTGACGGCACCCGGCAGCAGCCGGTGATGATCCACTCGGCGAAGTTCGGCTCGATCGAGCGGTTCTTCGGCGTGCTCACCGAGCACTACGCCGGCGCGTTCCCCGCCTGGCTCGCCCCGGTGCAGGTGGTCGGCATCCCGATCACCGACGAGCAGGTGCCGTACCTGACCGACGTCGCCCTGCAGCTGCGGGCCCGCGGCATCCGGGTGGAGATCGACGACTCCGACGACCGGATGCAGAAGAAGATCCGCACCGCCAGCAAGCAGAAGGTGCCCTTCGTGCTGATCGCCGGTGCCACCGACGCCGAGGCTGGTGCGGTCTCCTTCCGGTACCGGGACGGGTCGCAGCGCAACGGGGTGCCGGTGGCCGACGCGGTGGCCCAGGTCGTGGCCTGGGTCGAGGGCCGGCACAACGCCGACCCGACCGCCGAGACCCCGCTGGTCGCCGGATGACCAGCGGGGAACAGGTCGGCGACGCGGACGAGGGTGTGGCCGGGTACCGGGTGCCGGTCCGCAACGACGACGGCGGCCCGACGTCGGGCTTCGACCACCTGTGGACGCCGTACCGGATGGCCTACATCCGGGGTGAGAACAAGCCGACCGGCGACCACGACTGCCCGTTCTGCCTGATCCCGGCGATGTCGGACGAGGACGGGCTGATCGTGGCCCGAGGGGAGACGGTGTTCGCCGTCCTGAACCTCTACCCGTACAACGCCGGCCACCTGATGGTCGTGCCGTACCGGCACGTGCCCGACTACACCGACCTCACCACCGCCGAGGTCGCCGAGCTGGGGGCGTACACCCAGACGGCGATGCGGGTGGTCCGGTCGGTCAGTGGCGCGCACGGGTTCAACGTGGGCATGAACCAGGGCACGGTCGCCGGCGCGGGCATCGCCGACCACCTGCACCAGCACGCGGTGCCGCGCTGGGGCGGAGACACCAACTTCATGCCGGTGATCGGGCTGACCCGGGTGCTGCCGCAGGTGCTCGCCGAGACCCGCGCCCTGCTGGCCGGCGCCTGGCCCGCCGGCCACCCGACCGCGCCGACGGGGGCCTGAGTGCTCGGCGTCAACCTCCGCCCCGTCGTCGGCCGCTTCTGGGCGCCCGTCGTCCGGGCGCTGGTCAAGCTGGGCGTCACCGCCGACGCGGTCACCCTGACCGGCACCCTCGGCGCGGTCGCCTCCGCGGTCTTCCTGATCGGCAACGGCCAGCTGTTCTGGGGCGCGTTCGCGGTCACCGTGTTCGTCCTGCTGGACATGCTCGACGGCGCGCTGGCCCGGGCCCGCGGTGGCGGTTCGGTGTTCGGTGCGGTGCTGGACTCCACCGGCGACCGGGCCGCGGACGCGGCGGTCTTCGGTGGGCTGGTCTGGTGGTTCTCCGGGGCGGGTGACAACCGGCTGCTGGTGCTGCTGGCACTGCTGTGCCTGGTCCTGGGGGTGCTCACCTCCTACGTCAAGGCCCGTGCCGAGGGGATGGGGTTGTCCGCCGACGTCGGCATCGTGGAGCGCACCGAGCGGCTGATCCTGGTGCTCGTGGGCACCGGGTTCACCGGGCTCGGCGTCCCCTACGCGGTGCACGTCGCGCTGTGGGTGCTGCTGGTCGGCAGCGCGGTGACGGTGGGGCAGCGGGTGGCCGCGGTCCACCGGGAGTCCCGGGGCCGGACGCTGCCGGCTGTGACCTCCAGCGACGAGACCTCCGGCCGCCCCGCGTCGTGAGCCGCCGCGCAGCCCTCCTCGACCGGGTCACCGACGCCGGCTACGCGGTCGCCTGGCGGGCCGTGCGGCTGCTCCCCGAGCTGCTGGCCCGACTGCTGTTCGCCGGCGGTGGCGCGTTCGCCGCCCGCCGGGGCGGCCGAGGCGTGCGGCAGCTGCGGGCCAACCTGGACGTGGTCACCGGCGGGCGGACGACCGACGCCGAGCTCGACGCGCTGACCCGGCGGGCGATGCAGTCCTACGCCCGCTACTGGCAGGAGGCCTTCCGGCTGCCGGTGTTCGACGTCGACCGGGTGGTCGCCCGGTCGACGATGGTCGGGCGGGAGCACCTGGAGGCGGCCCGGGCCGGGGGGCGCGGCATCGTGATCGCGTTGCCGCACAGCGGCAACTGGGACGCCGCGGGCGTGTGGCTGGTGCGCTGGCTGGGCGGCCCCTTCGTCACCGTCGCCGAGCGGCTGCGCCCGGAGGCGCTGTTCCGCCGGTTCGTCGACTACCGCGAGGGCCTGGGCATGCGGGTGCTGCCGCTCACCGGCGGCGACCGGCCCAGCACGACCGTGCTCAAGGAGTGGCTCACCGCCGGCGGGGCGACCTGCCTGCTGGTCGACCGCGACCTCTCCGGCGCCGGGGTGCCGGTGCGCTTCTTCGGCCGGATGACGACGATGCCCGGCGGCCCGGCGCTGCTGGCGGCGCAGACCGGCGCCACGCTGCTGCCGGCCGTCTGCCAGTTCGACGGCGACGGCTGGCGGTTCGTGGTGCACCCGCCGGTCCCGGTCGACGGCCCCGGCCGGCTGCGCGACCGGGTGACCGCCGCCATGCAGCAGGTCGCCGACGCCTTCGCCGGCACCATCGCCCAGCGGCCCGAGGACTGGCACGTCCTCGGCCGGATCTGGCCCGAGGTCGGTCCGGAGGGGCGCCCGGCCCCGATCGTCACGGCGAGCAGCCGGACCGCCGGCACGGCGGGCAGCCGGACCGCCGGCACGGCGAGCAGCCGGACCGCCGGCACAGCGGCCGACCCGGCGCCGGCCGGCGCCTCCGACGACGGGGCCCCGGCCGGGCCGGCCCGCACCGAGGTGGGCTGATGCGCATCGGGCTGGTGAACCCCTACCAGTGGGACGTCCCCGGCGGCGTCCAGTACCACGTGCGTGACCTCGCCGAGACGCTGCGCGCGCTCGGGCACCACGTCGAGGTGCTCACCCCCGCCGAGCACGAGGAGAACCTGCCGGCCGAGCACGTCACCTGGGCGGGCCGGGCGGTGCCGGTGCCGTACAACGGCTCGATGGCCAGCGTGCAGTTCGGGCTGGTGTCGGCGGCCCGGGTGCGCCGCTGGCTGCGTGAGGGCGGCTTCGACGTCGTCCACGTGCACGAGCCGGCGCCGCCGTCGGTCTCGCTGCTGGTCTGCATGATCGCCAAGGGGCCGATCGTGGCCACCTTCCACACCGCGACGACCCGGTCCAAGTGGCTGGCCGTCTGGGGGCCCTGGGTGCGGCCGTGGCTGGAGCGGATCAGCGGCCGGATCGCGGTGTCGGACTTCGCCCGCCGGGTGCAGGTCGAGCACCTGGGCGGGGACGCGGTGGTCATCCCGAACGGGGTGCACGTGCCCGCCTTCGCCGAGGGGCCGTCGCTGAGCGGCCACCAGCGGGGGGTCGGCGGCCCCACGATCGGCTTCCTGGGGCGCTACGACGAGCCGCGCAAGGGCCTGCCGGTGCTCCTGGAGGCGATGCGCGGCGTCGTCCGGGACCACCCGGGCGCGCACCTGCTGGTCGCCGGCCGCGGCGACCCGGACCGGCTCGCCGAGCTGGTGGGGGAGGAGCTCCGCCCGCACGTGACGCTGCTGGGTGAGCTGAGCGAGGCGGACAAGGGCGCCTTCCTCCGCTCGGTCGACGTGTACTGCGCGCCCAACCTGCTCGGGGAGTCCTTCGGGGTGGTCCTCCTGGAGGCGATGGCGGCCGGTGCGCCGGTGGTGGCCAGCGACCTGGACGCCTTCGCGCGGGTGCTGGACGACGGCGCAGCCGGCGTGCTCGTGCCGCGCGGCGACGCCGACGCGCTGGCCGCCGCCCTGGACGGTCTGCTCGCCGACCCCGTGCGACGGGCCGAGCTGGCCGCCGTCGGGCACCAGGTCGCGGCCGGCTACGACTGGTCGGTGATCGCCCGGCGCATCCTGGCCGTCTACGAGACGGTCGCGCCGCCCGGCGGCGTCGGGGTCACCGCCTCGGCCGAGGACGACGCGGCCCTGCTGGGCGACGGCCCGGACGACGGCGGGACGCCGGGGCCCTTCCGGCGGCGGGTGCGCCGCTAGCCTGAGCAGTCGTGACCACCGGTGCCTGGCTGCTGCTCGTCGCCGGCGTGCTGCTGATCACGCTCCTGCTCTGGACGGCGTGGACGCTGACCCGGCTGCGGCGGCTGGCCGGCAGGGTCCGCCGGGCGCGCGACGTGCTGGACGCCGCGCTGCTGCGCCGCGCCGAGCTCGCGGCGGCACTGGCCCGCGAGGGTGCCGACGCGCTCGGGCCGGACCTGGCCGCCGCGCTGGCGCGCGCCGCGGCCGGTGCCCGCGCACCGTCGGCCGGTGACCGGGAGGCCGCCGAGAACGCCCTGGGCCGGTTGCTGCGGCGGGTCCCCGAGGAGGTGCGGCCGGCCGAGCTGACCGAGGCGGGGGTCCGGGTCGGGCTGGCCCGGCGGTTCTACAACGACGCCGTCCGGGACACCCGGGCGCTGCGGCACGGGCGGCTGGCCCGCGTGCTGCGGCTGCACGCCCGCCGTCCGCTGCCGCGCTACTTCGACATCGACGACGGGCTGGACGCCGTGCTCACCGCCCCGGTCGGCGGGGGCGCGCCGGACGGCCGCCGGTCGGCCGGCTGAACCGCCGTACGCTGGGCCGTCCACGCCCGACGACCCTGCGAGGCAGCACACCGTGACCCAGCACACCAGCGAGTCCGCCGAGACCACCCCGGGCACCGGCACCGAGCGCGTCAAGCGCGGCATGGCCGAGCAGCTCAAGGGCGGCGTGATCATGGACGTCGTCACCCCCGAGCAGGCCCGGATCGCCGAGGACGCCGGCGCCGTCGCGGTGATGGCGCTGGAGCGGGTGCCCGCCGACATCCGGGCCCAGGGCGGCATCGCCCGGATGAGCGACCCGGACATGATCGAGTCGATCATCGGCGCGGTCTCCATCCCGGTGATGGCCAAGGCCCGGATCGGGCACTTCGTCGAGGCCCAGGTGCTGCAGGCGCTCGGCGTCGACTACATCGACGAGTCCGAGGTGCTCACCCCGGCCGACGAGGCGCACCACATCGCCAAGAGCGAGTTCACCGTGCCGTTCGTGTGCGGGGCGACCGACCTGGGCGAGGCGCTGCGCCGGATCGCCGAGGGCGCGGCGATGATCCGCTCCAAGGGCGAGGCCGGTACCGGCAACGTCGTGGAGGCCACCCGCCACATGCGGCAGATCCGCGGCGACATCAGGCGGCTGTCGACGCTGGACGAGACCGAGCTGTTCGTCGCCGCCAAGGAGCTGCGCGCCCCGTACGACCTGGTGGTCGAGGTCGCCCGGCGGGGCGCGTTGCCGGTCGTGCTGTTCACCGCCGGCGGGATCGCCACCCCGGCCGACGCCGCGATGATGATGCAGCTGGGTGCCCAGGGCGTCTTCGTCGGCTCGGGCATCTTCAAGTCCGGTGACCCGGCCCAGCGGGCGGCGGCCATCGTGCAGGCCACCACCTTCTTCGACGACCCGCAGGTGGTCGCCAAGGTCTCCCGCGGCCTGGGCGAGCCGATGGTCGGGATCAACGTGTCGACGCTGCCGGAGTCCGAGCGCTACGCCGTGCGCGGCTGGTGAGCGCCCCGCTCGTCGGGGTGCTCGCCCTGCAGGGCGACGTCCGTGAGCACGTCGCGGCCCTGACCGCCGCCGGCGCCCGTGCCCGGCCGGTCCGCCGGCCGGCGGAGCTGGCCGAGGTCGACGGGCTGGTCGTGCCCGGCGGGGAGTCGACCACGATGGCGAAGCTGGCTGCCCGCTTCGGGATGCTCGCGCCGCTGCGGGCGGCGGTGCGTGCCGGCCTCCCGGTGTACGGCTCCTGCGCCGGGATGATCATGCTGGCCGACACGGTGCTGGACGCCCCGGCCGACCAGGAGACCATCGGCGGGCTGGACGTCACGGTGCGCCGCAACGCCTTCGGCCGGCAGGTCGACTCCTTCGAGGGCGAGGTCGCGATCGCCGGGCTGGACGGGCCCCCGGTGCACGCCGTCTTCATCCGGGCGCCCTGGGTCGAGGAGGCCGGGCCCGGGGTCGAGGTCCTCGGCCGGGTCGAGGGCGGGCCGGCCGACGGTAAGATCGTGGCCGTCCGCCAGGGTCGCCTGGTGGCCACCAGCTTCCACCCCGAGCTCACGGGTGATCCCCGGGTGCACGCGCTGTTCGTGGAGCTGGTGCGGGCAGCCCGTGCCCGGGACCTGAGTTCGGACGGCGCCGGTGCCGGCGTCGGCGGTGGGGGAGGAGAGCTGCTCAGTGAGTGAGCGTGCGACCTCACCAGAGTGCACAGTGGCTCGGCTGCGGACGCAGCCGACGAGCGTCAGCGAGGAGAGCAAGTGAGCGGCCATTCCAAGTGGGCGACGACCAAGCACAAGAAGGCCGGGATCGACGCCAAGCGCGGCAAGCTCTTCGCCAAGCTGATCAAGAACATCGAGGTGGCCGCCCGCACCGGCGGCGGTGACCCGGCGGGCAACCCGACCCTCTTCGACGCCATCCAGAAGGCGAAGAAGAGCTCGGTGCCCAACGACAACATCGACCGCGCGGTCAAGCGCGGGTCCGGCGCCGAGGCCGGCGGTGTCGACTACCAGGGCATCACCTACGAGGGCTACGCCGCGGCCGGGGTCGCCGTGCTCATCGAGTGCCTCACCGACAACAAGAACCGGTCGGCGATGGAGGTGCGCACCGCGATGACCCGCAACGGCGGCACCATGGCCGACCCGGGCTCGGTGTCCTACCTCTTCTCGCGCAAGGGCGTGGTCGTCGTCCCGGCCGCCGGCCACACGGAGGACGACGTGCTGATGGCCGTCCTGGACGCCGGCGCCGAGGAGGTCCGCGACCTGGGCGACACCTTCGAGGTGGTCAGCGAGCCCGGTGACATGGTCGCCGTGCGCACCGCCCTGCAGGAGGCCGGCATCGAGTACGACTCCGCCGACATGGGCTTCGTGCCCAGCGTGCAGGTCGAGCTGGACGCCGAGGCCGCGGCGAAGGTGTTCAAGCTCATCGACGCCCTCGAGGACCTCGACGACGTGCAGAACGTCTACGCCAACTACGACGTCTCCGACGAGGTCCTGGAGACCATCGACGCCTAGGCCCTCTCGCAGGGCCCCGGTGCGAGCGTGCGAGTGCTGGGGGGCGAGAGGGTCCTTCGTCCGTCCTCCTCGTCCCTCGCCCGCTCGGGACGAGCCTCTGGACGGGGGCCGACGGGCGTGTCGTGGGCCCGTCCGGCTGGCATCCCGGCTAGCGTCGACTCGAACGTGTGTTCGTGCGATGGTGGGGGAGTGGTCATGCGGGTGCTCGGCATCGACCCGGGCCTGACCCGGTGCGGGTGGGGCGTGGTCGAGGGGCGTCCCGGTGCCCGGCCCACCGCGCTGGGGGTCGGCGTCGTCCGCACCTCTCCGGAGCTGGACCTGGAGCTGCGGCTGCTCGAGGTGCACACCGCGGTCACCGCGCTGCTCCGGGAGCACCGGCCGGTGGCGGTGGCGATCGAGAGGGTCTTCACCCAGAACAACAAGGGGACGGCGACCGGCACCGCCCAGGCCGCCGGGGTCGCGGCGCTGGCCGCGGCACAGGCCGACCTGCCGGTGGCCTGGCACACGCCCAGCGAGGTGAAGGCCGCGATCTCCGGCAACGGCCGCGCCGACAAGGAGCAGGTCACGCTCATGGTGACCCGGGTGCTCGGCCTGGCCACCGCGCCCAAGCCGGCCGACGCCGCCGACGCCCTCGCGCTGGCCGTCTGCCACGTCTGGCGCGCCCCGGCGCAGGCCAGGCTGCGGGTGGCGGCGCTGGCCGGCGGCATCGGCGCGCCGGTGCGCAGCACCACCCTCCCGCGCTGGACCGGCATCTCGCGATGAGCGGTCCCGTGACGAGCCGTCTCGTGACCAGCCGCCTCCCGATGAGCACAGCAGGCGCCACCCGGTGCCCGGACCGACCGACAGGAGTGGCCCGTTGATCGCCAGCGTGAACGGCCGGGTGGCCGCGGTGTCCCCGGACGGCGCGGTCGTCGAGGTCGGCGGGGTGGGGCTGTCCGTGCAGTGCACCCCGGGCACGATCGCCCGGCTGACGGTGGGGGAGCCGGCCCGGCTGTCGACCAGCCTGGTGGTGCGCGAGGACTCGCTGACCCTCTACGGCTTCGCCGACGACGACGAGCGGCAGCTGTTCGAGCTGCTGCAGACCGCCAACGGGGTCGGCCCCCGGCTGGCCCAGGCGGTGCTGGCCATCCACCCGCCGCGGGAGGTGCGCCGGGCGGTCTCGATGGGCGACCTCAAGGCGCTGATGCAGGTGCCCGGGATCGGCAAGAAGGGTGCCGAGCGGCTCGTGCTGGAGCTCCGTGACCGGCTGGGCACCACGGCCACCGACACCTCGCTGGACGGTCCGGCGACCCCGGGGCTGCCGGCGGTGACCCCGGTGGCGCCCTGGCGTGACCAGCTCACCTCGGCCCTGGTCGGGCTGGGCTGGAGCAGTCGGGAGGCCGAGTCCGCGCTGACCGCCCTCGAGCCGGTGGCCGAGCAGCAGGCCGCGGACGGCGGCGTCCAGGTGGCGCTGCTGCTCCGTCAGGCGCTGCAGATGCTGGGCCGGTCGTGAGCGGCCCGTTCGACCGGGGCCTGTCCGCCGCCGACGCCGGGCCGGGCCGGTTCCCCGACGATGCGGTCGACCCGCGCGCCGGGGACGAGGAGCGGGTCGTCGAGTCCGCGCTCCGGCCGCACTCGCTGGGCGACTTCATCGGCCAGCCGAAGGTCGCCCGTCAGCTGGACCTGGTGCTGGAGGGCGCCAAGCGGCGCGGACGGCCGCCGGACCACGTGCTGCTGTCCGGCCCGCCCGGGCTCGGCAAGACCAGCCTGGCGCTGATCATCGGCTCGGAGCTGGGCACCTCGGTCAAGATCACCAGCGGTCCGGCCATCGAGCGGTCGGGCGACCTGGCCGCGATGCTGTCGAACCTGGCCCCCGGTGACGTGCTGTTCATCGACGAGATCCACCGCATCGCCCGCCCCGCCGAAGAGCTCCTCTACATGGCGATGGAGGACTTCCGGGTCGACGTCGTGGTCGGCAAGGGCCCCGGCGCCACCGCGATCCCGCTGGAGATCAACCCCTTCACCCTGGTCGGCGCCACCACCCGGGCCGGCCTGCTGACCGGGCCGCTGCGCGACCGGTTCGGCTTCGTCGGGCAGATGGAGTTCTACGAGCCGGCCGAGCTCCAGCGGGTGCTGGCGCGCAGCGCCGACCTGCTGGGCGTCGAGCTGTCCCCGGAGGGCTCGGCCGAGATCGCCGGGCGCTCGCGCGGCACGCCGCGGATCGCCAACCGGCTGCTGCGCCGGGTGCGCGACTACGCCGAGGTGCGGGCCGACGGCCGGGTCACCCTCGAGGTGGCCCGGGCCGCCCTGGCGCTCTACGACGTCGACGACCTCGGGCTCGACCGGCTGGACCGCTCGGTGCTCGACGCGCTGGTGACCAAGTTCGGCGGCGGCCCGGTGGGCGTGGCCACGCTGGCGGTGGCGGTCGGGGAGGAGCCGCACACCGTCGAGGAGGTCTGCGAGCCCTTCCTCGTGCGCGCCGGCCTGCTCGCCCGGACCCCTCGCGGCCGGGTGGCGACGGAGGCGGCGTTCCGGCACCTGGGGCACCCGGTGCCGCGCGGCGGCCTCCCTCTCAGTGGGGGCACAGGCGACCCGCCGCTGGACGGGGCTTCGTCACAGACCCTGTTCGACGCCTAGACTCCTGCGCGCTGGCGCGCAACCCGGCTGCGGCCGGGGCGCCTCGCCCCGGAGCCACTCCGTGCGCGCGGAGTGCGCCGGCGCCGATGTACCCGAGCGGCCCGACCCCGGGCCGCACCCACCGCGCCACCTGTCGCGGTAGAGAGGCTCACCAGTCGTGGAACAGTTCTTCCCGTTGATCCTGCTCGTCCTGGCGTTCGCCCTGCTCATCGTGCTGCCCGCCCGGCAGCGGAAGAAGATGCAGGCCAACGCGGCGGCGTTGCAGGAGTCGCTGACCGTCGGCACCCCGGTGATGCTGACCAGCGGCATCCACGGCACGGTCGCCTCCCTCGGTGAGGGCACCATCGGCCTCGAGGTCGCCCCGGGCGTGGTGGTCACCGTGGCCCGCCCGGCCGTGATGGAGGTCCGCCAGCCCGCCGGCACCGTCGGTCTCCAGGGCAGCACCGGCGCCACGGGCACCGTCGAGGGCACCGTCGACGGCGACGGCGGCTCCACCGACCGCGCTCGCTGAGCCGGGTACCCCGGATGGCCGCCCGCCAGCTCCCTGCGCGGCGCTACTTCGCCGCCTTCCTCCTGATCGTCGCGGGGCTGTACGCGCTGGTGTACCTCACCGGTGACACGCGCACCCCCCAGCTGGGCCTGGACCTCCAGGGCGGCACGACGGTCACGCTCACCGCCCGCACCCCGGACGGTCAGGCCCCTGACCCCGAGGACCTCGAGCTCGCCCGGCAGATCATCGAGCAGCGGGTGAACGGGCTGGGGGTCAGCGAGGCCGAGGTCGTCACCGAGGGCGACAGCAACATCGTCATCTCGGTCCCCGGTGACAACGGCGAGCGCGCCCGTGAGCTGGGCGCGACGGCACAGCTGCGGTTCCGGCCGGTGATCGGTGGGCCCGAGGCCGCCACCCCGGCGGCCACCGAGTCCCCCGCACCCACCGACGGCGCCGAGGCGACCGACCCGGCCGCGACCGACCCGGCCCCGACCGACCCTGCGGACAGCTCGGCGGCGCCGACGGACGCCGCGGTGGAGACCACCCCGCCGGCCGCGACCGGCAGCGGTGCGGTCAGCGACCCCGCGGTCGCCGACGCGGACGCCCCGGCCGTGACCCAGGAGGAGGCGGCCGCGGAGTACGCGACCCTCACCTGCGACACGACGTCCACCGAGGTCGACCGTCCGGAGTCCTACATCGCCGCCTGCTCCGACGACGGGACGGCGAAGTTCCTCCTGGGCCCGGCGGTCATCGAGGGCACCGACGTCTCCGACGCCACCGCCGGCACCGCGCAGGGCACCGGCGAGTGGGTCGTCGACCTGGACTTCACCAACGACGGCTCGGCCGCGTGGGCGGACTACACCACCGCCAACGTCGGCAACAACGTGGCGATCACGCTGGACGGCCGGGTCGTCTCGGCCCCGACCATCAACTCGGCGATCGTCGGCGGCACCACCCAGATCTCGGGCAGCTTCGACCAGGAGTCGGCGACGGAGCTGGCGAACCAGCTGAAGTACGGGGCCCTGCCGCTGACCTTCGAGCAGGCCACCGCGCAGACGATCACCACCGAGCTGGGCAGCGAGCAGCTGCGGGCCGGGCTGATCGCCGGCGCCATCGGTGTGGCGCTGGTCTTCCTCTACGCCCTGCTCTACTACCGGCTGCTCGGCCTGGTGATGATCGCCAGCCTGGTGCTGTCGGCGGTCGTCGTCTACGCGGCCCTGGTGCTGCTGGGCCGGGAGATCGGGTTCGCCCTCAGCCTGGCCGGCATCGCCGGGTTCATCGTCTCGATCGGCATCACCGCCGACTCCTTCGTCGTCTACTTCGAGCGGCTCAAGGACGAGGTCCGCGAGGGGCGCAGCCTGCGCAGCGCCACCCCCCGGGCGTGGGTCCGGGCGCGACGCACGATCCTCTCCGCGGACGCGGTCAGCTTCCTGGCGGCGGCGATCCTCTACTGGCTGGCGATCGGTGACGTGAAGGGCTTCGCCTTCACCCTGGGCCTGTCCACGGTGCTGGACCTGATCGTGGTCTTCCTCTTCACCCACCCGCTGATGGCGGTGCTCAGCCGGGTCAAGAGCTTCGGCAGCAACCGCTTCTCCGGCCTGGGCCAGGTCGAGCACAGCCGCCGGCCGGCCGCCCCGGCCCGCACCGACCGCGAGCTGGTCGGTGCCGGCACGGGCAGCACCAGCACGAACGGGAGCAACCGATGACCCCGCGCGACCGCAGCACCGCCGACCGGCCCGACCAGGACCCGGTCGACGGGCCGCCCACCGCCGAGCCGACCTCCGACGGGCGCCCTGCCGGTGACCGCACGGCCGGTGAGGTCACCGCGGACGAGGTGACCGCCGACGGGCCGTCGGTGCCCCTGGGCACCGACGCCGACGAGCAGGTGGACGAGCAGCGGGTGCGCGACCAGGCCGCCGCCGAGAGCAGCGGGGACGACGCCCTCACGGACGCCGGCCTGGCGGCAGCGGGTGACGGCCGCCGCCGGGCACCGGCGCGTGGGTCGCTGGCCCACCGGCTCTACAACGGCGAGGTCGGCCTCGACGTGGTCGCCCGGCGCCGGTTCTGGTTCCGGGTGACCGCGGTCGTCGTCCTGCTCTGCGCCCTGACCATGGTGTTCCGCGGCTTCAACTTCGGCATCGAGTTCGCCGGCGGCAACAGCCTGCGGGTGCCGGCCGGCACCGAGCAGCTGGCCGAGGTGCGCCAGGCGGCCGAGGACGCCGGCGCCGAGGTGTCCACCGCGCAGGTCGTCGGTGGCGACTCGATCCTGCTGCGCACCGCGGCCCTGGACAACGAGGCCGAGGACGCCGTGGTGGCCGCGGTCGCCGAGGCCGCCGGGGTCGACCCCAGCCAGGTCAGCCCGCAGTCGGTCAGCGCCGACTGGGGCGGCGACGTCACCAACCAGGCGCTGATCGCCCTGGCGGTCTTCCTGGTCGCCGTCGTGCTCTTCCTGGCGGTGCGGTTCCGCCCGACGATGGCGATCGCCGCGATCGTGGCGCTGCTGCACGACATCATCGTGACGGCGGGCATCTACGCGCTGATCGGCTTCGAGGTGACGCCCTCGACGGTGATCGGCCTGCTGACCATCCTGGGCTTCTCGCTCTACGACACCGTCGTCGTCTTCGACAAGGTCGACGAGAACACCAAGGACCTGGACAAGAGCGCCAGGTCGACCTACGGCGAGGCGGCGAGCCTGGCGGTCAACCAGACCCTCATGCGCTCGGTCAACACCTCGGTCATCGCGCTGCTGCCGGTGGCCGGCCTGCTGTTCGTCGGCGCCGGGCTGCTCGGTGCCGGCACGCTCAAGGACCTGGCGCTGGTGCTGTTCGTCGGCCTGGCCGCCGGCACCTACAGCTCGATCTTCCTGGCCACGCCCGTGCTGGCCGAGCTGGAGGAACGCAAGCCGGAGAACCAGGCGCTGGCCAAGCGGGTCGCGGCCCGGCGCTCCGCCGAGGCCCGCCTGGGCACGACCCGGGACGACGCCCCGGTCGCCAGCGCCCGTCGGGCCCGCGGGGTGGCCCGCGGTGCGACGGTCGCGGTCGCCGAGCGGCCGGACGCGCTCCCGGACCGGCCCGCGGCCGACGTCCAGGTCGAGTCGCCGTCGTCGGTCCAGCGCACCGCGGGCGGGGGCACGACGGCTCCACGTCCCGGCCAGCGCCCGCAGCGCCCGGCCGGCAAGAAGCGGCGGTGACCACCGCACCGGTGAGCGGTGACCAGCGGCCGATCGACGAGCTGGTCGCCGCGGTCGCGGTGACGATCCCCGACTTCCCCGAGCCCGGCGTCCTCTTCCGGGACCTGACCCCGGTCTTCGCCGACCCGGTCGCGTTCCGCCGGGTGGTGGACGCGCTCACCGAGCCGGCCGACGTCGACCCGCGGGCGGCCGCGCTCAGCGGCCCCGACGGCGGGCCGGGCTTCGACGTGGTCGCCGGGATCGAGGCCCGGGGCTTCCTGCTCGGGGCGGCGGTCGCACTCGACGCCGGCACCGGCGTCGTCCCGGTGCGCAAGGCCGGCAAGCTGCCCCGGGAGGTCGTCTCGGCGTCCTACGACCTGGAGTACGGCGCGGCCACGCTGGAGCTGCACACCGACTCGATCCAGCCCGGTCAGCGGGTGCTGGTGGTCGACGACGTGCTGGCCACCGGCGGCACGCTGGCTGCGGCGATCGCCCTGGTGGAGCAGCTCGGTGGCATCGTGACCTCGGTCGCGGTCGTGGTCGAGCTGCTGGGGCTGGGTGGCCGGGAACGGATCGCCCCGCACCCGGTGCACGCCCTCTGGCGCACCTGACGGTGAGCCCCCTCCGGGTGAGCGTGCCCGGCGCTCACCCCCGCGCCGCGGCTAGCATGGGGAGGGTCTCCACTCCTCAACAGTGCAGGAGCTCCCGTGGCCTCTGACGTCGTCGCACCGCAGACGTCCGGCGCGCCCCCCGTCGAGGAGGCGCCGCCCCGGGTGACGCTGCCCCAGCGGCCCGCCGTCCGTCGCCCCGACGACGTGGCACCGGAGCCCGGCGGGGAGAACGACGCCGCGCCCCGTCGCCGGGTACGCGACCGGCTGGCCCGCCGGATCGTGGCCGGCCAGCGCTCCACCGGCATCCGCCCGGTGCTCGAGCCGCTGGCGGCGCTGCACCGGCAGAGCCACCCCAAGGCCGACCTGCTGCTGCTCCAGCGTGCCTACGACGTGGCCGAGGAGGCCCACTCGGCGCAGAAGCGCAAGAGCGGTGACCCCTACATCACCCATCCGCTCGCCGTGGCCACCGTGCTGGCCGGGCTGGGCATGGACACCACCACGCTGGTGGCCGCGCTGCTGCACGACACCGTCGAGGACACCGGCACCACGCTGGAGTCGATCACCGCCGACTTCGGCCCCGAGGTCGCCCACCTGGTCGACGGCGTCACCAAGATCGACAAGGTCAAGTTCGGGGACGGCGCGCAGGCCGAGACGATCCGCAAGATGATCGTCGCGATGTCCCGCGACCCCCGGGTGCTGGTCATCAAGCTCGCCGACCGGCTGCACAACATGCGCACGCTGCGCTTCCTCCCGCCCGAGAAGCAGGAGAAGAAGGCGCGCGAGACGCTGGAGATCCTTGCCCCGCTGGCCCACCGGCTGGGCATGAACACGATCAAGTGGGAGCTGGAGGACCTCGCGTTCGCCACGCTGTACCCCAAGCGGTACGACGAGATCGTCCGGCTCGTCGCCGAGCGGGCGCCGTCCCGGGACACCTACCTGTCCGAGGTCACCTCGGCGGTGACCGACCAGCTCAAGTCGGCCAAGATCGAGGCGACGGTCACCGGGCGGCCGAAGCACTACTACTCGATCTACCAGAAGATGATCGTCCGCGGCCGCGACTTCACCGACATCTGGGACCTGGTCGGCATCCGGATCCTGGTCGAGTCGGTGCGCGACGTCTACGCGGCGCTGGGCATCATGCACGCCCACTGGCAGCCGGTGCCCGGCCGCTTCAAGGACTTCGTGGCGATGCCGAAGTTCAACATGTACCAGTCGCTGCACACCACGGTGATCGGCCCGCAGGGCAAGCCCGTGGAGCTGCAGATCCGCACCCACGAGATGCACCGCACCGCGGAGTACGGCATCGCGGCGCACTGGAAGTACAAGGAGAAGGCGAAGGCCGCGGCCAAGGCCGGCGGCGGCAAGGCCGAGCTCGTCCCGGCCCCGGGCGCCCCCGGCGACGACATGCTGTGGCTGCGCCAGCTGCTCGACTGGCAGCGCGAGGCGCAGGAGCCCGGTGAGTTCCTGGAGACCCTGCGCTACGACCTCGGTCCGCAGGAGGTCTTCGTCTTCACGCCCAAGGGCGACGTGATCAGCCTCCCCGGCGAGTCCACCCCGGTCGACTTCGCCTACGCCGTGCACACCGAGGTCGGCCACCGGTGCATCGGCGCCCGGGTGAACGGCAACCTCGTCTCCCTGGACAGCAAGCTGTCCAACGGCGACGTGGTCGAGGTCTTCACCTCCCGGTCGCCCACCGCCGCGCCGTCCAAGGACTGGCTGTCCTTCGTCGGCAGCTCGCGGGCGCGCACCAAGATCCGGCAGTGGTTCACCAAGGAGCGCCGCGAGGACGCCGTCGAGGCCGGCAAGGACGCGCTGACCAAGGCGATGCGCAAGGCCGGGCTGCCGCTGCAGCGGCTGCTGGGCGGTGACCAGCTGGTCACCCTCGCCGCCGACCTGCACTATGCCGACGTCAGCGCGCTCTACGCCGCGGTGGGGGAGAACCAGGTCTCGGCGCACTCGCTGGTCGAGAAGCTGCTCACCGCCCTGGGCGGCTCGGAGGGCGCGACCGAGGACATCGCCGAGACGGCGATCCCGACCAAGCGCACCGTCGCCCGCACCGCCAGCGGTGACCCGGGCGTGGTGGTGCACGGCATGACCGACGTGTGGGCCAAGCTCGCCAAGTGCTGCACCCCGGTGCCCGGGGACGACATCCTCGGGTTCGTAACCCGCGGCGGCGGCGTCAGCGTGCACCGCACCGACTGCACCAACGCAGCCGACCTGCAGCGCAAGCCCGAGCGGCTGGTCGAGGTCGACTGGGCGTCGCAGCCCGGCGCGGTGTTCCTGGTCGCCATCCAGGTGGAGGCACTCGACCGGCACCGGCTGCTCTCCGACGTCACCAAGGCGCTGGCCGACGAGCGGGTCAACATCCTGTCCGCGTCGGTGCAGACCAGCCGCGACCGGGTGGCGATCAGCCGGTTCACCTTCGAGCTGGCCGACCCGGCGCACCTGGGCGCGGTGCTGCAGACGGTGCGCAACGTCGACGGCGTCTTCGACGTCGAGCGCGTCACGGCGTAGTCAGACCCGGGTGGCGAGGACGGCGTAGAGCGGGTCGCCCACGCCCGGCCGGGTCCGGAGCTCGACGGTGGGCTCGGTGAACCGGCGGCTGCGGCGCACCAGCTCGGCGATGACGGCGCCGTGCTGCTCGTCGTCGGTGGCCAGCCACCCGCGCACGGCCTTGGTCGGGAAGCACCGGTTCGAGTAGGTGATGGCCAGTACGCCGCCCGGGCGCAGCACCCGCCCCACCTCGGCGAGGACCTCGATCGGCCGGGTCAGGTAGTCGACCGACACGCAGCACACGGCCGCGTCGACGTCCTCGTCCGGCAGCGGGACGGTGGGGTCGGCGTTCAGGTCGTGCACGAGCCGTTGCGTCGCCGCGGGGTTCGCCGCGAGCTCGTCGGCGTTCATGCCGAGCACGACCAGGTCGGCCGGCGGGGTGGCGAAGTGCGACACCCAGGAGGACATCAGGTCCAGCACGCGGGTCGGTCGGGGCGCCGACCCGTCGATGCCCAGCTCGGCGTACAGCGCCCCGACCGCGGCGATCGCCGCGTCGTCGATGTGGGTGACCAGCCGGGGCCGGTCGTAGAACCGCGCGTCGGGCTCGTCGTCGGCGCGGTCGAAGAAGCCCGGGGGGAAGCCCGCGTACGGGTCGGCGGCCATGCCCCCAGTGTGCGGGCGCGGACGCACGAGGGCCCGGCCTCCAGCTGGAGACCGGGCCCTCGTGCGGTGCGCGCTACTGCTGGACGGTGACCGACTCGATCGTCACCGGCGTGGCCGGGGCGCCGTCGGTGGCGCCGCCCTCGATGCCGGCGGCCGCGATGGCGTCCAGCGTCGCCAGGCCCGCCTCGTCGATGGTGCCGACCACGGTGTAGTCGGGCTGCAGCTGGCTGTCGGCGTAGACCAGGAAGAACTGGCTGGCGTCGGTGCCCTGCCCGGCGTTGGCCATCGCCAGCGTGCCCCGCGGGTAGGTCTCGTCGCCGGTGACCTGGGTCGGGAAGTCGTAGGTCGGGCCACCGGTGCCGGTGCCGCTGGGGTCACCGCACTGCAGCACGCTCAGGCCCCCGCTGGTCAGCCGGTGGCAGGGCGTGCCGTCGAAGAAGCCCTGCTGGGCCAGGTAGACCATGCTCGCCGAGGCGCAGGGGGCGTTCTCCTGGTCCAGGGTCAGCCCGATGTCACCGGCGGAGGTGCTCATCGTGACGTTCGTCGTCCCGGTGGTCGGCACCTCGGCCGGCGGGGTGCCCACGTCGGTGAGGGTGTCGCTGCCCGAGGTGTCCGGCACGAAGTCGCAGGTGCCGTCACTGCCGTCGACCACGCCGGCCGCCGTGGAGTCGCCGGCGGCGGTGGCGTTGCCGGCGTTCTCCTCGTCGCCACCGAGCCCGGTGATGATGAAGACCGCGCCGATCACGGCGAGGACGGCGACCACGGTCACCCCGATCAGGGTGTTGCGCTTGCGCTTCTGGGCGAGCTCCTCGCGCCGCTCGAGCTGGCGCTGCAGACGTCGCTGGGCCGCCTCGCGGCGCTGCTTGTTGGTCGGCACTCTTCTCGGGCTCCTCGGCTTGCTGCGCTGTCTCACGGGCGGCCATCCGGTTCCACACCCGTGGATGTCGAGAGCGCAGTGTAGGTGGGGCAGCTGTCCGCTCCCTGGCAGCGCGGCCAGAGCGCCGGGACGCCCGCGTAACCTGCACGGGTGCTCATCCGCTCCTTCCCCGCCGGCGCCTTCGGCACCAACTGCTACGCCGTCGCGTCCGGCGCCGGGCAGGAGTGCATCGTGGTCGACCCGGGGATGGACGCGGTCGAGCCGCTGGCCGCGATGCTGGCCGCCGACGGGCTGAAGCCGGTCGCCGTCGTGCTCACCCACGGCCACCTGGACCACACCTTCTCGGTGCTGCCGGTCTGCGACGGCTACGACATCCCCGCCTACCTGCACCCGGAGGACAGCGGCATGCTGTCGGACCCGGCGCGCTGGCACGGCCCGCAGCTCGCCCCGCTGATCACCGGCGTGGCGCTGCCCGACCCCGCGGACGTGCTGCCGCTGGCCGACGGGGCGACGATCTCGCTGGCCGGGGTCGACCTGACGGTGCGCCACGCGCCCGGGCACACCCGCGGCTCGGTGGTCTTCTCCCTCGACCTGGGGGAGGCCCCCGGGCTGCTCGCCGGTGACGTGCTGTTCGCCGGCTCGGTGGGCCGGTCGACCTGCCCGGTGGGTCCTGGGACGACATGCTCGGCTCGCTGCGGGACGTCGTCCTGCCGCTGGACGACGAGACCGTCGTCCTCCCCGGGCACGGGCCGGCCACCACGATCGGGCGCGAGCGCGCCACCAACCCCTACCTGGCCGAGGCGGCCGCCGCGCCGAAGGGGCGCGGCCTGTGAACGGGCACCGGACGGACCGACGAGTTGAGCGAGTGATGACACCGTGAGCGAGCCGATGCGGGCTCCCAAGGGCACGTTCGACACGCTGCCCCCCGAGTCGGCGCAGTTCCTCGCCGTCCGGGACACCCTGACCGCGCCGCTGCGCCGGGCGGGGTACGGCTACATCGAGACGCCGACGTTCGAGGACACCGCGGTGTTCTCCCGCGGGGTGGGGGAGTCCACCGACGTCGTCTCCAAGGAGATGTACACCTTCACCGACCGGGGCGGCCGGTCGCTGACGCTGCGCCCCGAGCTCACCGCCGGGCTGATGCGCGCCTTCATCGAGCACCGGCTGTACTCCGGCGCGCTGCCGGTGAAGCTGTGGGCGGTCGGCTCGGCGTTCCGTTACGAGCGGCCGCAGGCCGGCCGGTACCGGCACTTCACCCAGGTCGACTGCGAGGCGCTCGGCGTCGACGACCCGGCGCTGGACGCCGAGGTGGTGGCGCTGGCCGTGCAGGGTTTCCGCGACCTGGGGCTGCGCGACTTCGAGCTGCAGCTGACCTCGCTGGGCGACGCCACCTGCCGGCCGCAGTACCGGGAGCTGCTCGTCTCCTTCCTCTCGAAGCTCGACCTGGACGAGGACACCCGGCGCCGGGCGGCGATCAACCCGCTGCGGGTGCTGGACGACAAGCGCCCCGAGGTGCAGGCCCAGCTGGACGACGCCCCGCTGATGGTCGACCACCTGTCGGACTCCACCAAGGCGCACTACGACGCCGTCCGGGAGCACCTGACCGACCTGGGTGTCCAGTGGACCGAGGCGCCGCGGCTGGTGCGCGGGCTGGACTACTACACGAAGACCACCTTCGAGTTCGTGCACTCCGGGCTCGGCGCGCAGTCGGCGATCGGTGGTGGCGGGCGCTACGACGGGCTGTCCGCGGCCCTCGGCGGCCCGGACCTCTCCGGCATCGGCTACGCCGTCGGCGTCGACCGCACGCTGCTGGCGGTGCAGGCCGAGGGGCTGGACGTGGTGGCGGCGGCGGGCGTGCAGGCGTTCGTCGTCCCGCTGGGGCCTGAGGCCAAGCGGCTCGCGGTGAAGCTGGTCGGCCAGCTGCGGGAGGCCGGCGTCTCCGCCGACACCGTCTACGGCGACCGCGGGCTCAAGGGCGCGATGAAGGCCGCCGACCGCTCGGGCGCCACGCACGCCGTGGTCGTGGGCGACCGGGACATCGCCGAGGGCGTCGCGCAGCTGCGTGACCTGCGCACCGCCGAGCAGGTCGCCGTCCCCCTGGATGAGCTGTTCGACCGGGTGCGTGCGACGGTGGGGGCATGACCTCTTCGACTCCGCTGGAGACCCGCCCGCTCGGCCGCACCGGAGCCGACGTCTCCGTCGTCGGCCTGGGCACCTGGCAGCTCGGTGGCGACTGGGGCGACGTCACCGAGGACGACGCCGCCGCCGTCCTCGACGCCGCGCTCGACGCCGGGGTCACCCTGCTCGACACCGCCGACGTCTACGGCGACGGCCGGTCCGAGGAGCGCATCCGCAAGGCGCTGGCCGCCCGTGGTGAGCGACCGTTCGTGGCCACCAAGGCCGGCCGCCGCGCCGACCCGTTCACCGCCGAGCAGTACACGCCGGAGAACCTGCGCGCCTGGATCGACCGTTCCCGCCGCAACCTGGGCGTGGACACCCTGGACCTGGTCCAGCTGCACTGCCCGCCGCCGACCGTCTACTCCGACGAGCGGGTCTACGACACCCTCGACACCCTGGTGCAGGAGCAGGCCATCGCCGCCTACGGCGTCTCGGTCGAGACCGTCGCCGAGGGCCTGACCGCGCTGCAGCACGAGGGCGTGCAGTCGATCCAGGTGATCCTCAACGTGTTCCGGCGCAAGCCGCTGGAGCAGCTGCTCCCCGCCGCCGCCCGCGCCGAGGTCGGCATCCTCGCCCGGGTGCCGCTGGCCAGCGGCCTGCTGTCGGGCAAGTACTCCACCGACACCACCTTCGCCGCCGACGACCACCGGAACTTCAACCGCAACGGTGAGGCGTTCGACGTCGGCGAGACCTTCGCCGGCGTCCCCTTCGAGGTCGGCGTCGCCGCGGCCCGCGAGGTCGCCGAGATCGCCGGCCCGGACGTCACGACGGCGGCCTTCGCGCTGCGCTGGGTCATCGACCAGCCCGGGGTCACCACCGTCATCCCCGGCGCCCGCAACGTCCAGCAGGCGCTGGGCAACGTGGCCGCCGCCTCCCTGCCCTCGCTCACCCCCAGCCAGCTCGCCGACCTCGAGCGCGTGTACGACGAGCGCATCCGCGCCCACGTGCACGACCGCTGGTGACCCGTTCCCCCTTCTCGAGAGAGGCCTGAAGTGCTCCGCACCCACGACGCCGGCACGCTCCGCGCGACCGACGCCGGTTCCACGGTCACCCTCGCCGGCTGGGTCGCCCGCCGGCGCGACCACGGCG
Organism: Modestobacter lacusdianchii; assembly: GCF_054177765.1. Classification (NCBI taxonomy): domain Bacteria; kingdom Bacillati; phylum Actinomycetota; class Actinomycetes; order Geodermatophilales; family Geodermatophilaceae; genus Modestobacter; species Modestobacter lacusdianchii. The sequence continues at coordinate 49,621 of NZ_JBJJTJ010000001.1, read as the reverse complement.
GGGTCGTCTTCCTCGACCTGCGCGACGCCTCGGGCTACGCCCAGGTCGTCGTCCGCGAGGAGGAGGCGCACGCGCTGCGCAACGAGTACTGCGTGCTGGTCACCGGGCAGGTCCAGCGTCGTCCGGCCGGCAACGAGAACGCGGAGCTGCCCACCGGTGAGATCGAGGTCGTCGCCAGCGAGCTGCGGGTGCTCTCGGCCGCCGCGCCGCTGCCGTTCCCGATCGAGACCGCGCAGGCCGCCGGGGACGACGTCCGGTACCGGTACCGCTACCTCGACCTGCGCCGCCAGGGCCCGGCGGCGGCGCTGCGGCTGCGCAGCGAGGTCAACCGGATCGCCCGCGGCGTCATGGCCGGGCACGGGTTCACCGAGGTGGAGACCCCGTCGCTGACCCGCTCCACCCCCGAGGGCGCCCGCGACTTCGTCGTCCCGGTGCGGCTGCAGCCGGGCCACTGGTACGCCCTGCCGCAGTCGCCGCAGCTGTTCAAGCAGCTGCTGATGGTCGGCGGGCTGGAGCGGTACTACCAGATCGCCCGCTGCTTCCGGGACGAGGACTTCCGCGCCGACCGGCAGCCGGAGTTCACCCAGCTGGACTTCGAGATGAGCTTCGTCGAGCGGGACGACGTCCTGGCCGTCGCCGAGGACGTCATCCGGGCGCTGTGGCGGGAGCTGGCCTCCTACGACGTCCCGGAGATCCCGCGGATGACCTACCGCGAGGCGATGGACCGGTTCGGCTCCGACAAGCCCGACCTGCGCTTCGGGATCGAGCTCACCGAGCTGACGTCGTACTTCGCCGACACCCCGTTCCGGGTGTTCCAGGCGCCCTACGTCGGCGCGATCGTGATGCCCGGTGGCGGCTCGCAGCCGCGGCGGGCGTTCGACGCCTGGCAGGACTGGGCCCGCTCGCGCGGCGCCAAGGGCCTGGCCTACGTGACGATCGCCGAGGACGGCACGCTCGGCGGGCCGGTGTCGAAGAACATCTCCGAGTCCGAGCGGGCCGGGCTGGTGGAGGCCGTCGGCGCGAGGCCGGGCGACTGCGTCTTCTTCGCCGCCGGTCAGCGCCGCTCCTCGCAGGAGCTGCTGGGGGCCGCACGCAACGAGGTCGCCAAGCGGCTCGAGCTCATCGAGCCGGGCTCCTGGTCGTTCCTGTTCGTCGTCGACTTCCCGATGTTCGAGGAGACCGAGGACGGCGACTGGACCTTCATGCACCACCCCTTCACCTCGCCCACGCCGGAGTGGCGCGAGCGGTTCGCCGAGGACAAGGGCGGCGCGCTGTCGGACGCCTACGACCTGGTGTGCAACGGCAACGAGCTGATGAGCGGGTCGGTCCGCATCGCCGACGCCGAGCTGCAGGAGCGGGTGTTCCAGACCCTGGGCATGACCCAGGAGGAGGCCCGGGCGCAGTTCGGCTGGTTCCTGGAGGCCTTCGACTACGGCCCGCCGCCGCACGCCGGTGCCGCGATCGGCTGGGACCGGCTCACCGCCCTGCTGGCCGGGGTCGACTCCATCCGCGAGGTCATCGCCTTCCCGAAGACCGGCGCCGGCTACGACCCGCTGACCGCGGCACCGACCCCGATCACCGCTGCCCAGCGCAAGGAGGCCGGCATCGACGTCGACCCCGACGCCGACCCCGCGCCGGGCCAGCCCGGCGCCCCCGGCCCCACCGACCCGTCGAAGGCCTGACCGCCTTCCACGAGCCTGACCGTCATTGATCATGGGCGTCTCGTCGCTCGCCACGCCGTACGCCCGCGTGTCGTCGGCCAGACGCCCATGATCAACTGCCCGGTGGGCGCCACCCGCGGCTGAGCAACGCTCTCCGGGTGCGGTCGACGACCGTCTCGGGTCCGGACAGGTGGTGGGCGGCGAAGCGCAGGACGAGCCAGCCGTCGAGTGCGCTCAGCGAGTACCGGTCGACGTCCCGCCGGAACTGTTCGCGCTCGGCGTGCTGCCTGCCCTCGTACTCCAGCAGCACCTTCCAGTCGCTGTAACCGAGGTCGCCGTGGCCGACCTCCCGGCCCCACCGGTCGACCACCGGCACCTGGGGCTCGGGGGTCGGGGAGGTCGCTGTCGACCAGCCCACCAGCGCATCAGGCTCTCCGGACGGGACGCCGCCAGCGGGCTCAACGCCGGTGCACAGAGCCGGGCTCGGACGACCCCGCGCACCCGACCGGCCCGGGCCAGCCGCTGCTCCAGGCGGTCGCTGTCCAGGTGCCGGTCGCGGTACAGGGCGTCCCCGACCGCGACCAGCTCCGCGGGCGGCAGGGCGGCGGCCAGGTCGAGGAAGGTCTGCGCTCCCGAGGTGACCCGCAGGCCCGCGTGCTCCACGACATCGGCCTCGTCCAGCGTGCGGACGTGCCGGACGAGCTGGCGGCGGGCTGGCACGACGACGTCCGGCGGCAACACGACGGTCAGTCGCGGCGGGGACGAGCCGAGCGCTCCCAGCAGGGCGGCTGCCGTCGTCCCGCCGAACGCGGCCCCGGGTGGGAGCACTCGCGTCCACGCGCGGCAGCGTTCGACCAGGGTGAACGCCGCCCGCGACAGGTACAGGCCCTGGCCGAGGCGAAGGCCGTCGCGCTCGATCTGTCGCCGCGTCACCCCAGCCGCCCGGGCGCCGGCCCACGTGTAGCTGCTGCCGAGCCCGATGCCGTCCACGCGTCCACCGTGGCGCCCGACCCGTCAGCCGACCAGCTCCGACGAGTGCCTGTGGACGCTCCGCCACCTGTGGATGCAGTGACTGCAAGCACTGGCCCAGCCGTTGATCATGGGCGCCCTGCACGGTGACACGCCGTCCGACGGCCTGTCGTCGGCGAGACGCCCATGATCAACCGCAGACGGCAGACGGCAGACGGCAGACGGCAGACGGCAGACGGCAGACGCCAGACGGCGGACGGCGGACGGCGGGTCAGGCGGCGTTGAGGCGGGTCAGGTGGTCGTCGGTCAGGTGGAGGTCGGCGGCTGCGGCGGAGTCGGTGATGGACTCGGGGCGGGAGGCGCCGGGGATCGGGATCACCTCGTCGGCCTGGGCCAGGTGCCAGGCCAAGGTCACCTGGTGGACCGAGACGCCCAGCTCGTCGGCGACCGCGGCGAACTCCGCGGCCGTCGAGCCCAGCTCCTTGGCCGCCGGGACGCCGCCGAACGGGCTCCACGGCAGGAAGGCCAGACCGTGCTGCGCGCAGTGCGCCAGCTCCCCGGCGGAGGAGCGCCAGCCGGGGGAGAACTGGTTCTGCACGCTGACCAGCGCGTCGCCGACGATCGCCCGGGCCGCGTCGATCTGCCCGACGTCGGCGTTGGAGATGCCGGCCATCCGCACCAGTCCGTCGTCCACCAGCGACCGCAGGGCGCCCATCGACTCCTCCCACGGGGTCGACGGGTCGGGGCGGTGGAACTGGTAGAGCCCGATCGCCTCGACGCCCAGCCGACGCAGCGAGGCCTCGCAGGCCCGGCGCAGGTAGGCCGGCGACCCGTCCAGCTCCCACTCCGCACCGCGCCGGGTGTGCCCGCCCTTGGTGGCCACCAGCACGCCGTCCGGGGAGCCGGCCGAGCGCAGCGCCCGGGCGACCAGCTCCTCGTTGTGGCCGAACTCGGCCTCGTCCCGCGCGTAGGCGTCGGCGGTGTCGATCAGGGTCACCCCGGCGTCCAGGGCGGCGTGCACCACCGCCTCGGCCTCGGCCGGCGTCGGGCGGGGGTCCTTGGTCGACAGCGGCATGGCGCCCAGGCCGACCGCCCCCACCGGAACGGTGCCGACGCTGCTGTTGCCGATCGTGCGCTGCTGCATGGGGTCTCCTGGAGGTCGAGGGTGGCCAGACCCGTCGTGCCCCGCGGGTAACTTCGCAACCGTGACGTCGCTGTTCGACCCCGCTCCCGCCGACGGCCCGCCGCCGGTCGACCCCGGGGCGCCGCTGGCGGTCCGGATGCGGCCGCGGTCGCTGGACGAGGTGGTCGGGCAGCAGCACCTGCTCGGTGCGCGCGCTCCGCTGCGCCGGCTGGTGGAGGCCGACGAGCCGATGTCGCTCGTGCTCTACGGCCCGCCCGGCACCGGGAAGACGACGCTGGCGCACGTCATCTCGCTGGCCACCCAGCGCTCCTTCGTGCAGCTGTCGGCGCTGGACTCGGGGGTCAAGGAGGTCCGTGCGGTCATCGCGGACGCCAAGCGGGAGCTGACCCACGCCGGCCGGCGCACCGTGCTGTTCATCGACGAGGTGCACCGGTTCTCCAAGACCCAGCAGGACTCACTGCTCTCCGCGGTCGAGGACCGGATCGTCAGCCTGATCGCCGCCACCACCGAGAACCCGTTCTTCTCCGTGGTCAGTCCGCTGCTGTCCCGCAGCCTGGTGCTCGCGTTGCAGTCACTGGACGACGAGGACGTGCGCACCGTGCTGCGCCGGGCGCTGACCAGCGAGCGCGGCCTGGACGGCGCGGTGACGCTGACCCCCGAGGCCGAGGAGCACCTGCTGCGGGTGGCCGGAGGCGACGCCCGCAAGGCGCTGACCGCGCTGGAGAGCGGGGCCGGGGCGGCCCGGGCGGCCGGCTCCGACGTGCTCGACCTGGCCACCTTGGAGACCGCGGTCGCCCAGGCCGCGGTGCGCTACGACCGGTCGGGTGACCAGCACTACGACATCGCCAGCGCGCTGATCAAGAGCATCCGGGGCAGCGACGTCGACGCCGCGCTGCACTACCTGGCGCGGATGGTGGAGGCGGGGGAGGACCCGCGCTTCATCGCCCGCCGGTTGGTGATCTCGGCGAGCGAGGACATCGGCATGGCCGACCCGACCGCGCTCCTCACCGCGGTCGCCGCCGCCGACGCGGTGGCCTTCATCGGCATGCCCGAGGGGCACTTCCCGCTCGCGCACGCCGTGGTCCACCTGGCCACCGCGCCCAAGTCGAACGCGATCACCACGGCGATGGGGGAGTCGGTCGCCGACGTGCGCGCGGGGCTGGCCGGGCCGGTGCCCGCCGGGCTGCGCGACGCGCACTACGCCGGGGCGAAGAAGCTCGGCCACGGGAAGACCTACGTCTACCCGCACGCCCACCCCGACGGCGTCGTCCCGCAGCAGTACCCGCCCGACGCGCTGGTGGGCAAGGACTACTACCGGCCGACCGGGCGCGGGGTGGAGGCCCAGATCGGTGCCCGGCTGGCCAAGCTGCGGGCGATCGTCCGCCGCCGCGGCTGAGGTCCAGCGGTCACCGTCGGCGAACGGCGGCGCCCGGTGTCGGTGCCGGCGGTTAGGGTTGCCCGACCGGTGGACCGTCACCGGTGACGTGCACGAGACGACGAAGGGGACCCTCGAGTGTCTGCAGGAGAGTGGGCCGGGCTGATCGCAGCCGGTGCCTTGGTGCTGCTGGTGGTCCTGGTGGCGGTGCCGCTGCTCAAGCTCGGGCGCACCCTGGACGAGACGACGCTGACCATCCGCCAGGTGCGTGAACAGAGCCAGCCGATCCTGAGCCAGGCGTCGACGACGGTCACCCACGTGAACGCCAACCTCGAGCGGGTCGACGACATCACCGGCAACGCCGCGAACGTCTCCAGCAACGTCGCCGCGCTGACCAGCGTCTTCGCCGCGACCCTGGGCAGTCCGCTGATCAAGGTCGCCGCCTTCAGCTACGGCGTGCGCAGCGCCGCCCGCAAGAAGCGTGAGGGTCAGGCCGTCGCCGACGCCGCCGCCCGCGACAAGGCCGAGCGGCGGGCCCGCCGCAGCGCCCGGCGGGCCGCCTGATGCGCCGGCTGTTCTGGCTGACCATGGGCATCACCATCGGTGTCCTCGTCGTCCGCAAGCTGTCCCAGACCGCGGAGAAGCTGACCCCGCAGAGCCTGGCCGGCAACCTCGCCGACGGGCTGCGCGAGCTGGCCGAGGCGATCGGCGACTTCGGTGCCGACGTGCGCGCCGCCGCCGCGGTCCGGGAGGACGAGCTGCGCGCGGGCACCGGGCTGGACGCACCGCTGCCCGACAACTCGCAGGTCGCGCTGCCGACCCGCCGCGGCGCCCACGCCGCGGACAACTGAGCCATCCCCTCCCGGCGCCGCTGAGCCCTTCCGGGCACCGCTGAGCCCACCCCGCCCTTGAGGACCGAGACCACCCGCATGCAGACCGCCGAGATCCGCCGCCGTTTCCTGGAGCACTTCGAGAAGCGCGGGCACACCGTCGTCCCCAGCGCCTCGCTGGTGTCGCCGGACCCCTCGCTGCTGTTCACCGTCGCCGGGATGGTGCCGTTCATCCCGTACCTGACCGGTCGCGAGCCCGCCCCGTACCCCCGGGCCACCAGCGTGCAGAAGTGCGTCCGCACCCTCGACATCGAGGAGGTGGGCAAGACCACCCGGCACGGCACGTTCTTCCAGATGAACGGCAACTTCTCCTTCGGCGACTACTTCAAGGCCGAGGCCATCCAGTTCGCCTGGGACCTCGTGACCGGAGCGGTCTCCGACGGTGGTCTGGGGCTCGACCCCGAGCGGATCTGGCCGACGGTCTACCTGGACGACGACGAGGCGTTCGACGCCTGGCGGGCCTACGTCCCGGCCGAGCGCATCCAGCGCCGCGGCAAGGACGACAACTACTGGTCGACCGGCGCGGCCGGCCCGGCCGGCCCCTGCTCGGAGATCCACTACGACCGCGGGCCGGCGTACGGCCCCGGCGGCGGGCCGGAGGCCGATCCCACCGGCGACCGGTACCTGGAGATCTGGAACCTGGTCTTCATGCAGTACGAGCGGGGCCCGGGGGAGGGCAAGGAGTTCCCCATCCTCGGCGACCTGCCGAAGAAGAACATCGACACCGGAATGGGGCTGGAGCGGGTGGCCTTCCTGCTCCAGGGCGTCGACAACATGTACGAGATCGACGAGGTCGCGCCGGTGCTGCGCCGGGCCGCCGAGCTGGCCGGGGTGCGCTACGGCGCCGACCACGAGGCCGACGTGCGCCTGCGGGTGGTCGCCGACCACGTGCGCAGCGGGCTGATGCTGATCAGCGACGGCGTCACCCCCGGCAACGAGGGCCGTGGCTACATCCTGCGCCGGCTGCTGCGCCGCGCCGTCCGGTCGATGAAGCTGCTCGGGGTCGACGAGGCCACGCTGCCGGAGCTGCTGCCGGTCTCCCGCGACGCGATGAGCGCCAGCTACCCCGAGGTGGCCACCGACTTCGCCCGGATCTCCGGCATCGCCTACGCCGAGGAGGAGGCGTTCCGGCGCACCCTCACCGCCGGGACGGCGCTGTTCGACACCGCGGTCGGCCAGGCCAAGACGGCCGGCACCGCGGCGCTCTCGGGTGAGCAGGCGTTCTCGCTGCACGACACCTACGGCTTCCCGATCGACGTGACCCTGGAGATGGCCGCCGAGCAGGGCGTCTCCGTCGACGAGGAGGGCTTCCGGGCCCTCATGAAGGAGCAGCGCGACCGCGCCCGCGCCGACGCCCGCGCCAAGCGCACCGGTGCGGTCGACGTGCTGGCCTACCGGCGGCTGCTGTCGGAGTTCGGCCCCACCGACTGGCGGGCCTACGACACGCTGCACACCCAGTCCCGGGTGCTCGGTGTGGTCGACGAGGAGGACACCGACGGTGAGCCGGTCGTGGGCCCGGGCGGCATCACCCGGGTCGTGCTGGACCGCACGCCGTTCTACGCCGAGTCCGGTGGTCAGGTCGCCGACGCCGGCGAGCTGACCTGGGACGGCGGCCGGGCTGAGGTCATCGACGTGCAACGCCCGGTCAAGGGCCTGGTGGCCCACCAGGTGCGGGTGCTGGAAGGCGAGCTGCGCGCGGGCACCGAGCTGACCGCGCAGGTCGACCGGGAGTGGCGGCTGTCGGCCTGCCAGGCGCACTCCGGCACCCACGTGCTGCACGCCGCGCTCCGCCAGGTGCTCGGCCCGCAGGCGCTGCAGTCCGGCTCGTACAACCGCCCCGGCTACCTGCGGCTGGACTTCGCCTGGCAGGGGGCGCTGTCGGCGCAGCAGCGGATCGACGTCGAGGACGTCGCGAACGCCGCCGTCCGGGCCGACCACGGGGTCCGGGCGCTGTACATGACGCTGCCGGAGGCGCGGGAGTTCGGTGCACTGGCGCTGTTCGGCGAGACCTACGGCGAGCAGGTCCGGGTCGTCGAGATCGGCGGCGAGTGGTCGCGGGAGCTCTGCGGTGGCACGCACGTGCGGGGCAGCGCGCAGATCGGCACCCTGGCGCTGACCGGCGAGAGCTCGGTCGGTTCCGGCGCGCGCCGGGTCGAGGCAGCGGTCGGCCTGGAGGGCTTCCGCTACCTCGCCCGTGAACGCGACCTGGTCCGCCAGCTCGCCGACCTGCTCAAGACCCCGCAGGACGGGTTGACCGACCGGGTCAGCGGCATGATCGCGCGGCTGCGGGACGCCGACCGGGAGCTGGCCGACCTGCGCGCCCAGCAGGCGGTGGCGGCGGCCGGTGACCTGGCGGCCGGCGCCCGCGACCTCGGGGGCGTCGCGGTGGTGACCGGTGCACCGTCGGGGCTCTCCGGCGGCGACCTGCGCAGCCTGGCCCTGGACGTGCGTGGGCGGCTCGGGGAGCGTCCGGCAGCGGTCGTGCTCGCCTCCGCAGCGGACGGCAAGGTGGCGCTGATCGCCGCCGTCAACCCGGCGGCCCAGCAGCGCGGGCTGTCGGCCAACGACCTGCTGAAGGCGGCCGCGCCCGCGGTCGGCGGGCGCGGCGGCGGCAAGCCGGACGTCGCCCAGGGCGGTGGCACGGACCCCAGCGGCATCCCCGCCGCACTGGCTGCGGCCGAGCAGGCCGTCGGCGCGGCCGGCGCATGACCGACGAGGCCACCGGCCCCGGCTCGGCGGGCGAGGCCACGGGGCCCGGCACCGGCCCGGTGGGGCAGCAGGCGGCCCGGCCGCCGGTGCCACCCACCGGGCGTGCCCCGGGCCGGGCCGCTGACGGTGAGCACCGGACCGAACGCGTGCCGTTCCCCCTCCCCGCTCCAGGCGCGGTCGGGGCGCCCTCCGGGGCGCCGGCCGCGACGGGGCAGCCGGAGACTGGCGCCCTGGACCTGGGCGGCTACCCGCCCCGGGTGCCCGGGGCGGCAGGACGCCGGCCGGTGCGCCCAGGTGGGACGCCCGACGAGGAGGCGAGCCGAGTCGATGACGAGTGACCCCGTCGCCGGTGCCGCACCGCAGGCCTGGGTCCCGGGCCGACGGCTGGGGGTCGACGTCGGCACCGTGCGGGTCGGGGTCGCCCTCTCCGACGCCACCGGGACCCTCGCCAGCCCGCTCGTCACCCTGCGCCGGGCCAAGGACCAGAGCGACCTGGACCGCCTCGCTGAGCTGGTTGTGACAGAAGAGGTGGTGGAGGTGGTTGTGGGCTTGCCAACGCACCTGTCCGGTGCGTCGGGCGCGTCGGCAAGAGATGCCAGTGCATACGCTCAGGCCCTGGCCAGTCGCATCGGGAGCGTCCCGGTGCACCTCGTCGACGAGAGGCTCTCCACCGTGACCGCAACGAGTCATCTGCGCGCAGGCGGCATCAACGCCCGCCGGCAGCGTGCGGTGATCGACCAGGCGGCTGCGGTGGTCATCCTGCAGAGTCACCTCGACGGGCGTTCGCGCACTGGCACTGACTCGAGGGGGCGCCACTCGTGACGGACCCGAACCAGCCGCGCCCGCGCGGCCGCCACGCCCAGCCCGACGCCGACGGCGCGGGCCGCTCCGCCGCCGAGATGCTGGCCGCCTGGTCCAGCTCCTCCGTCGCGACGGACACCCCTCCGGACGCCACCCTGCGGCCGCGGCGCGGACGTCGCTCCGCCCCGGACACCGACGCCACCGGCGTGCGTGTCCTGGCCCGTCCCGCGGTGGACGTCGCCGACGTCGGGATCACCGGACTGGAGGCGACCGGGATAGCCAACGTCGGGCTGGCCGCCGCGGGTCTCGACGTGAGCGCGTTCGGCATCGACCGGCCGACGCACGGTGCCGCCTCCACCGGCCGGGGGCGCGTCGGCGACGACCGCGGCGCCCGGCACCGCGGGTCCACCGCGACGGGTGCGCCGGCCGACCGGCCGTGGGCGCCCGCCAGCACCGCGCCCGCCACCGCGGCACCCGCCACCGCCGAGATGCCCGCCGCTCCGCCGGCCGTGCCGCTCCTCAACGGCGACGACCGTGGCCGCGGCGACCGGCGGCTCGTGCCCCCGCCCCGCCCGGCCGTCGAGCCGACCACCGCCGAGCGCGTCGTCGCCGACAGGTTCGCCGACACCGACACCGACCCCGGTTGGCTGTCCGCGCCCCAGCGCGCCGGGGCCGAGGCGGCCCCCCAGGCAGCCGCGGGCAGCTCGCTGGCCGCGCTCTTCACCGATGCCCCGGCCACCCCGGTCCGCGACCGGGACGACGAGCCGGCCACCGAGGTGCACCCTGCGGGCCAGTCGCACGACGGGTACGCCGAGGACGGGTACGCCGACGACCGGTACGCCGACGACCGGTACGCCGAGGACAGACACCACGACGACCCGTACCAGGACGACCCGCACCAGGACGACGCGTACCAGGACGACCGGCACCAGGACGACCGGCACCAGGACGACCGGCACGTCGACGACATGGGCCCGGCGACGGGCGCGGGGATGTTCGACCAGACCGGCGGCCTCGAGGTCATCGGGGACCACCACGACGACCACCACGACGACGGTCATCACGGCGACGACGGCCACGGCGGCTCGGGCGGTGGCCGGGGACGTGGCGGCGGGCGGGGGTCCGGTGGTGGGCGCAAGCGCCGTGGCCCGATCACCGTCGCCATCTCCCTGCTCGTGCTGCTCGGCATCATCGGTGGGCTGGCCTTCGGTGGGCTCTACCTGTGGCGCACCATCAACCCGGTGGCCGAGGACTACACCGGCACCGGCACCGGCAGTGTCCAGATCCGGGTGAACGAGGGCGAGTCACTGCGAGCCATCGGCAACACGCTGGTCGAGGCCGACGTGATCGCCTCGGTCGAGCCGTTCGCCGACGCGGCGGCGGCCAACCCCGCGGCCACCGGCATCCAGCCGGGCGTCTACGCGCTGCGGTCGCAGATGTCCGGCCAGGCCGCGCTGGACCTGCTCCTGGACCCGGCCTCCCGGATGGTCACCAAGGTGACGATCCCCGAGGGCCGGACGGTCGAGCAGACGCTGCAGCTGCTGGCCGACAAGGGGGGGCTGCCGCTCGAGGAGCTGCAGGCCGCGGCGGCCGACCCCGCCGCGCTTGGCCTCCCGGCCTACGCCAACGGACTGCTCGAGGGTTTCCTCTTCCCGGCCACCTACGACGTCGAGCCGGGCCAGACCGCGGCCGACGTGCTCAGCCGGATGGTCGCCCGCACCGACCAGGTCCTCAACCAGCTGCAGATCCCCGTGGAGAACCGGCTCAGCGTGCTCACCGAGGCCAGCCTCGTGCAGGCCGAGGCCGGCTCGATCGAGGACATGGGCAAGGTGGCCACGGTGCTCAACAACCGGCTGGCCGACGGCATGCTGCTCCAGCTGGACACCACGGTGAACTACGCCAACGGCAAGGGCGGCATCACCACCACGGCCGAGGACCGCGCCAACCCCTCGCCCTACAACACCTACGTCCACCCGGGGCTGCCGCCGGGCGCCATCAACAACCCGGGTGAGGAGGCGCTGCGCGCGGTGCAGAACCCCACCCCGGGCGACTGGCGCTTCTTCGTGGTCGTCGACCCCGACACCGGGGAGACCCGCTTCGCCGCCACCGGGGCCGAGCACCAGCAGAACGTGCTGCTGTTCCAGCAGTGGCTGCGGGACAACCCGGGGAACTGAGATCACCAGCGCAGCCGGGTCACCGGCCGGCATGAGGGCAGCCGTCCTCGGCCGGCCGGTGGCCCATTCGCTCTCCCCGGTGCTGCACCGGGCGGCCTACGCCGCCCTGGGCCTCACCGACTGGACGTACGACGCCCTCGACGTCGGCGCGGACGACCTCCCGGTGCTGCTCGCCGGCCTCGGCCCGGAGTGGCGCGGGTTCTCGGTGACCATGCCCAACAAGCGGGCAGCGGTGGAGGTGGCCGACGTCGTCGAGCCGCTGCCGCGCCTGCTCCGCGCGGCGAACACCCTGCTCCGCACCCCCGACGGCGGCTGGCGGGCGGAGAACACCGACGTCGCCGGGGTGGGCACCGCCCTGCAGGCCGGCGGGGTCGAACAGCTCGAGCACGCCGCCGTCCTGGGTGCCGGCGGGACCGCGGCCGCCGCGGCCGTCGCCCTGGCCTCCCTCGGTGCCCGCCAGGTCGACCTCGTCGTCCGCGAGCCGGCGCGCGCTGCCGACGTCGTGCGGGTGCTGGAGACCCTGGAGGTCGTCGTCGAGGTGCACCGACTGGACGCCGGAGGACCGGTCGCCGCCCCGGTCGTGGTGAGCACGGTGCCGGCCGAGGGGCAACCCGCCGTCGCGGAGCTGGACTGGCGACCCGGGCAGCTGGTGCTCGACGTGCTGTACGCGGGCTGGCCGACCCCGCTGGCCCGTCGCGTCGAGGAGGCCGGCGGCGACTCGATCAGCGGGCTCGAGGTGCTGTTCTGGCAGGCCACCGCCCAGGTCGAGCTGATGACCGGGCAGCCCGCCCCGATCGCCGCCATGCGCGCCGCGCTGGACGCCTGACACCGCTCCCGGTGACCGGCCTGCTCGTCGCCGTCGGCGCTGCCGCGGGCCTGCTGCTGGGCCCCTGGCTGGCCCGGACCACCGTGCGGCTGGCCGCCCGCGACCCGGCGGCCCGGCCCTCGGCCGCCCGGGTGGCCACCACCGCGGTACTGGCCGGCGGCGCGCTGGCCGCCGCCCCGGCCCTGACCGGTGCCCGGCCGGCCGCGCTGGCCTTCGCCTGGTTCGGCGCGGCGGCCGTCGTCCTGGCCGGGGTCGACCTGGCCGTGCACCGGCTGCCCGACCGGGTGACCGGGCCGGCCGCCGGTGGCTGCACCCTGGCCCTGCTGGCCGATGCCGCGGTCCTGGACACCTGGGGCGCGCTGCTGCGCGCGCTCGCGGCAGCGGCCGTCGCGTACCTGCTCGGCACCGCCGCCCGGCTGGTCCAGCCGTCGGGGCTCGGTGGCGGGGACGTGAAGCTGCTCACGCTGCTCGGGCTGGTGCTCGGCTGGGTCGGCTGGGGCGTGCTGCTGGCCGGGGTGTTCGCCGGCCTCCTCATCGGCGCCCTCGGCTCGCTGCTGCTGATCGCCCTCGGCCGGGCGGGCTGGCGCACCGCGATCGCCTTCGGACCGCCCCTGCTGGTCGGCGGCTGTGTCGCGCTGCTGCTGGCGGCCCCGCTCGGCTGACGCCGGGCCCCACCCGAGCGCGCGAGGAGTCCCGCGGCGGCGTCCTCGTAGGATCGCCGGCATGTTGCGTTGGCTGACCGCAGGTGAGTCGCACGGTCAGCAGCTGACCGCACTGCTCGAGGGGCTGCCCGCCGGGGTGCGGGTGCAGACCACCGACATCGACGGCCAGCTCGCCCGCCGCCGGCTCGGCCACGGCCGCAGTGCGCGGATGAGCTTCGAGGAGGACGTGGTCACGCTCACCGGCGGCGTCCGGCACGGGGTCACCCAGGGCGGGCCCATCGCCGTCCAGATCGGCAACACCGAGTGGCCCAAGTGGCAGAGCGTCATGTCGGCCGACCCGGTCGACCCGCAGGTGCTGGAGGGGCAGGCGCGCAACGCCCCGCTGACCCGGCCCCGGCCCGGTCACGCCGACCTCGCCGGCATGCAGAAGTACGGCTTCGACGACGTCCGCCCCGTGCTGGAGCGGGCCAGTGCCCGGGAGACGGCCGCCCGGGTCGCGCTCGGCACCGTCGCCCAGCAGTTCCTGCACCAGGTCCTCGGCGTCCGGGTCGTGAGCCACGTGGTCGCGATCGGGCCGGTCACCGTCCCCGACGGCGTGCTGCCCGGCCCGGAGGACAACCCCCGGCTGGACGAGGACCCGGTGCGCTGCGCCGACCCGGCCACCAGCGAGCGGATGGTCGCCGAGATCGACGACGCCCGGAAGTCCGGTGACACCCTCGGCGGGGTGATCGAGGTCGTGGTCCACGGGCTCCCGCCGGGCCTCGGCAGCCACGTGCACTGGGACCGCCGGCTGGACTCCCGGCTGGCCGGTGCGCTGATGGGCGTCCAGTCGGTCAAGGCGGTGGAGGTCGGCGACGGTCTGGAGACCGCCCGCCGGCGCGGCTCGGTGGCCCACGACGAGATCGACGTCGACGGAGACCGGTTGTCCCGGCGCACCGACCGGGCCGGCGGCATCGAGGGCGGCATGACCAACGGCGAGGCACTGCGGGTCCGGGCCGCGATGAAGCCGATCAGCACCGTGCCCCGCGCGCTGGCCACGATCGACACCGCCACCGGTGAGGCCGCGGTCGCGATCAACCAGCGCAGCGACGCCTGCGCGGTGCCCCGCGGCAGCGTGGTCATGGAGGCGATGGTCGCCCTGGTGCTCGCCGATGCGGTGCTGGAGAAGTTCGGCGGCGACTCGGTGCCCGAGACCCGCCGCAACGTGCAGGGCTACCTCGACTCGCTGACCTACCGGTGACCGGGCCGGCGGTCGTCGTCGTCGGTCCGCCGGCGTCGGGCAAGACGACGGTGGGCACGGCGGTGGCCGCCGCCCTCGGGCTGCCCTTCCGCGACACCGACGCCGACGTCGAGGCGGCGACGGGGGAGTCGATCGCCGACCTGTTCGTCCAGCACGGCGAGCCGCACTTCCGTGAGCTGGAGGAGCAGGCGGTGGCCCGGGCGCTCACCGAGCACCACGGGGTGCTGGCCCTCGGCGGTGGTGCGGTGACCAGCGCGGCCACCCGGGCGCTGCTGGTCCAGCACGGCCGGGCCGGCGGCAGCGTCGTCTGGCTGGACGTCGACGTGGCGTCAGCGGCCAAGCGGGTGGGCCTGTCCCGGGACCGGCCGCTGCTGGCGGTCAACCCGCGCGCCATGCTGCGCACCATGCTGGAGGCCCGCGCCCCGCTCTACGCCGAGGTGGCGACGCTGACCGTCGCCACCGGCGGCCGGTCCGTCGACGAGGTGGTGGCCGACGTGCTGGCCGCCGTCGGGCAGGAGGCCCCGTGAACCCCGACGTCCACCGGATCACCGTCGCCGGGGACCGGCCCTACGACGTGCTCATCGGCCCGGGCGTGCAGTCCCGGCTCGGGCTGGTGCTCGACGGCACCGCGCGGGCGGCAGTGGTGCACAGCAGGTCGCTGGCCGCCGCGGCCGGGGCCGCGGTCGAGACGCTGCAGCAGGCCGGGATCGCCGCCGAGGCGGTGGTCGTCCCCGACGGCGAGGCGGCCAAGACCGCCGAGGTCGCCGCCGGCGCCTGGGAGGAGTTCGGCCGGCTGGGGCTCACCCGCTCCGACGCCGTCGTCGGCGTCGGCGGGGGTGCGGTCACCGACCTGGCCGGCTTCCTGGCCGCCACCTGGACCCGCGGCATCCGCGTCGTGCAGGTGCCGACCAGCCTGCTGGCCATGGTCGACGCCGCCGTCGGGGGCAAGACCGGGATCAACACCGCCGCCGGCAAGAACCTGGTCGGCGCCTTCCACCCGCCGGCCGCGGTGCTCGCCGACACCGACGCCCTGGCCGGGCTGCCCGATGCGGAGTTCCGCGCCGGCCTGGCCGAGGTGGTCAAGTGCGGGTTCATCGCCGACGGCCGCATCCTGGAGCTGCTGGACACCGACCCGACCGGCCGGCGCGACACGGCCGAGCTGATCGCCCGCGCCGTCGGAGTCAAGGCCGACGCCGTGGGGGAGGACCTCTACGACACCGGCCGCCGGGAGTTCCTCAACTACGGGCACACCCTCGGGCACGCCATCGAGCGGGTCGAGGACTTCGGCTGGCGGCACGGCGAGGCCGTCGCGGTCGGGCTGGTGTTCGCTGCCGAGCTCGGCGCCCAGGCCGGCCGGCTGTCCCGCGCCGACGCCGACCGGCACCGCGACCTGATCGCCGCGATGGGCCTGCCCACCAGCTACCGCGGCGACTGGGACCAGCTGCAGGCGGTGATGCGGCTGGACAAGAAGGCCCGCGGCGCCTCGCTGCGCTTCGTCGTCCTCGACGGGCTCGGGGCGCCGACGATCCTGACCGACCCCGACCAGGCCTGCCTCGACGCCGCCTGGGCGGCCGTGTCGTCAGCCCACCCCGCCGCCCCATCGAAGGAGGAGAGCAGATGACCGTCCAGGTGCTCAACGGCGCCAACCTCGGCCGGCTCGGCACCCGCGAGCCCGAGGTCTACGGCTCCACCACGCACGCCGAGCTGGTCGAGCTGATCGGCGCGGCCGCCGCCGAGCTCGGCCTGGACGTCGTCGTCCGGCAGACCGACTCCGAGGCCGAGCTGCTCGGCTGGGTGCACGACGCCACCGATGCCGGGGACGCGGTGGTCATCAACCCCGGCGGCTGGTCGCACACCTCCGTGGTGCTGCGCGACGCGCTCGCCGCGGTGACAGCGCCGGTGGTCGAGGTGCACATCAGCAACGTGCACGCCCGCGAGCAGTTCCGGCACCACTCCTACGTCTCCGCCGTCGCCGACGGCACGATCGTCGGCCTCGGGGTGACCGGCTACGAGCTGGCGCTGCGCTGGCTGGCCGCGAAGGGCATCCGATGACCCGGGACACCGCGCGCGAGGCCGCCCGGCGGGAGCGGCTGCGCCAGGTCGCGGCGGCGAACGGCCTGGACGCCGTCCTGGTCACCAACCTGCTCAACGTGCGCTACCTGACCGGGTTCACCGGCTCCAACGGCGGGCTGCTGCTGCGCGCCGACGGGCGCGACCTGTTCGGCACCGACGGCCGGTACACCACCCAGGCCGCGGCCCAGGTGCCCGACGTCGAGGTGCTGGTCGACCGCGGCACGATGCCGGCGCTGGCCCGTGCCGCGCTCGCCGGTGGGGCCACCCGGCTGGGCTTCGAGTCGCACGTGGTCACGGTCGACGAGCTGCGCGGCCTCGAGCGGCTGATCGACGAGGGCGGCTCCGCGGTCGAGCTGGTCAGCGTCCGCCGGACGGTGGAGGCGCTGCGCGCGATCAAGGACGACGGCGAGGTCGAGGCGCTGCGCCGGGCCTGCGCGGTCGCCGACCAGGCGCTGGCCGAGCTGGCCGCCGAGGGCGCGCTGCGGCCGGGGCGCACCGAGCTGCAGGTGGGCCGCGAGCTCGACGCCCGGATGCTCTCCCTGGGCGCGGAGGCGCCGAGCTTCGAGACGATCGTGGCCGCCGGCGCCAACTCGGCGATCCCGCACCACCGGCCCGACGGCACCGAGCTGCGCGACGGGGACTTCCTGAAGCTCGACTTCGGCGCCACCGTCGACGGCTACCACTCGGACATGACCCGCACCCTGGTGCTCGGGCACGCCGCGGACTGGCAGCGCGAGGTCTACCAGCTGGTGCAGGAGTCCCAGGCCGCCGGGCGGGCGGCCCTCGCGGTCGGCGCGGACGTCACCGCGGTGGACGCCGCCTCCCGCGACGTCATCGTCGCCGCCGGCCACGGTGAGCACTTCACCCACGGCCTCGGGCACGGGGTGGGGCTGGAGATCCACGAGGCTCCGGCCATCTCGGCGCTGGGCGCAGGTACCCTGGCCGCTGGCATGGCCGTCACCGTGGAGCCCGGGGTGTACCTGCCCGGCCACGGCGGTGTCCGGATCGAGGACACCTTGATCGTCACGGACGACGAGCCCGAGTTGTTGACCCTCACGAGCAAGGAACTGCTGGTCCTCTAGATGGCTACCACCAACGACCTCAAGAACGGCATCGTCCTCAACCTCGACGGTCAGCTCTGGACCGTCACCGACTTCCAGCACGTGAAGCCGGGCAAGGGCGGGGCGTTCGTCCGTACCACCCTCAAGAACGTGCTCTCGGGCAAGGTCGTCGACCGCACCTTCAACGCCGGCACCAAGGTCGAGACGGCGACGGTCGACAAGCGCTCGATGACCTACCTGTACAAGGAGGGCACCGACTTCGTCTTCATGGACGGCGACACCTTCGAGCAGATCTACGTGCCGGAGACCACCGTCGGCGGCGGCGCGGACTACCTGCTGGACAACACCGAGGTGATCGTGGCGGTGCACGACGGCACCCCGCTGTACGTCGAGCTCCCGGTGACCATGGAGCTCGTCGTGTCGCACACCGACCCGGGCCTGCAGGGCGACCGCTCCACCGGTGGCACCAAGCCGGCGACCCTGGAGACCGGCGCGGAGATCCAGGTCCCGCTGTTCATCACCACGGGCGAGAAGCTGAAGGTCGACACCCGCGACGGTCGCTACCTCGGCCGGGTCAGCTGACCTCGTGGCTGCCCGTTCCAAGGCACGCAAGCGCGCGGTCGACGTCCTCTACGAGGCCGACCTCCGCGGGGACGACCCGCTGGCCGTGCTCCGCGACCGGGTCGCCGACGGCAACCCACCGGTGCCCGAGCACGCCGTCCGGCTGGTCGAGGGGGCCGTCGAGCAGCGCGCCCGGATCGACGAGCTGATCGAGCAGCACGCCTCCGGCTGGTCGCTGGACCGGCTGCCCGACGTCGACCGCGCGATCCTGCGGATGGCGGTCTACGAGCTGCTGTGGGTCGACGACGTGCCCGACGCGGTGGTCATCGACGAGGCGGTGGAGCTGGCCAAGGCGCTGTCCACCGACGACTCGCCGTCCTACGTCAACGGCGTCCTCGGCGGCATCGTCCGGGCCGAGATCCCCACCTGACGTCCTAGGACAGCACACGAACGGCCCACTCAGCTCGGCAGAGTGGGCCGTTCGCGTTCGACCTGTCGTCGCTCACGACCCGCCGAGTCCGGCGGTCCCAGGGGATCGGCCGGTGGGAGGTCACGAGGTCGCAGATCTCGGGTGCGCCGCGACGCGCAGAGGCCCCACTCGCTGAGCGGGTGGGGCCTCTGTGCGTACCGGTCAGGTCAGCGGGGGGTGCGGCGGCGGTCGCCGCCCCAGGACGGCTCGTCGTCGTCCTCGGTGGCGTAGCCGACGCCGTCGGCACCGGGGGAGAGCACGCCCCACTCGATGAGCCGGGTGGTCAGCTCGTCGGGGCTCATGTCGTAGATGATGGCCAGCGACTTGAGGTCCTCGGCGCGGATCGACAGCACCTTGCCGTTGTAGTCGTGGCGCTGGGCCTGGATCGTCGAGGCGTAGCGGGCCAGCGGGCCGGCCTCGTCGGCGGGCAGCGAGCCCAGCGACTCCAAGTTCAGCACGATCTTGGTGCTCTTGGTGACCGCGGAGCTGGGCCGCGGGTCGGGGAGCAGCTCGCTGACCGGGACGCCGTAGAACACGGCCAGCTCGGACAGCCGCTGCACGGTGACCGCGCGGTCGCCGCGCTCGTAGGAGCCGACGACGACGGCCTTCCACCGGCCGTGGGACTTGTCCTCCACGCCCTGCAACGACAGCCCTTGCTGGTTGCGGATGGCCCGCAGGCGGGCGCCGAGTGCCCTGGAGTAGTCGGTGCTCATGACCTCTGCTCACTGACTGTCGTCGGAATGGGACCGTGCTGGTCACGCAGAGTACTTGGCTTCTGGAACGGGCGACAGTCAGGAGCCCCCTTCGGGTCAGATCGCCCGTCGCGGGCGGACCGGCGGGCGCGACGTGGATCACCTCGGCGGGTGCAGTACCGTCGCCGTCGGTCCACCTCCGTCGCCGGCCGCCCCGGCCGACGACGGCGAACTCCTTTAACGACCCGTCCCGTGAGGCGGGGAAGGAGGCTGCGATGACCGAGCGCCCGGCGCCGTCATCAGAGCTGTCTGCACCACCGGCGCCTGCCCAGCAGGCCCCCTTGCTGACCGCGGACGACGTCGCCCGCGTCGTCGACCGGATCGCCCACCAGCTGATCGAGAAGGCCGGGGACTCCCTCGCCGACCTCGTCCTGGTCGGCATCCCCACGCGTGGTGCCCCGCTGGCCCGCCGCCTGGCCGCCCGGGTCGAGGCCTTCTCGCAGCAGCCCGTCGACGTCGGCACCGTCGACATCACCCTCTACCGCGACGACCTGCGGCTGCGCGGGGTGCGGGCGCTGGAGGACACCCGGCTGCCCGGTGCGGGCATCGACGGCCGGCTGGTCGTCCTCGTCGACGACGTGCTGTTCTCCGGCCGTTCGGTGCGCGCGGCGCTGGACGCGCTGCGCGACCTGGGCCGGCCCCGCGCGGTGCAGCTGGCGGTGCTGGTCGACCGAGGTCACCGGGAGCTGCCGATCCGCGCCGACTACGTGGGCAAGAACGTGCCGACCGCGCGGAGCCAGAAGGTCCAGGTCCACCTGGCCGAGATCGACGGCCTCGACGAGGTCCTGGTGACCGGCGGCACCGAACAGGGGGGCGACCGGTGAGGCGGCACCTGCTGGAGGCCGGTGACCTCGACCGGGCCGACGCCACCCTCGTGCTGGACACCGCCGCGCAGATCGAGCAGGCGCTGGCCGGCCGCGAGGTCAAGAAGCTGCCGACCCTGCGCGGGCGCACCGTGGTCAACCTCTTCTACGAGGACTCCACCCGCACCCGGATCTCCTTCGAGCTGGCTGCGAAGCGCCTGTCCGCCGACGTCATCAACTTCTCCGCCAAGGGCAGCAGCGTGTCCAAGGGCGAGAGCCTCAAGGACACTGCGCTGACCCTGGAGGCGATGGGCGCCGACGGCATCGTCGTCCGGCACTCGGCCTCCGGCGCCCCGCACCGGCTGGCGCACTGGGTGCGCGGCAGCGTGGTCAACGCCGGTGACGGCACCCACGAGCACCCCACCCAGGCGCTGCTGGACGCGTACACGATCCGGCAGCGGCTGGGCCGGCTCGAGGGCGTGCGGGTGGCGGTCGTCGGCGACGTGCTGCACAGCCGGGTGGCGCGCTCCAACGTGTGGCTGCTGGCCACCCTCGGCGCCGAGGTCACGCTGGTCGCCCCACCGACGCTGCTGCCGGTGGGCGTGGGCAGCTGGCCGGTCACGGTCTCCTACGACCTGGACGCCGTGCTGCCGAAGGCCGACGTGGTGATGATGCTGCGGGTGCAGGCCGAGCGGATGAACGCCTCGTTCTTCCCCAGCGCCCGCGAGTACAGCCGCCGGTACGGCCTGGACGCCCGCCGGATGGCGGCGCTGCCCGACGGCGCGATCGTCATGCACCCGGGCCCGATGAACCGCGGCATGGAGATCGCCGCCGAGGTGGCCGACTCCGCCCGCTCCACGATCGTCGACCAGGTCGGCAACGGCGTCAGCGTGCGCATGGCCGTCCTGTACCTGCTGCTGGGAGGCGCACCCGAGTGAGTGAGCATCGCAGCGAGGAACGAGCGAGGAGCGGAGCGAACGGCCGAGCGGAGCGAGGAGAGGTGCACAGCGTGCTCATCAAGAACGTCCGCCCCTACGGCGAGGACGCCGTCGACATCCGCATCGCCGACGGCGTCATCGCCGAGATCGGCACCGGCCTGGACGCCGGGGACGCCGACGTGGTCGACGGGACCGGCCTGGTCGCCCTGCCCGGGCTGGTCGACCTGCACACCCACCTGCGCGAGCCGGGCCGGGAGGACGCCGAGACCGTCGAGACCGGCAGCCGGGCCGCCGCACTCGGCGGGTTCACCGCGGTGCACGCGATGGCCAACACCGACCCGGTCGCCGACACCGCCGGCGTGGTCGAGCAGGTGTGGCGGCTGGGCCAGGAGGCCGGGCTGGTCGACGTCGTCCCGGTGGGTGCGGTCACCGTGGGCCTGCGCGGGGAGCGGCTGGCCGAGCTCGGCGCGATGGCCGACTCCGCGGCCCGGGTGCGGGTGTTCTCCGACGACGGGCACTGCGTGGCCGACCCGGCGCTCATGCGCCGGGCGCTGGAGTACGTCAAGGCGCTGGACGGCGTCGTCGCCCAGCACGCCGAGGAGCCCCGGCTCACCGTCGGCGCGCAGATGAACGAGGGCGACCGTTCCGCCCGGCTGGGGCTGACCGGCTGGCCGGCCGCCGCCGAGGAGGCGGTGATCGCCCGCGACGTGCTGCTCGCCGGCCACGTCGGTGCGCGGCTGCACGTCTGCCACGTGTCGACCGCGGGCTCGGTGGAGATCCTGCGCTGGGCGAAGTCCCGCGGCGTGCAGGTGACCGCCGAGGTGACGCCGCACCACCTGCTGCTCACCGACGAGTGCGCGGAGACGTACGACCCGGTGTTCAAGGTGAACCCGCCGCTGCGCACCGACGCCGACGTCCAGGTCCTGCGGGCGGGGCTGGCCGACGGCACGATCGACGCCGTCGCCACCGACCACGCCCCGCACGCGGTGGAGGCCAAGGAGAGCGAGTGGGCCGCCGCCCGGCCGGGGATGCTCGGCCTGGAGCAGGCGCTCGCGATCGTGGTGCAGACCATGGTCGAGCCCGGCCTCCTCGACTGGCGCGGTGTCGCCGACCGGATGTCGGTCCGCCCGGCGGCCATCGGCCGTCTGGACGGGCACGGCCGGCCGCTCGCCGTCGGCGAGCCGGCCAACCTGCTGCTGCTGGACCCCACGCACCGGGCCACCGTCGACCCGGCCGCGCTGGCCAGCCGCAGCCGCAACAGCCCCTATGCCGGCCGGGAGCTCCCCGGCCGGGTGGTCGCCACGTTCCTGCGGGGCGTCGCGACCGTGCTCGACGGAGAGGCAACCAAGTGAGTGACGCGATCCTCGTGCTCGAGGACGGCAGGACGTTCCGGGGCGAGTCCTACGGCGCGACCGGGACGACGGTCGGCGAGGCGGTGTTCTCCACCGGGATGACCGGCTACCAGGAGACGCTCACCGACCCCAGCTACGCCGGCCAGATCATCACGATGACGGCCCCGCACGTCGGCAACACCGGCGTCAACGGCGAGGACGACGAGAGCCGCCGCATGTGGGTGGCCGGCTTCGTCGTCCGCGACCCCGCCCGCCGTCCGGCGAACTGGCGGGCCACGGGCAGCCTGGACGACGAGCTGGCCGCCCAGAGCGTGGTGGGCATCAGCGGCATCGACACCCGGGCCCTGACCCGGCACCTGCGCGACCGCGGCGCGATGCGCGCCGGCATCAGCACCGAGCTGGACGCCGACGAGCTGCTGGCCCGGGTGACCGCCAGCCCGAGCATGACCGGCGCGGACCTCGCCCCGGGCGTCAGCGCGCACGAGCCCTACGTCGTCCCGGCGGTGGGGGAGAAGCGGTTCACCATCGCCGCGCTCGACCTGGGCATCAAGACCGCCACCCCGCGGTACCTGGCCGAGCTCGGCGTCGAGACGCACGTGCTGCCGGCGACTGCGACCGCCGAGCAGCTGCTCGAGCACGGCGTGGACGGCGTCTTCGTCTCCAACGGCCCCGGCGACCCGGCGGCCGCGGACTACGCGGTCGAGGCGGTGCGCGGGGTGCTGGCGGCCCGGCGCCCGCTGTTCGGCATCTGCTTCGGCAACCAGATCCTCGGCCGCGCGCTGGGCCTGGGCACCTACAAGCTGCGCTTCGGCCACCGCGGGCTCAACCAGCCGGTGCTCGACCGGGTCAGCGGCACCGTGCGGGTCACCAGCCACAACCACGGCTTCGCCGTCGACGCCCCGCTCGACCGCCCCACCGACACTCCGTTCGGCCCGGTCGAGGTCAGCCACGTGGGCCTGAACGACCAGGTGGTCGAGGGCCTGCGGCTGATGGAGACCCCGGCGTTCAGCGTGCAGTTCCACCCGGAGGCCGCGGCCGGCCCGCACGACGCCAACCCGCTGTTCGGGCGGTTCGTCGACCTGATGGCGGCCGAGCGTGAGCGCGGGGGAGCGGTCAGCCCCCCACCGACCGTGCAGGACACCACCGGCGAGAAGGGGGCCTGAGATGCCCAAGCGGACAGACCTCCAGCACGTGCTCGTCATCGGCTCGGGGCCGATCGTGATCGGTCAGGCCAGCGAGTTCGACTACTCGGGCACCCAGGCGTGCCGGGTGCTCAAGGCCGAGGGCCTGCGGGTCAGCCTGGTCAACAGCAACCCGGCCACGATCATGACCGACCCCGAGGTCGCCGACGCCACCTACGTGGAGCCGCTGACCCCGGAGTTCGTCGAGCGGGTCATCGCCGCCGAGCGCCCCGACGCGCTGCTGGCCACCCTCGGCGGGCAGACGGCGCTGAACATCGCGATCGGGCTGTACCAGAACGGCGTGCTGGAGAAGTACGGCGTCCAGCTCATCGGCGCCGACGTCGACGCGATCAACCGCGGCGAGGACCGGCAGCTGTTCAAGGAGATCGTGCGCTCGGTGGGCGCTGACGCGCCCCGGTCGAAGGTCTGCGCCAGCATCGACGAGGCGCTGGAGACCGCGGCCGAGGTCGGCTACCCGGTGGTGATCCGGCCCTCGTTCACCATGGGCGGCCTGGGCTCGGGGTTCGCCACCGACGAGGCGATGCTGCGCCGGATGGCCGGCCACGGCCTGGCCGACTCGCCCGTGCACACCGTCCTCATCGAGGAGTCGGTGCTGGGCTGGAAGGAGTACGAGCTCGAGCTGATGCGCGACCGCAGCGACAACGTGGTGGTCATCTGCTCGATCGAGAACATCGACGCGATGGGCGTGCACACCGGCGACTCGGTGACCGTCGCCCCGGCGATGACGCTCACCGACCGCGAGTACCAGCGGATGCGCGACGTCGGCATCGACGTGCTGCGGGCGGTCGGCGTCGAGACCGGTGGCTGCAACATCCAGTTCGCCGTCGACCCGGACAACGGCCGGCTGGTCGTCATCGAGATGAACCCGCGGGTCTCGCGGTCCTCCGCGCTGGCGTCCAAGGCCACCGGCTTCCCGATCGCCAAGATCGCTGCCAAGCTCGCCATCGGCTACACCCTCGACGAGATCACCAACGACATCACCGGGGTCACCCCGGCGTCGTTCGAGCCGTCGCTGGACTACGTCGTGGTGAAGATCCCGCGCTTCGCCTTCGAGAAGTTCCCCGGCGCCGACCCGCGGCTGACCACGACGATGAAGAGCGTCGGCGAGGTCATGGCCATGGGCCGCAACTTCACCGAGGCGCTGGGCAAGGCGATGCGGTCGACGGAGACCAAGGCCGCCGGGTTCTGGACCGACACCGCAGACGGGTCGAGCGCCGAGGAGCTGGTCGAGGCGCTGCGCACCCCGGTCGACGGCCGGCTCTACACCGCGCAGCGGGCGCTGGCCGCCGGGGCCACCGTGCAGCAGGTGGCGCAGGCGTCCGGCTTCGACGAGTGGTTCGTCGACCAGATCGCCCTGGTCAACGAGGTCGGCGAGGAGCTCCGGGCAGCTCCGGCGCTCACGCCGGAGCTGCTGCGCACGGCCAAGCGGCACGGGCTGTCCGACCGGCAGATCGCCATCCTGCGGCCGGAGCTCTCCGGTGAGGACGGCGTCCGGCTGCTGCGGCACCGGCTGGGCATCCGGCCGGTGTACAAGACCGTAGACACCTGCGCCGCGGAGTTCGCCGCCCGCACGCCGTACCACTACTCGTCCTACGACGAGGAGACCGAGGTGGAGCCGCGCGAGAAGCCCGCGGTGCTGATCCTGGGCTCGGGTCCGAACCGGATCGGGCAGGGCGTGGAGTTCGACTACTCCTGCGTGCACGCGGTCATGGCGCTGCAGGACGCCGGCTACGAGGCGGTGATGGTCAACTGCAACCCCGAGACCGTCTCCACCGACTACGACACCGCCGACCGGCTGTACTTCGAGCCGCTGACCTTCGAGGACGTGCTCGAGGTGGTCGAGGCCGAGCGCGCCGCCGGCCCGGTCGCCGGGGTCGTCTGCACCCTCGGCGGGCAGACCCCGCTGGGCCTGGCGCAGCGGCTCAAGGACGCCGGTGTGCCGGTGCTGGGCACCTCCCCGGAGGCGATCGACGCCGCCGAGGACCGCGGCGAGTTCTCCCGGGTGCTCACCGACTGCGGGCTGCTCGCGCCCAAGCACGGCATGGCGACGACCTCCGCCGAGGCCAAGGCGATCGCGGCGTCGATCGGCTACCCGGTGCTGGTGCGGCCCTCCTACGTGCTCGGCGGGCGCGGCATGGAGATCGTCTACGAGGACGCCACGCTGGAGGCCTACATCACCCGGGCCACCGACGTGAGCACCGACCACCCGGTGCTGGTCGACCGCTTCCTCGAGGACGCCGTGGAGATCGACGTCGACGCGCTCTACGACGGCACCGACCTGTACCTGGGCGGGGTCATGGAGCACATCGAGGAGGCCGGCATCCACTCCGGCGACTCGGCCTGCGCGCTGCCCCCGATCACCCTCGGCGGCGCGGACCTGGCCGCCATCCGCCGGGCCACCGAGGCGCTCGCGGCCCGGATCGGCGTCCGCGGGCTGATGAACGTGCAGTACGCGCTCAAGGACGACGTCCTCTACGTGCTGGAGGCCAACCCGCGGGCCAGCCGCACGGTGCCGTTCGTGTCGAAGGTGACCGCGGTGCAGCTGGCCAAGGCCGCGGCCCGGATCGCGGTCGGCCAGTCGATCGCCGACCTGCGCGCCGAGGGCGTGCTGCCGGCCACCGGAGACGGCACCGACCTGCCGGTCGAGGGGCCGATCGCGGTCAAGGAGGCGGTGCTGCCCTTCCACCGGTTCCGGACGATCGAGGGCCACGGCGTGGACACCGTGCTCGGCCCGGAGATGAAGTCCACCGGCGAGGTGATGGGCATCGACGCCGAGTTCGGGACGGCGTTCGCCAAGTCCCAGGCCGCCGCCTACGGCGACCTGCCGACCACCGGCACGGTGTTCGTCTCGCTGGCCAACCGGGACAAGCGCGCGGCGGTCTTCCCGGTCAAGCGGCTGGCCGACCTGGGCTTCCGGGTGCTGGCCACCGTCGGCACCGCCCAGGTGCTGCGCCGCAACGGGGTGGCCTGCGAGGTGGTCGGCAAGTTCTCCGACGGCCCGGGCAACGTCGTCGACCGGATCCTGTCCGGCGCGATCGACCTGGTGGTCAACACCCCGTTCGGCACGCCGGGCAACAGCGGCCCGCGGCTGGACGGCTACGAGATCCGGGCGGCCGCGGTGAGCGCCGGCATCCCGTGCATCACCACGGTGCAGGGGATGGCCGCCACGGTGCAGGGCGTCGAGTCGCTGCGCCGCGGTGACCTGGGGGTGCGGAGCCTGCAGGACCTGCACCGCGCCCTGGCTGCCGCCCAGGCGGCGGTGGGGGACGGGGCGCAGGTGTGAGCACGCCGGACGCCGTGGTCGCGCGGCTGCGCGAGGAGCTGGTCGACCGCCGGCTGACCGCGGGGCTGCCGGCGGCGTTCCTGGCCGGGGCCAGCCGGTTCGGGTCGCCGCCGGAGCCCGAGCGGGCCGCGCTGGCCGCGGCGGCCGGGAGCCTGGCCGCCCGGCTGGAGGCGGGCACGGTCACCGGGGACGACGAGCCGCTGCTGGTGCGGGTCCTGTACTTCGCCGGCCACCACGACGTGCTCGCCGCACTGGGTGTGCGCGCCCCGGCCTACGACGTGCGGGGCGGCTTCCGGGAGAACATCACCGGCCCGCCGGGGCCGCGGCTGGCCAGCCGGCCGGTGGTGGCGGGGCGCCGCTGGCCGCTGCTGGGCCGCACGATCGGCTTCCCGATCGGCGTGCCGGCCTGCGTGCTGACCGGCGGTGAGGAGTGGGTGCGCTACCTCGGCGGCAACGGGTTCAACGTGCTCAGCTACAAGACGGTGCGCAGCCGTGCCCACGAGCCGAACGCCCGGCCCAACTGGGTGTACGCGGCCCGGGAGACGGCGAGCCTGCCGCCCGGCGCGGCCGGTGAGGTGACCGCCGACCCGTGGGACTGGGTGCCGCCGGGCTCCCCGGCGGTGAGCACGGTCAACTCCTTCGGCGTGCCCTCGCTGCCGCCGGAGGAGTGGACGGCCGACCTCGCCCGCGCCCTCGCCGTGCTCGGTGAGGACCAGCTGATGCTGGTCAGCGTGATGGGCGACGACTACGACTCGCCCACGCCGCAGCTGGACGCCCTCGTCGCCGACTTCGCGCGCACCGCGCAGCTGGCCGAGGAGGCCGGTGCCCCGGTGGTCGAGCTCAACCTGTCCTGCCCCAACTCGCTGAGCCGGTCGGCGTCGGGGGTCAAGCCGCCGCTGTGCCTGGACCCCGAGGCGACCCTGGCCGTCGTCGCCGGGGTGCGCCGGGCGCTCGACGACCGCACCGGCCTGGTGGCCAAGCTCTCCTGGCTGGACGAGGACGCCCTGGCCACGCTGGTTCCCCGCCTGGCGCCGCTGGTCGACGGCATCGCCGGGATCAACACGCTGCAGAGCCGGGTGCGGCGCAGCGACGGGCAGGCGACCTTCCCCGGCCGCGACCTCGCCGGGCTGTCCGGGGTCGCCGTGCGGGGTTCGGCGCTGGACTTCACCCGGCGGCTGGCCGCCCTCCGCGACGCCGGCAGCGCCCGGTTCGACGTGCTGGCGATGGGCGGGGTCACCGACCCGGCCTCGTTCCAGGCGCTGTACGACCTGGGGGCCGACGCCGTGCAGACCGCGTCCGGGGCGTTCTCCGACCCCTTCCTCGCCGCCGCCTGCGCCGCCGAGCTGGGCGACACGCTGGCCCGGGCGGTGGCGGCGTGAGCACGTCGGCGTTCGGGCAGCGGCTCGCCGACGCCGTCGCCGCCCGCGGTCCGCTGTGCGTGGGCATCGACCCGCACGTGCCGCTGCTGGAGCGCTGGGGGCTGCCCGACAGCCCCGAGGGGCTGGCCCGGTTCACCGACACGGTGGTCGACGCACTGGCCGGCCACGTCGCGGTGCTCAAACCGCAGCTGGCCTTCTACGAGCGACACGGCTCCCGGGGGCTGGCCGTGCTCGAGGAGGCCGTCGCCCGTGCCAGGGCCGCCGGGGCGCTGGTGCTGCTGGACGCCAAGCGCGGGGACATCGGCTCGACGATGGACGCCTACGCCGACTACCTGCGCCCCGACCACCCGCTCGCGGTGGACGCCCTGACGGTCAGCCCGTTCCTCGGGCCGGGGTCGCTGCAACCGGCGGTGGACACCGCGCGGCTGCACGGCGGTGGGCTGTTCGTGCTGGCCCGCACGTCCAACCCGGACGCCGGCACGCTCCAGCACGCGATGGTCGGCGCGCGCAGTGCGGCCCAGGTCGTGGTGGACACCGTGCGCGGCTGGAACACCCCGGGCTGGGTGGTGGGCGACCCGCTGCCCGACGTCGCCGCGGTGCGCGACCTGCAGGGCCGCTGGGGTGCCACCACGGGCTCGTTCGGCGTCGTGGTGGGCGCCACCCTGCCCGACCTGGACGTCGACCTGGACGGCCTCGGCGGGCCGGTCCTTGCACCGGGCCTGGGTGCGCAGGGCGGGTCGGTGGCCGACCTGCGCCGGCTGTTCGGCACCGGGCGGGCCGTCGTCCCCACCGTCTCCCGGGACGTGCTGCAGGCCGGGCCGGACGGTCCAGCGCTGCGGGCGGCCGCCGACCGCTGGACGGCGGAGCTCACCGCGTGAGCCGCGCGGCGCCCCGGCTGGTGCTCGCCCTCGCGGCGGCGCTCGGGGTGCCGCGGCTGGCCGGGGTGGCCGGCTGGCTGCTGGGTGCCCGACCGGCCGGTTGACCAGGGGTGACGGCCCGGTTACGGCACCGTCCGGTCCGATCGCGTGTCCGCGCAGCACACCGCCCCGGCGGAGATGACACGGGGTCCAGGGTGACCAGTGCGTTCCAGGTGACTAGGTTGGCGGCCAGGCTCATACCGAGGGCCACCTTGCAGGCAAGCTCCACACCGAAGAACCACGCCGGTCGCTGCGCCGGCATGAACACGATTGGGTTGCTCCGTGCCCCTTCCCGAGTTGTCCCCCGAACAGCGCGCCGCCGCCCTGGAGAAGGCCGCCGCGGCCCGCAAGGCCCGCGCCGAGCTGCGCGAGCGACTGAAGAGCAAGGGCACCACGGTCGGTGACGTCCTCAAGCAGGGCGAGACCGACGAGATCATCGGCAAGATGCGCGTCTCCGCCGTCCTGGAGTCCCTCCCGGGCGTGGGCAAGGCCCGCGCGGCCAAGATCATGGAGCGCCTGGAGATCTCGCCCACCCGTCGCGTGCGCGGCCTGGGGGCCAACCAGCGCCGGGCGCTGGAGCAGGAGTTCGCCGGCGAGCAGGTCGAGCCGGACCAGGTGCCCACCGAGGGCCTCCTCTGACCGGACCCCGCGGTGGTCTCCGGCCACCTCGGGCCGAGGGGCGCCGAGCAGGTGAGCTGGGCCGCGCGCGGCTGACCGTCCTCTCCGGGCCCTCCGGGGTCGGGAAGGGCACGGTGGTCGCCGAGGTCCGGCGCCGGCACCCGGAGGTCTGGGTGTCGGTGTCGGTGACCACCCGGGCCGCCCGGCCGGGCGAGGTCGACGGCGAGCACTACTGGTTCGTCGACGACGAGTACTTCGACTGGCTGATCGCCAACGACGGCCTGCTCGAGTGGGCCGAGTACGCCGGCAACCGCTACGGCACCCCGGTCGCCCCGGTGGAGGAGCAGCTGGCCTCCGGAGCCCCTGCGTTGCTGGAGATCGAGCTGCAGGGGGCCCGGCAGGTCCGCAGCCGGGCACCCGAGGCGCAGCTGGTCTTCCTGGCCCCGCCGTCCTGGGCGGAGCTGGTCAGCCGGCTGGCCGGCCGGGGCACCGAGCACCCCGAGGTGCAGGAGCGCCGGCTGGCGCTGGCCCAGGCCGAGCTGGACGCCTCCGGGGAGTTCGACGTGGTCGTCGTCAACGACGACGTGGCCAGGGCGGCGGACGAGTTGGTAGGCTTGCTGACTGCGCCTCCGCCCGCTGGTCGTTGACCGCTGCCGAAGGCGCACCCGAGGCGACCGCGCGGGCTCGTCCCGCCGCCCGCCCGCACACCGAGTTGAGGAGCACGCCCGCCCGTGTCCGGAGTCGCACCCGCCCCTGAGGGCATCACCAACCCGCCGATCGACGAGCTGCTCGAGCGCACCAGCAGCAAGTACGGGCTGGTCATCTACGCCGCCAAGCGCGCGCGCCAGATCAACGCCTACTACAGCCAGCTCTCCGAGGGCCTGCTGGAGTACGTCGGCCCGCTGGTCGACACCGCGCCCCAGGAGAAGCCGCTCTCGATCGCGCTCCGCGAGATCAACGAGGGCCTGCTGACCCACACCGCCGGCGAGAACTGACGAAGGACCCCCTCGCCCCCCACCACTCGCAAGCTCGTGGCGGGCCCTTGCGAGGGGGCCGAACGACCCGAAGTGATGACGGAGCCCCCGGCTGGTGCCGGGGGCTCCGTCGTGCGTGGAGGATGACCCCCATGAGCCAGATCGTGCTCGGCGTGGGCGGCGGGGTCGCCGCCTACAAGTCGGCGCTGCTGCTGCGGGCCCTGACCGGGGCCGGCCACGACGTGCGCGTGGTGCCGACCGCCTCGGCGCTGCGCTTCGTCGGCGCGGCCACCTTCGAGGCGCTCAGCGGCCACCCGGTCTCGACCGAGGTGTGGGACGACGTCTCCGAGGTCGCCCACGTGCGGATCGGCCAGACCGCCGACCTCGTGCTGGTCAACCCGGCCACCGCCGACCTGCTGGCCCGCGCCGCCGCCGGGCGGGCCGACGACCTGCTCACCGCCACCCTGCTGACCGCCCATTGCCCCGTCGTGTTCGTGCCCGCGATGCACACCGAGATGTGGCTGCACCCGGCCACCCAGGACAACGTCGCCACCCTCCGCCGCCGGGGCTCGGTCGTGCTGCCCCCGGCGGTCGGCCGGCTGACCGGACCGGACTCCGGACCGGGTCGGCTGCCTGAACCCACCGACGTGGCCGCGCTGGCCGAGCTGGTGCTCGCCGCCGGCGCCGGTGCGCTGCGCCAGGACCTCGCCGGCCGCCGGGTGGTCATCACCGCCGGTGGCACCCGCGAGGCGCTGGACCCGGTGCGCTACCTGGGCAACCGGTCCTCGGGCATGCAGGGCTGGGCGCTGGCCCGGGTCGCCGCCGCGCGTGGGGCCGAGGTGGTGCTGGTCGCGGCCAACGTGGCCGAGCCCGCACCGTTCGGCGTCCGGGTGGTGCCGGTGGAGTCCGCCGAGGAGCTGCGCACCGCCGTGCACGCCGAGGCGGGGCAGGGCGCCGACGTGGTGGTGATGGCCGCCGCGGTCGCCGACTTCCGTCCCGCCAGCGTCGCCGGCACCAAGCTGAAGAAGGGCGCGGCCAGCGAACCCAGCTCGATCGAGCTGGTACGCAACCCCGACGTCCTCGTCGAGCTGGTCGGCGCCCGGCCGCCCGGGCAGCTGGTGGTCGGCTTCGCCGCCGAGACCGGGGACGCCGAGGGCGACGTGCTCACCCACGCCCGCGCCAAGCTGGACCGCAAGGGCGCCGACCTGCTCGTGGTCAACGACGTCTCCGCCGGCCGGGTGTTCGGCCGCGCCGAGAACGAGGTGACGGTGCTCGCGCCCGACGGCACGGCCACCCCGGTGCCGGCCGGACGCAAGGACACCGTCGCCGCCGGCATCTGGGACGCGGTGGCCGCGCGGCTGGCCCCGGCGGGCTGACCCACCTGCCACACCCGACGGCCGTCGGCGACCGCCGGTAGCCTTCGTCGACGGGCCGCACCGCCACGCTGACGTCACCACCACCCCAGCGCGGCGACGAGCCCACCGATCGCGACCACCGCGCTCGGCAGCCGACCTCAGGGAGAACCGAGTGCCACGCCGTCTCTTCACGTCCGAGTCGGTGACCGAGGGCCACCCCGACAAGATCGCCGACCAGATCAGCGACTCGATCCTGGACGCCATGCTGGCGCAGGACCCGCGCAGCCGGGTCGCCGTCGAGACCCTCATCACCACCGGTCAGGTCCACATCGCCGGAGAGGTCACCACCTCCGGCTACGTGGACATCGCCGACATCGTCCGCCGCACCATCCTGGGCATCGGCTACGACTCCTCCCGCAAGGGCTTCGACGGCGCCTCCTGCGGCGTCAGCGTCTCCATCGGTGCGCAGAGCGCGGACATCGCCCAGGGCGTCGACACCGCGTACGAGGCGCGCACCGGTGCCGAGCACCGGGCCGCGGCGGCCGAGGACCTCATCGAGCGTCAGGGCGCCGGCGACCAGGGCCTGATGTTCGGCTACGCCGTCGACGAGACCCCCGAGCTGATGCCGCTGCCGATCGCGCTGGCGCACCGGCTGGCCAAGCGGCTGTCCGCCGTCCGCAAGGACGGGTCGGTGCCCTACCTGCGCCCGGACGGCAAGGTGCAGGCCACCGTGGTCTACGAGGACGACCGCCCGGTCGCCGTGGACACCGTGGTCGTCTCCTCCCAGCACGCCGAGGACATCTCCATCGAGACGCTGCTCGCCCCCGACGTGCAGGAGCTCGTCGTGGAGCCCGAGCTCGCCGCCCTGGGCCTGCCCACGACCGGCTACCGGCTGCTGGTCAACCCCACCGGCAAGTTCGTCATCGGCGGCCCGATGGGCGACGCCGGCCTGACCGGCCGCAAGATCATCGTCGACACCTACGGCGGCATGGCCCGGCACGGCGGCGGCGCCTTCTCCGGCAAGGACCCGTCGAAGGTCGACCGGTCCGGCGCCTACGCGATGCGCTGGGTGGCCAAGAACGTGGTCGCTGCCGGGCTGGCCCGCCGCTGCGAGGTGCAGGTCGCCTACGCCATCGGCGCCGCGCACCCGGTCGGGCTCTTCGTCGAGACCTTCGGCACCAACACCGTGCCCGAGGAGGCGCTGGAGAAGGCGATCACCTCGGTGTTCGACCTGCGTCCCGGCGCGATCGTCCGCGACCTGGACCTGCTGCGGCCGATCTACGCGCCGACCGCGGCGTACGGGCACTTCGGCCGCAGCGACGTCGAGCTGCCCTGGGAGCGGCTGGACCGCGTCGACGCCCTGCGCGAGGCCGTCGGCGCCTGATCGACCGCACGCTCGCCGGAGCCCGCCCCACCGCTCGTGGTGGGGCGGGCTCCGGCGTGTGAGGGGCGCGTCGGAGGACTGTCGTCCCCACCGGGGAGACTGGTCGGGTGCGGGTGGCCAGGGTCGTCGTCGATGTGCCGCTGGCCCACCTGGACCGGCCCTTCGACTACGCCGTGCCCGACGAGCTGGCCGAGCAGGTGGTCGCCGGCTGCCGGGTGCGGGTGCGGTTCGCCGGCAAGCTGGTGGACGGCGTCGTGCTGGAGCTGGCCGGCAGCAGCGACCACACCGGCAAGCTGGCCCCGCTGGCGAAGGTGGTCTCCGCCGAGCCGGTGCTCACCCCCGAGGTCGCCGAGCTCGCCCGGTCGGTGGCCGACCGCTACGCCGGGTCGATGACCGACGTGCTCCGGCTGGCCCTGCCGCCGCGGCGCGGTGCCCCGGAGAAGCGCCCACGGCTCGACCCGCCGCCACCGCCGGAGGCCCCCGACCCGGCCGGGTTCGCCCGGTACCCGACCGGGCCGCAGCTGCTGGCCGCCGTCGCCGAGGGCCACCCGGCCCGCGCGGTCTGGACGGCGCTGCCCGGTGAGGACTGGCCGACCCGGCTGGCCGAGCTGGCCCAGGCCGCGCTGTCCGGTGGGCGCGGTGCGCTGGTCGTCGTCCCCGACGGCAAGGACCTCGACCGGCTCGCCGCGGCGGCCGAGCGGCTGCTGCCGGCCGGGTCGGTGGCGGTGCTGCGCGCCGACTCCACCCCCGACACCCGGTACGGCCGGTTCCTGAGCGCCGCACGGGGCACGGCGCAGGTGGTGCTGGGCACCCGGGGCGCGGTCTTCGCGCCGGTGCGCGACCTGGGCCTGGTGGTGGTCTGGGACGACGGCGACGACCTGCACGCCGAGCCGCGGGCGCCCTACCCGCACGCCCGCGACGTGCTGGTGCACCGGGCGCACCTGGCCTCCTGCGCGGCCGTGGTGGCCGGCACCGCGCGCACCGCGGAGGCGGCGCTGCTGGTGGAGTCCGGCTGGGCGCACGAGCTGATCGCCGACCGCGCCACGCTGCGCGCCGCGGCTCCGCGGGTGGAGGCGCTGGGCAGCGACTTCGAGCTCGCCCGCGACCCGGCCGCCCGGTCGGCCCGGCTGCCCACGCTCGGCTTCACGGCTGCCCGCACGGCGCTGCAGGCCGGCGCCCCGGTGCTGATCCAGGTGCCCCGGTCCGGCTACGTCCCTTCGCTGGTCTGCGACCGGTGCCGGGCGCCGGCGCGCTGCGCGCACTGCGCCGGGCCACTGGGCATCGCCCCGGCGCCCGGGCCGAACGGCGTCCGGATCGCGGCCTGCCGGTGGTGCGCCCGGCCCGCCGCGACCTTCGACTGCCCGCACTGCCACGGCACGAAGCTGCGGGCCGCGGTGGTCGGTGCCGCACGCACGGCCGAGGAGCTGGGCCGGGCGTTCCCGGGGGCGGCCGTGCGGGTCTCCGGCCGGGGCTCGGGGGTGCTGGCCACCGTCTCCGCGGAGCCGGCGATCGTGGTCGCCACCCCGGGCGCCGAACCGGTGGCCGAGGGCGGTTACGGCGCGGCGCTGCTGCTGGACTCCTGGGCCCTGCTGGGCCGGGCCGACCTGCGGGCGGGGGAGGAGACGATGCGCCGCTGGGTGAACGCGGCCGCGCTCGTCCGCGCCGGTGGGCAGGTCGTCGTGGCCGCCGACGCCGCGCACCCGGTCGTGCAGGCCCTGGTCCGCTGGGATCCAGCCGGCCTGGCCGCCCGCGAGCTGGCCGACCGCCGCGAGCTGGGCTTCCCGCCGGCCACCCGGATGGCCTCGCTGTCCGCCTCGCCGGGGGCGCTGGCCGACTTCCTGGAGGCGCTGCGGCTGCCCGAGGGCGCCGACGTGCTGGGCCCGGTGCCCGAGCCCCCGCGGCCCGGGCAGGACGACGAGCGGGAGCGGTACCTGGTGCGGGTGCGCCGCAGCGACGGCGCCGCGCTGGCCCGCGCGCTGCACGACGTCCAGGGGGTGCGCAGCGCGAAGAAGGTCGCCGAGCACGTGCGCGTCCAGCTGGACCCGCTCGAGCTGGCCTGACGCCCGCCGGCGGGAACGACGGTCAGCCGGCGGACTGGGCCAGCAGCTCGGCGAGCTCGTCGTCCAGCCGGGACGCCGCGAGGTCCTCGGCGGCCCGCTCGGTGGCCCGCCGCCAGTGCGCCGGGAACGTGCTGGCCGCGGCACCGAGCCCGGCGACCACCCCGACCAGCAGGTGCGGACGGCGGTGCCCACGCCGGCGCAGCACCCGGACGACCGGGCCGTCGACGACGGTGACGGCCAGCCCCCAGGCCACCGTGGCGATCCCCTGGTGCAGCAGCACGGCGCGGTCGGCCGGGTCCGACGGCTCGATCGGCATGCCGGAGAACGCCCGCTGCAGCGAGGGCAGGTCGCGGGCCACGGTGTCCGCGGCGACCAGCGCGAGGATGCCCGTGTAGACCCGCAGCCGGGCAGCCGACCGGGCCGGGTGGTCGAGGGCCGCCTCGGCCCCGCCGACGGTGAGGCCGTCGACGAGGGTGGTGAGGACGGCGTGCACGCGGTGCGAGGCGAGTGAGGCCATCCCTGCACCGTAGCCAGGTCACCCCGCGACCGCCGCACGCCGCGGCACCTACCATCGTCCGGTGAGCGTCACTCCCATCCGGATCATGGGCGACCCGGTGCTGCGCACCCCGGCCGCCCCCGTCGTCGACTTCGACAAGGAGCTCCAGCAGCTCGTCGCCGACCTGACCGACACCATGCACGCCGCCGGTGGTGCGGGCATCGCCGCGCCCCAGATCGGCGTCGGCCTGCGGGTCTTCACCTGGTACGTCGACGGCGAGGTCGGCCACCTGGTCAACCCCGACGTCGTCCCGGTGGGCGAGGACGTCGAGCGGGACGCCGAGGGGTGCCTGTCGATCCCCGGCTTCCGGTTCGACTGCGACCGGTACCTCACCGTCGCCGCCACCGGCTGGAACATGTACGGCGACCCGATCCGGGTGGAGGGGTCGCACAAGCTGGCCCGCGCGATCCAGCACGAGACCGACCACCTCGACGGCGTGCTGTTCGTCGACCGGCTGGACGCCGAGGCCCGCGCGGCCGCGCTGTCGGTGCTGCAGGACGCCGAGTGGCAGGGCGCGCAGTCATGGCTGCCCGACGGCTCGCCGGTGCCGGCGCCCGTCGTGAAGGTGAGCCCCCACTGAGGCTCCTGTTCGCCGGTACCCCGGCGCCGGCCGTCGTCGCCCTCGACGCGCTGCTGGGCTCGGCACACGAGGTCGTCGCCGTGCTCACCCGGCCCGACGCGCCCTCGGGCCGGGGACGGCGCACCAGCCGCTCCCCGGTCGCCGAGCGCGCCGACGCCGCGGGCATCCCGGTGCTGCAGCCCCGGTCACCGCGGGAGCCGGAGTTCCTCGCCCAGCTCACCGACCTGGCCGTGGACTGCGCGCCGGTGGTCGCCTACGGCGCGCTGGTGCCGCCGGCCGCGCTCGACGTGCCGCGGCACGGCTGGGTGAACCTGCACTTCTCGCTGCTCCCGGCCTGGCGCGGTGCCGCGCCGGTGCAGCACGCGGTCATGGCCGGCGACGAGGTCACCGGCGCGGCCACCTTCCGGCTGGAGGCCGGCCTGGACACCGGCCCGGTGTTCGGCGTCGTCACCGAGCCGATCGGCCCCCGTGACACCGCCGGTGACCTGCTCGACCGGCTCGCGGTGAGCGGCGCCGGGCTGCTCGTGGCGACCCTGGACGGCATCGCCGACGGCTCGCTGCGGCCCGAACCGCAGCCGGCCGAGGGCATCAGCCTGGCCCCGCGGATCGAGACCGCGGACGCCCGGGTCGACTGGGCGCTGCCGGCGCACGTCGTCGACCGCCGCGTCCGTGGGGTCACCCCGGCGCCGGGTGCCTGGACCACCTGGCGGGGCAACCGGCTGCGGCTGGCCCCGGTCGAGCCGCTGACCTCCTCGCTCGCGCTCGAGCCCGGCGAGCTGTCGGTCGGGCCGACCGGCGTGCTGGTGGGCACCGGGCGTGGGGCGGTGCGGCTCACCCAGGTGCAGCCGGCCGGGAAGAAGATGACCCCGGCGACCGACTGGGCCCGCGGGGCCCGGCCCGAGCCCGGCGAGCGACTCGGCGAGCAGGTGGGCGCGTGACCGGCCCCGCGCGGCGGGCCGCCGCCAAGCGGCGCAACGACCCCGGCACCGGCAACCAGCGCCCGCAGTCCCGGCGGCACCGCCCGGTGCTCGACGGTGCCCGGCTGACCGCCTACGACGTGCTGGACGGCGTCTCCAGCCGCGCCGCCTACGCGAACCTGCTGCTGCCCCAGCTGCTGCGCGAGCGGCAGCTGGAGCCCCGGGACGCCGCCTTCGCGACCCAGCTGGCCTACGGCACGCTGCGCGCCACCGGCACGCTGGACGCGGTGCTCGGCACGCTCGTCTCCCGGCCGCTGGCCGAGCTCGACCCGCGGGTGCTCGACCTGCTGCGGCTGGGCACCCACCAGCTGATCGACCTGCGGGTGCCGGCGCACGCCGCGGTCGACACCACCGTCGCCCTCACCCGGGCGATCGTCGGCACCGGCGCCTCCGGGCTGGTCAACGCGGTGCTCCGCAAGGTCGCCGCGGTCGGTGACCGGGCCGCCTGGGTGACCGCGCTCGCGCCGGCCGACGAGGACGAGCGGCTGGGCCTGACCACCGACCACCCGCGCTGGGTCGTCGAGGCCTGGCGCGACGCCCTCGGCGCCGAGGACGAGGTCGAGGCCGCGCTGCTCGCCGACGACACCGCCCCGGAGGTGCACCTGGTCGCCCGGCACGTCGACCGCGACGAGCTCGCCGCGCAGTCCGGTGGTGAACCGGGGCCGTGGTCGCCCCACGCCGTCCGGCTGCCCGGCGGTGACCCCGGCAGGATCGCCGCCGTCCGCTCGGGAGCCGCGGCCGTGCAGGACGAGGGCAGCCAGCTCGCCGCCCTGGCGCTCACCCGGGCACCGCTGGAGGGCACCGACGAGCGCTGGCTGGACATGTGCGCCGGCCCCGGCGGCAAGGCCGGGCTGCTCGCCGCCGTCCGCCCGGCCGGGGTGCACCTGACCGCCGCCGACCGCAGCGAGCACCGCGCCGAGCTGGTGCGCGGCGCGCTCACCGGCGAGGACGACGTCGACGTCCGGGTCGCCGACGGCACCGCCCCGGACTGGCCGGCCGGCTCGTTCGACCGGGTGCTGCTGGACGCCCCGTGCACCGGGCTCGGCGCGCTGCGCCGCCGGCCGGAGGTGCGCTGGCGGCGCACGGCCGAGGACGTCGCCCCGCTGGCCGAGCTGCAGCGCCGGCTGCTGGACAGTGCGCTGGCCTCGGTGCGGCCCGGGGGAGTGGTCGCCTACGTGACCTGCTCACCGCACACCGCCGAGACCGTCGACGTGGTCGACGCGGTCGCCGGCCGGGACGACGTCGAGGTGCTGCCGGTCGCGCCGCTGTTCCCGGAGGTGCCCGGTGTGCAGCGGGGCGACTACGGCCAGCTCTGGCCGCACCGGCACGGCACCGACGCGATGTTCCTGGCGCTGCTCCGCCGCACCCGCTGAGCCTCAGGCCGGCGGGTCGGCGAG
Source organism: Modestobacter lacusdianchii (assembly GCF_054177765.1). NCBI lineage: Bacteria > Bacillati > Actinomycetota > Actinomycetes > Geodermatophilales > Geodermatophilaceae > Modestobacter > Modestobacter lacusdianchii. Next base: position 10,479 of record NZ_JBJJTJ010000001.1, on the reverse strand, counting down.
CCAGCGCCGCGCCTCGGCCAGGCCCCGCTGGTGCAGCCACAGCTGCACACCGCAGCTGACCGTGGCGACGGCGCCGAACGCGGCGAGCCCCGGGCTGGGTGGGTCGGCCACCGACGTCACGACGGTGAGCGCGGCGAACACCACCGCCGCGATGCCCCAGGTGGCACGCTGCCGGCCGGCCTGGCGCACCCGCTGCTCGGCCCGGGCCCGGACGGCGTCGGGCCGGGCCCAGCCGGCCAGCCGGTGGTGGCGGAGCGCGAAGTCGACCCGGGCGCCGTCGGTCCGGGCCCCCCGGTCACCCCACCGCCAGACGGCGGCACGGATGAGCACCGCCAGCAGCAGGAACCCCCAGGACACGGCGGCCGGGGCGTTGCCGCCGCCCAGCACCAGGAAGGCGTAGAGGGCGGCCCAGGTGAGGACGGCGGCCTCGACGAGCAGCCGGCGCCGGCGGTCCCAGCCGCGCAGCTCCGCCTCGCCGTGGGCGATCGCGGCCTGTTCCTCCGCGCTCCGGTTCCTGGTCACCGGCGCACGGTAGCCGCAGGGCAGAAGACGCTCGCCGTGACCGGCTGCCAGCGCTAGCGTCGGCTGCCGTGCCGTGGCTGCCCGACGAGTTCGTCCACCCCGTCCGCGCCGAGCTGCCGACCGGTGAGCACCTGCGGCCGATGGGCGAGGCCGACACCGAGATCGACTTCCCCGCGGTGATGGGCTCCCGCGAGCGGCTGTGGGCTCGCTACGGCCCGGCCTGGGGCTGGCCGCCGGCCACCATGACCATCGAGGCCGACCGGGACGACCTGGCCCGGCACGCCCGCGAGATCGCGGCGCACGAGAGCTTCCTGTACGGCCTGTTCCCGGCCGACGAGTCCGAGCTGCTCGGCTGCCTCTACGTCGACCCGCCGGAGAAGGCCGGCGGCGCCGACGCCGAGGTGTCCTGGTGGGTGGTCGACCGGCTCGTCGGCAGCCCGACCGAGCGGGCCCTGGACGCCTTCGTGCCGGCCTGGCTGGCCGAGCAGTGGCCGCTGCGCTCACCCCGGTTCGTCGGCCGGGACCTCAGCTGGGCGGAGTGGCTGGCGCTGCCGGACCTGTCCGACCCCGGGGCGACCACCGCCCCGGGGTCCTGACGGTCAGAAGGGGTACTCCCGCTTGGTGTGCTGGACGCTGATCCAGTGGTCGGTGGTGAACTCGTCGATCGCCCACTCGCCGCCGAAGCGGCCCAGCCCCGACTCCTTCTCCCCGCCGAACGCGGTGTTGTTCTCGTCGTTGAGCGGGGAGTCGTTCACGTGGGTCATGCCGGCCTCGACCTGCAGCGCGAAGTCCACGCCGCGCAGCGTGTCCTCGGTGAACACCGCGCTGGACAGGCCGTACTCGGTGTCGTTGGCGATCGCCAGGGCGTCGGCCTCGTCCCGGGCCCGGATGATGGTGACGACCGGGCCGAACACCTCCTGCCGGGCGGTGGCCACCTCGTTGGTGCCCAGCAGCACGTGCGGCGGCAGCACCGAGCCGATCGGGCCGGTCGGGTCACCGCCGAGCAGCTGCTCGGCGCCGTCCTCCCGGGCCTGGGCGACCTTGTCCTGGATCCCCTCCAGCTGGGAGGAGTTGATGATCGGGCCGATGACCGTGTCGTCCTCCCTCGGGTCGCCGGCCTTGAGGCCGCGGACCCGCTCGACGAAGCGCTCCACGAACGCGTCGTGCACCGAGTCGTCCACCACGATGCGGTTGGTGATCATGCAGACCTGGCCCTGGTGGAAGAACTTGCCGAACACCGCGGCGTCCACCGCGAGGTCGAGGTCGGCGTCGTCCAGGACGACCAGCGGACCGTTGCCGCCGAGCTCCAGGGACAGCTTCTTCAGCCCGGCCTTCTGCGCGATGCCCTTGCCCACCGGCGTCGAGCCGGTGAAGGAGACCACCCGCGGCACCGGGTGCTCCACGATCGCGTCGCCGATGTCCCGGCCGCGGCCGATCACCACCGACAGCAGCCCCTCGGGCAGCCCGGCCTCCTCGTAGACCTTGGCCAGCAGCAGGCCGCCGGTGACCGGGGTGTCCCCGGCCGGCTTGAGGACGACGGCGTTCCCGGTGGCCAGCGCGGGGGCCACCGAGCGGTTGGACAGGTGCATCGGCACGTTCCACGGGCTGATCACCGCGACCACCCCGACCGGCCGGCGGTAGACCCGGCTCTCCTTGCCCTCGATGTCGGCGGGGAGGATCCGGCCCTCCATCCGGTACGGGTAGGACGACGCCTCGTGGAAGTCGCGCAGGGTGATCGCGTACTCGAACTCCGCGGCCGGGGCGGCCGCGCCGCTCTCCCGGATGTGCCACTCGACGATCTCGTCCTTGCGGGCCTCCATGACCCGGGCCGCGCGGCGCATCACGTCGGCGCGCTCGCTGGGCAGCCGGGCCGCCCAGTCGCGCTGCGCCTGCTTCGCGGTGCGGTAGGCCTCGTCGAGGTCCTCGGCGTTCGCGAGCGGGATCTCGGTGAGGGTCTCGCCGGTGTAGGGGTCGGTGTCCGTGGCGGTCGCGCCGGCGTTGCCGGCGCGCCAGGTGCCGGCGATGGGCATCCGGTCGAAGCCGTCGTAGCGGGTGGGGGCGGAGGTGGCCGTCGTCATGGGACCGGGGCGTACCCGGTCGTTCACCACGGACACGCGGTCCGTGCCCGCTGTCGGCGGTCCCGGGTCAGTGGTACGGCACGGTGCCGCCGTCGGCCGCGCCCGCGGACCCCAGGTACCGACGCTGCACCACCTCCAGCCGGTCGGTGACCGCCTGGCAGGTCCGGCGCAGGTCGCCGGCCGCGTCCAGCTCGTCCTCGTCGACCGGCCCCGGACGTCGTCCGTCGGCACCGGACGCCCGGGTGAGGACGGCGACGGCGGCCCCGAGTGGACCAGGGGCTCCGGGTGGCCCGGCGGGCGGCTCCGGGGCGGAGTACCGGGTGCCCAGCAGACGCCGCAGCACGGTCCACGAGGGCAGCCTGCCGGACACCCGCCCGCCGGCCACGGGGGGCGTCAGCCCCGGCGCCGCAGACGGTCAGCCGGCGACGAGGCCGATCAGGAACGAGGCCACGATGCAGGCGCCGCCGACCGCCGTGACCACCGGGGCCACCCGCCGCCATGGAGCAGCCGGTGGCAGGGGGCGCGGCGGTCCGGGCGGGTCGGCCAGCCAGCGCTGTGCGTCCCGGCCCGACCGGGCGGTGGTGAAGGCGATCGCGACGAAGGTGACCACCAGCACGCCGACCGCCAGCCCGGCGAGGACCGACCGGTCCCACGGGGCCGAGCGGACGAACAGCAGCGGGACGACGAGGAAGAACGGCGCAGCCCAGCGCTGACCGGCCAGGTGCCGCGCCTGCCGGTCGGCGCGCGCACGCAGCTCCGGCCCGGGGTCGGCGTGGACCCGCAGGGCGTGCTGGACCCGGCGGGCCACCACCTGGCGGTGCCCGGGGCCGCGCAGCCGGGCCACCGAGGTGACCAGCAGCGAGGCGACGGCGACGGCGCCGACCAGCCACCAGCCCAGCGGGCCGAGCAGCGCCGGCCACGTCCCGCCCTGGGCGACGGCCAGCGCAGCCGTGTACGCCGTGGCCGCCGGCGGGACGGCCCAGGCCTGCCAGGCCGGGGGACGGTCGGCGACCGCTCCGTCGACGGTGCGGGTCACGCGCGTTCCTCCCGTACGAACGGCGGGGCGTCCAGCCAGCGTGAGGCGTTCAGCAGGGCCCGGTGTCCGGTGACGAGCACCCACGCCGCGGCCACGAGCAGCGGCAGCACCGGCGCGGCCGCGAGCAGGTCGTCCCGCAGCAGTGCGGCGACACCGCAGGCCACGGCCAGCCCGGCGAGCACGGCGGCGGGGCCCCACAGGTCGCTCGCCGGCCGGGCGAGCAGATCCCGGGCCGCCCGGTCGGCGGCGTCCCGGTGGCCGGGCCCCGGGTCCCGCTGGTGACGCAGGGCGTCGGTCGCCCGGCGTTGCTCGGCGATCTCCGCGGCCGGCGGCAGCCAGCGCCACCACAGCACCAGTCCGACGCCGGCGCACAGCCCGGCTGCCGTCCAGGACTCGAACAGCGTGCCCACGCCCCAGGCAGCGACGAGCAGGGTGAGGACGAGCGCAGCCGAGGGCAGCCCGACGCCCACCCGGGGCGCCGCAGGGTGCCGCCGGTCGGAGCCGCGGAGATCGTCGATCATGGCGGCAGGGTAGGGGCACCCCCGCTGAGCTGCAGGTTCACCCGCGTCTCCCGAGCCGCCGCGGAGTCGCCCGCACCGGTGCGGAGGCGGCCGGACCCGGGGCCGGTCGCCGGGTGGCACTGCCTACCATCGCGGGGTGACCCGGGAACCCATGATCGCGCCCAGCCTGCTGTCCGCGGACTTCGCCCGGCTCGCCGACGAGGTGCAGCGGATCGCCGACGCCGACTGGGTGCACGTCGACGTCATGGACGCCCACTTCGTGCCCAACCTGACCCTCGGGCTGCCGGTGGTGCAGGCGATCCAGGCGGTCAGCCCGGTGCCGCTGGACTGCCACCTGATGATCGAGGACCCGGAGCGCTGGGCGCCCGGGTACGCCGAGGCCGGCGCCCGCAACGTCACGGTGCACGCCGAGGCCTGCACCGACCCGCGGAAGGTGGCCCGCGACCTCAGGGCCGCCGGGGCCCTGGCCGGCCTGGCGATCAAGCCGGGCACCCCGCTGGAGGCCTACCTCGACGTGCTGCCGGAGTTCGACACCCTGCTGGTCATGACGGTGGAGCCCGGCTTCGGCGGGCAGTCGTTCATGCCGGAGGTGCTGCCCAAGGTCACCGAGGCACGCCGGCTGGTGGAGACCGGTCACCTGCAGCTGTTCCTCGAGGTGGACGGCGGGATCAACGCCGACACCATCGAGCAGGCCGCGGCGGCCGGCGCCGACGTCTTCGTCGCCGGCTCCGCGGTCTACGGAGCCGACGACCCCGCGCAGGCGATCGCCGCGCTCCGGGCCCTGGCCGCCCGGTGACCCCGGCGGAGCGCGCGGCGATGGCCCGCGCCCGCGAGCTGGGCCTGGCCGTGCTGGGCACGACCAGCCCCAACCCGGCGGTCGGTGCCGTGGTGCTCGACGCGGCCGGCCAGGTGGTGGGGGAGGGGGCCACCTCCCCGCCCGGCGGCCCGCACGCCGAGGTGCACGCGCTGGCCGCGGCCGGCGAGCGGGCCCGCGGCGGCACCGCCGTGGTCACCCTGGAACCGTGCGCGCACACCGGCCGCACCGGCCCGTGCGCCGACGCGCTCATCGCCGCCGGGGTCGCCCGGGTCGTCGTCGCCGTGCCCGAGCCGACCCGGCTGGCGGAGGGCGGGGCCGCCCGGCTGCGCGCCGCCGGCATCGACGTCGAGCTCGGCGCCGAGCAGGCCGAGGCAGCCGACGGCGCGCTCGCGGCCTGGCTGACCGGCGTGCGCGAGCACCGGCCGCACGTGGTCTGGAAGGTCGCCACCACCCTCGACGGGCGGGTGGCCGCCGCCGACGGCACCAGCCGCTGGATCACCGGCCCCGACGCGCGCGCCGCCGTCCACGTCCTGCGGGCGACCTGCGACGCGGTGCTGGTCGGCTCCGGCACGGCGCTCGCCGACGACCCGCAGCTCACCGTCCGGGACGCCGACGGGCGCACCCTCGACCGCCAGCCGCTGCGCGTGGTGCTGGACCGACGCGGTCGGGTGCCGGCCACCGCACGGGTGCACGACGCCGCCGCACCCACGTTGGTCAGTGACGCCGACACCCCGGCCGAGCTGCTGGCCGAGCTGTACGACCGGGACGTCCGCCGGGTGCTGCTGGAGGGCGGCCCGACGCTCGCCGCCGCGTTCCTGTCCGCCGGGCTGGTCGACGAGGCGGTGGTGCACGTCGCGCCGACCCTGCTGGGTGCCGGGGCCGCCATGGTGGGCGACCTGGGAATCCCGACGATCGGCGCCGCGCTGCACCTGGTGGTCACCGACGTCACCCGCATGGGCGGGGACGTGCAGATCCGCCTGCGGCCCACCCGGCACACTGGTGGACCGGCGACGGACGACGGAGGGAGCTGACGTGTTCACCGGCATCGTGGAGGAGCTCGGCACCCTGGTCGAGCGCCAGGACGGCACGGACAGCGCCGTGCTGCGCATCCGCGCGCGCACGGCACTGCAGGACGTGGCGCTCGGCGACTCGATCGCGGTCAACGGCGTCTGCCTCACCGTCACCGGCGTGCAGCCGGGCGAGGACGGCACCGGCGTCTGGAGCACCGACGTGATGGCCGAGACGCTGCGGCGCAGCAGCCTGGGCCGGGTCGGGCACGGCGACCAGGTCAACCTGGAGCGCGCGGTCACCCCGACCACCCGGCTGGGCGGCCACATCGTGCAGGGCCACGTCGACGGCGTGGGCGCCGTGGTCTCCCGCACGCCGGGCGACGACTGGGAGGTCGTGCGGATCGCCGTCCCGGCCGAGCTGGCCCGCTACGTGGTGGAGAAGGGCTCGATCACCGTCGACGGGGTCTCCCTGACCGTCAGTGCACTGGCTGACGGCCCGGAACCGTGGTTCGAGGTCAGCCTCATCCCCACCACCCTGCGCGAGACGACCCTGGGCGAGCGTGCCCCCGGTGACCCGGTCAACCTGGAGGTGGACGTCATCGCCAAGTACGTCGAACGACTGTTGGGAGCCCGACGATGAGCGAGTTCCGGCTGGACTCCGTGGAGAGCGCGATCGCCGCGGTGAAGAGCGGCCGGCCCGTCGTCGTCATCGACGACGAGGACCGGGAGAACGAGGGCGACCTGATTTTCGCCTCCGAGCTCGCGACGCCCGAGCTGGTGGCGTTCATGGTGCGCTACACCTCGGGCTACATCTGCGTCGCGGTCACCGAGGAGGACGCCGACCGGCTCGACCTGCCACCGATGTTCCGGGTGAACCAGGACCGCCGCGGCACCGCCTACACCGTCACCGTCGACGCCCGCGAGGGCGTGACCACCGGCATCTCGGCGGCTGACCGGGCGCACACCATCCGCACCCTGGCCGCCGCCGACACCAGCTCCGCCGACCTCGCCCGACCCGGGCACGTCGTCCCGCTGCGGGCCAAGGACGGCGGCGTCCTGCGCCGCCCCGGGCACACCGAGGCCGCCGTCGACCTGGCCGTGCTGGCCGGGCTGCGCCCCTCGGGGACGCTGTGCGAGGTCGTCAGCGAGAAGGACCCGATCGGCATGGCGCGCGGTGAGGAGCTGCGGGTCTTCGCCGACGAGCACGACCTGGTGATGGTCTCCATCGCCGACCTCATCGCCTACCGCAAGCGCTTCGACAAGCTCGTCGAGCGGGTCGCCGAGGCCCGGGTGCCGCTGCGCGCGGGGGAGTTCACCGCGGTCGGCTACCGCAGCTCCTACGACGAGCGCGAGCACGTCGCGTTCGTCTACGGCGACCTGGGTGCAACGGACGGGGTGGCCCCCGGCGAGGACGTGTTGGTGCGCGTGCACTCCGAGTGCCTCACCGGCGACGTGTTCGGCTCGCTGCGCTGCGACTGCGGCCCGCAGCTGGACGCCGCGCTGGCCGCCGTCGCCCGGGAGGGCCGCGGCGTCGTGCTCTACATCCGCGGGCACGAGGGCCGGGGCATCGGGCTGCTGCACAAGCTGCAGGCCTACCAGCTGCAGGACACCGGCGTGGACACCGTCGACGCCAACCTCGACCTGGGCCTGCCCGCCGACGCCCGCGACTACGGCACCGGCGCGCAGATCCTGGTCGACCTCGGGATCCACACCATGCGGCTGCTGACCAACAACCCGGCCAAGCGCGCCGGGCTGGAGGGCTACGGCCTGAAGATCACCGGTCGGGTCGCGCTGCCCAGCAGCGTCACCGCCGACAACGTCGGCTACCTGCGCACCAAGCGCGACCGGATGGGCCACCTGCTGGAGATCATCGAGCCCAGCGCCGACGACGACGGGCAGACGCCCCCACCGGTGCGGCGCGCCGACGAGCAGCCGGTATGACGGTCGGCGGGTCCCCGGCCGGGCACACTGCAGCGTCCCTCCCAGCAGCACACAGCACCCTTCCAGCGCCACACGGCATCAAGGAGAACTCATGAGCGGGTCCGGAGCGCCGGGGCAGGAGCCGATCGACGCCACGGGGCTGACCCTGGGCATCGTCGCGGCCACCTGGCACGCCGACATCAGCGACTCCCTGCTGGCCCGGGCCATCGCCTGCGCCGAGGCGTCGGGCATCCCCTCGCCGACCGTCGTCCGGGTGCCCGGTGCGATCGAGCTGCCGGTGGTCGCCCAGGCGCTGGCCGAGGACCACGACGCCGTCGTGGCCCTCGGGGTCGTCGTCCGGGGTGGCACGCCGCACTTCGACTACGTCTGCGACTCCTTCACCGCCGGGCTGACCCGGGTGTCGCTGGACTCCGGCACGCCCGTGGGCAACGGCGTCCTCACCACCGAGGGCGAGCGGCAGGCCCGCGACCGGGCCGGCATGGACGACTCGGGTGAGGACAAGGGCTGGGAGGCCACCGCCGCCGCGCTGCAGACCGCTCTGGTGCTGCGCGACCTGCGGGCCACCCCCCGCGCCACCGGCTTCCAGGCCGGGCCGGGAGCCGGCGCGTGAAGTCCTTCGACGAGCTGTTCGCCGAGCTGAGCGACAAGGTCGCGGCCGGCGACCCCGCCTCGGGCACCGTCACCGCCGTCCGCGACGGGGTGCACGCGGCCGGGAAGAAGGTCGTCGAGGAGGCGGCCGAGTCGTGGATGGCGGCCGAGCACGAGGGCGCCGAGCGGACGGCGGAGGAGATCAGCCAGCTCCTCTACCGCGTGCAGGTGCTGATGCTGGCCCGCGGGCTCAGCCTGGACGACGTCTACGCTCACCTCTGAAGAAGGACCCCGCTGCCCCCCACCGCTCGCTCCGCTCGCGGCGGGCCCCTGCAGCGGGGCCGGTAGGCCCTGCCCCGTCTGAAGGAGCTGCTCTGTGCTGCGCGTCGCCGTCCCGAACAAGGGGGTCCTGAGCGAGCCCGCTGCGGCGATGCTCGCCGAGAGCGGGTACCGGCAGCGGCGCACCTCCAGCGAGCTGGCCGTGTACGACCCGGAGAACGACACCGAGTTCTTCTACCTGCGGCCCCGCGACATCGCGATCTACGTCGCGGCCGGCACCCTCGACGTCGGGATCACCGGCCGCGACATGCTGCTGGAGACGACCCCGACCGACGGCGGGGACGCGGTCGCGGCCGAGGTCATGCCGCTGGGCTTCGGCCGGTCGTCCTTCCGCTTCGCCAGCCCGGCCGACTCGCCGATCGGGGACGTGGCCGCGCTGGAGGGCCGGCGGATCGCCACCGCCTACCCGGGGCTGCTCCAGCGGTTCCTGGACGAGACCGGCATGAAGGCCTCGGTGGTCAAGCTGGACGGCGCGGTCGAGACCGCCTGCCGGCTGGGCGTGGCCGACGCCGTCTGCGACGTGGTCGAGACCGGGACGACGCTGCGGGCCGCCGGCCTGCGGATCATCGGTGAGCCGGTGCTGGCCAGCGAGGCCGTGCTGGTCGGGCGGGCCGGGGCCGACGAGGAGCCGGCCGTGGCCCAGCTGCGCCGCCGGCTGCAGGGCGTGCTGGTCGCCCGGCGCTACGTGATGCTCGACTACGACTGCCCGAACGCGCTGCTGGCCCAGGCCACCGCCCGCACGCCCGGTCTGGAGGGCCCGACGGTCAGCCCGCTGCAGACCGAGGGCTGGTCGGCGGTGCGCGCGATGGTGCTCAAGGACGACACCAACCGGGTGATGGACGAGCTGTGGGAGCTCGGCGCCCGCGCCATCCTGGTCACCACCATCGCCGCCTCCCGGCTCTGATCGCGACCTCGCCCCCCTGGCGGACGTCGCGCCGGTGCACGCGGGGCGACGCCGGTGACCGCCCCCTCGGGCTCGTGGGAGTGGCCTCCCCGCGCTGAGCAGCGCATCACGCCGAGGGTCCGCCGCGTCGGCTGACCGGCGGTCACGGGGGGCGGCATCCTGGGCGCATGCGTCGCCTCGTCCTCCCGGTCCTGCTGCTCGCCGTGCCGATGCTCGGTGCCTGTGCCGCGCCGGACGCGCCGATCACCCCGGGGCCGGGCGAGCCGACCTCGCAGGGGCTGCCCGAGGCGTTCCTGCGGGTCTCGCTCGACCCAGGCGACGGGAACTCCGCAGCGGCGCACACGCTGCAGTGCGAGCCCGGGCCCGAGGGCACTTATGCCGACCCGGCGGCGGTCTGCGACCACCTGCAGGGGCTCGAGGAGCCGTTCGCCCCACTGCCCACCGACCAGATGTGCACCCAGCAGTTCGGCGGGCCGCAGACGGCTACGGTCACCGGCCGCTGGGCGGGGGAGCCCGTCGATCTGCAGCTGAGCCGGGTCAACGGGTGCGCCATCGCGCAGTGGGACCGGCTCGGCCCGCTGCTGCCCGTCGACGTCGGCTGAGCGGTGGGGGGGGGGGGGGGGGGGGGGGGGGGGGGGGGGGGGGGGGGGGGGGGGGGGGGGGGGGGGGGGGGGGGGGGGGGGGGGGGGGGGGGGGGGGGGGGGGGGGGGGGGGGGGGGGGGG
>NZ_JBJJTJ010000019.1:0-78709 GCF_054177765.1 Modestobacter lacusdianchii | reverse complement strand
CTCCCAGCCCACCGCACCCCACAGGGCGCGGATGCTGCCGCGGGTGAAGTGGGCGCCGGTGGCGGCGGTCCAGTACAGGCTGCCACCGGCGAACTCCTGGAAACACCCACCACCCACCAGCCCACAGCTGATCCCGGTCAGCGGTGCGCCGAGCAGCCCGGCGGCCCCACCGAGCTGTGCGTACCGCAGGCCGAGGGGTGCGGTGACGGGCACGCCGATGCGGACGACGGCAGAGCCCGGGCCGACGGAGACGACCGTGAGGGTGACCGACCCACCGGCCAGCGTCAGGGCCGACCCGACCGGCAGCGCGGCGGCCATGTCGGACCGCCAGCCGGTGCTCGCGGAGGGGGTCGGGTCCAGCAGCAGCGAGGCGTCGTCCGAGCCGGGGTTCGCCCGTCGCAGCAGGACCCCCGACTGGAGCCCGACCTGGTTGGCCGACGTCGACAGCCACGCGTCCCGGCCGCTGGCCGGCCGGTACTCCACCCAGTAGACGGCACCGTTCGCCGCCGTGATCCGCAGCGCACGGATACCGCTGGTCCCCGAGATCGGCGAGAGCGTGTGGTCGGCCGACGCACTGGCGGAGGTCACGTCCACCCGCTGCGCCGCCGGCAGCACGCCCAGCTGGGCCTGGTTCAGCGCGCTGACCGTGCCCAGCTGGCTCCAGCTGACGCCCATCACGTCGTAGTAGTCCCGGTAGTGGCTGACCTGGCAGGCTGCGGCGGCGGCCTCGACCTGCCCGTCGCACTGCAGGCCCGAGGAGTGGCCGAGCCCGAAGTTGTGGCCGAGCTCGTGAGCGATCAGCGAGGTAGCGGTCGCCTGCACGTAGATCCGTCCCCCGGAACCGATGTCCTGGCGGACCTCGCCCAGCCCGTAAGAGCACTCCGGCGCTCCGGCGGGCACGTAGACCAGCAGGTGCCGGCCGGCGGCGTAGGACCAGCCTGCCCGGGCGGCCGCCTCGCTCCACAACGCGTACGGGTCGACGCACGTCGTCGTCCCCTGGAACCAGTCGACGGTTCCGGTGACTCCGACGCGGACCGCGCCGGCGCTCTGCTGCTCCCAGAAGTCACCGACCGGGCCGTTGACCGCGGCGACCACCTGGTCGAGCCGGGTGGCGTCCCGTGCGGCGCCGGCCGGCTGGAGCATCACCACGGTGACCAGGTGGTTCACCGGGGCGATGGTCTGCGCGGTGGTCTGCTCGTCGGGCACCGGGGCAGCGACGACGTCCGCGGAGAGGACCTCCAACGCGGGGGCGTAGCCGTCGGCCGCCGCCTGGTCCGCCACGGGCTCACCGACCGTGGCCTCGACGGTCGCGCCGGTGGGCACCTCGGCAACGTCCTCGGTCGAGACGCGGACGGTGTCCCCGGACTCCGTCTGGACCCAGCTCAGCAGCGTGTCGTCGGTCTCGGCCTCGTCGTGCCCGGCATCCTCGTGCCCGGCCTCCTCGTGCGGACCCGGATCGGCGTAGGCCTGGACCAGCTCACCCACCACCGTGTCACCGGGCTCAGCCGCCGGCGTGCCTCCCGCTCCTGCTCCGGGGTCGGTCGTCCCGGGCGCCGTCGTCGTGCCGGCCGCCTCGGTCGTCGCAGCCGCCTCGGTCGTCGGGGTCGTCGCAGGCGCCTCGGTCGTCGGGGTCGCCCCGGTCGTCGGGGTCGTCGCAGGCGCCTCGGTCGTCGGGGTCGCCCCGGTCGTCGCGGGCGCCTCGCTCGTGGCGGTCACTGCGGCGGTCGTGGTGGCGGTCGTGGTGGCCGACGTCTCGTCCGCTCGAGCGTGGGTCGGGCTGGTCGCGAGCACCCCAGCCAGCAGGACCGAGATCGCGACCAGCCCTCCAGCGCGGAGGCAGAGCCGGTTGTGGGACTGCACGGGAGGAGCTCCTGACCGAGAAGGGACTCCAATCAGGATCGGCACGACACCCGCCGAACTGGAGTGGACTGCCCGATGGAGTCCGGACGGGGAGGAGCGCCGGGCGCGGCGCCCGCCGCGCCGCCACCCTCAGGGGCGGCGAGCGGAGCTCAGCTGTGCTCGTCCTCGATGCCCATCAGCCGGCGGCCGGCCTCGGTGATCGACCCGGACAGCGACGGGTAGATCGCGAAGGTCTGCGCCAGGTCGCCGGCGGTGAGCCCCTTCGTCACGGCCAGCGCGATCGGCAGGATCAGCTCGGAGGCCCCCGGCGCGACCACGACACCGCCGATGACGACGTCGGTCGACCGCCGGGCGTACAGCTTGACGAAGCCGTCGTCCAGATCGCCCATCTTGGCCCGCGCGTTGGTCCTCAGCGGCAGCCGGATCACCTCGACGTCCGCTCCGTCGGTCAGCGACTTCTCCTGCACGCCGACCGTGGCGATCTCCGGGTGGGTGAAGACGTTGGCGGCGACGGTCTTGAGCCGGATCGGGGACACCGCCTCGCCGAGGGCGTGCCACATGGCGATCCGGCCCTGCATGGCCGCGACCGACGCCAGCTGGAACACCCCGGTGACGTCGCCGGCGGCGTAGATGCCCGGGACGGTGGTGCGGGAGACCCGGTCGACGACAATGTGCCCGGCCCTGGTGACGTCGACGCCACAGGCCGCCAGGTTCAGCCCCTCGGTGTTGGGCACCGTGCCGACGGTCATCAGCGCGTGCGACCCCTCGACGACGCGCCCGTCGGTGAGCTCGACCCGCACGCCCTTCTCGGTGCGGACGACCTTGTCGGCGCGGCTGCGCTCGGCGATCCGGCCACCCCGGGACTGGAAGACCCGCTCGACGACCGCAGCGGCGTCGGCGTCCTCCCCGGGCAGCACCTGGTCGCGCGAGGACACCAGGGTGACCGGGACCCCGGCCTCCAGGTAACCCGAGGCGAACTCGGCACCAGTCACGCCGGATCCGACGACGACCAGGTGCTCGGGCATCTCGTCGAGGTCGTACACGTCACGCCAGGACAGGATGCGCTCGCCGTCCGGCTCGGCACCCGGCAGCACCCGGGGGTCGGCGCCGGTGGCGATGAGGACGACGTCGCCCTCCAGCTCCTCGGCGACCCCGCCGTCCCGATCGAGCACCTGCACCCGGTGCGCGGCCAGCCCGCGGACCTCGTCGGACAGCCGCCCCTGGCCGTTGACCAGCCGAACGCCCTCGGACTCCAGGCGGGCGTGGATGTCGGCGGACTGCGCGACCGCCAGCCCCTTGATCCGCTGGTTCACCGCGGCCAGGTCCAGGCCCACGGTGTCCAGGTCGGTGCCGCGCAGGCCGAGGACGGCGGAGTCGCGCACCGAGGTCATGGCACCGGCGGAGGCGATTAAGGTCTTGGACGGCACGCAGTCGGTCAGCACGCTGGCGCCGCCGATGCCGTCGCGTTCGATCACGGTGACGTCCGCACCGAGCTGGGCGGCGACGAGCGCGGCCTCGTAGCCGGCCGGGCCACCGCCGATGATCACGATGCGGGTCATGGGTGCTGCTCCCAGTGCTGGACCGATGGGTGTACCCGCCATTGTCCCTGCTGCGGCGGTCACTGTCGGCCACCGACGCGGTCGGTGGCCGCCCGAGCCGCACTCCGGCCCCGCCGGGGACCGGCCGCTACGGCGCCGGCTGGAGCTCAGGCCGGTGCACGGACCCGCGCCGGCCGGGCCGGGCCGCGCGGTCCGGGCACCGGTCCAGCAGCCGGCGCCGGCGTTGAGCCGGACGCTCCACCGCGAACCAGCTGAGTGCGGCGAAGGGGACGGTGGCGAGAACCGAGCACACCATGTACGGCACGAGGCCCCAGGAGGCCACGCCCAGGAGCACCAGCGTCTGCTGCACCGGGAACGCGTAGATGTACATGCCGTACGAGAGGTCGTGCCGCCGGCCGAACCGGTGGAACGGGAGCCGGACGCCCAGGTACAGCAGGCAGTAGGCCAGCGGCATGGCGACGAACTCCGCGTCGAGCCCCTGGTGCAGCACGATCAGGCTGGTCAGGCAGGCCGCCAGGGCGATCGCGCCGTGCAGCGGGACACGTCCACGCAGCACGAACAGCGCCGCACCGGCGAAGAAGTACGGCGCCAGCGAGACGAACTCCTGCAGGGTCGCCGACTGCTCGAACCAGCCCCGTCCACCACCCCACGCCAGGAAGGAGAGGCCCGCCCACGCCAGGACGACGACGGAGGTCAGGTGCCGGCGGGGGACCACGGAGACGATCGCGCCGATGAGGACGTAGCACAGCGCCTCGTGGTAGAGCGTCCACAGCGACCCGTTCCAGGCCCCCGGGAACGGCACATTCATCGGGGTCTGACCGACGTTGTAGGCCCCGACGCGGAGCCAGTCGTTGGCCAGGACGTACCGCACGCCGTCACCGACGGACCAGGGACCACCGCCGAGCAGGCTGCCGATCGGCGCGAAGAAGAAGGCAACGACCACGCCGACCGCCAGGTACCCCGGGTAGATGCGCAGCACCCGGCGCCAGGCGTAGGTCGCCAGGTCCGTGGAGAGCCGGCTCTGGATGATCAGCCACCCGGACAGGGCGAAGAAGCCGGCGACGGCGACGTCGTCCAGTTCCATGTCACCCAGGCGGACGTCACCGGCGAAGCCGCCCAGCGGGAAGGAGTGCGCCACGATCACGAGGACGGCGAGCCCCCACCTGATGGCGCTCAGGCTGTTGCGACCGGACGGGAACTCGTCCAGCCGCGCCGAACGGTGCTGTGCCATGGAGACCTCCGAGGAGCGGCGGGACGACTCAGGCAATCTGCCACCCGGAGTCCCCGACACAGCCGGACACGCCGCCGCGGACGCACCGCGGGCGCGGGCTCCCCGCCCCTGGCGTCGCGTGCGTCCCAAGCCCGCGCTGCGCCCCACCGACACCAGCCGTGTCGGCTCACGTGCTCGACCGCTCGTAGGCTCCTGGTCTCTGCGTCCGCGCCGCACCGGTCGGCCAGGCGCACGCCCTGCAGTCCCGGGAGACCGGTAGCACTGCACCCATCCACCCGGCTCTTGGTCTGGAGACATGACGACCCACGAACGATCGTCCAGCGACCTGTGGGGTCAGCTGATCCGGTTCGTCGTGGTCGGCCTGTTCAGCGCCGTCGTCGACCTCGCCGTCTACTCCCTCGCCCTGCACCTGGGCCTCTGGGTGCACGCCGCCCGCGCCCTCAGCTTCGTCTGCGGCACCAGCACCGCCTACGCGCTCAACCGGCGTTGGGCCTTCCGGGTGGAGGGCAGTCGCAACCGGGCGCTGGGCTTCACGCTGCTCTACAGCACGACCTTCTTCGTGATCCTCGGCGTGAACGCACTGGCGCTGGCGGTCCTGCCCGACCGGTGGTGGACCATCACGCTGGCCTGGGCGCTCTCCCAGGGCTTCGGGACGATGGTCAACTTCGTCATGCTGCGGACCGTCGTCTTCCGCAGCTGAGCCTCAACGTCCCCCGAACGCGGCGAGCAGCCGCTGGGCCGCCAGCGCCGGGGTGAGCTCGCCCGCGAGCACCGCCGCCTCCAGCTCCGGTGCCGCCGACCGCACGGCGGGGTGCTCGCGCAGCTGGTGCTCCAGCCCGTCCCGCACCAGCTGCCAGGTCCAGCGCACCTGCTGCGCCCGGCGCCGCTCCTCCAGCTCCCCGGCGGCCCGCATCCGGTCCTGGTGCGCGACGACCTGCGCCCACACCTCGCCCAGCCCGGCCCCGGTCAGCCCGGCACAGGTGAGCACCGGCACGGCCTCCCCGCGCAGCATCCGCATCGCCCCGGCCAGCTCGCGGGCGGCCCGCCGGGCGTCGACCTCACCGGGCCCGTCGGCCTTGTTGACCGCGATCACGTCGGCGATCTCGAGGATCCCGCGCTTGATCCCCTGCAGCTGGTCACCGGTGCGGGCGAGGGTGAGGAACAGGAAGGTGTCGACCATCTCGGCGACGGCCACCTCCGACTGCCCGACCCCGACGGTCTCCACCAGGACGACGTCGTACCCGGCTGCCTCCACGACGACCATCGACTCCCGGGTGGCCTGGGCGACGCCGCCGAGCGTGCCGGCGGTGGGCGCGGGCCGGATGAAGGCGTCCGGGTCGACGGCGAGCCGGGCCATCCGCGTCTTGTCACCCAGGATCGAGCCGCCGGACCGGGCCGAGGACGGGTCGACGGCGAGCACCGCCACCTTCGACCCCGCGGCGGTCAGCTCGACGCCGAGGGAGTCGATGAACGTCGACTTCCCGACCCCGGGCACCCCGCTGATCCCGACCCGCCGCGCCTCCCCGGCGTGCGGCAGCAGCTGCACCAGCAGCTCCTGGGCCGCCTCCCGGTGGTCGGCCCGCCTGGACTCGACCAGCGTGATCGCCCGCGCCACCGCCCGCCGCTCCCCGGCCAGCACCCCGTCGGCCACCCGCGGGACGTCGACGGACCGGCCAGCCGAGGGGCCAAAGTCGCGACTTTGGCCCTCGGTCACGCGTGGCCCAGGCGGGTGGACAGGGTGCGGAGCAGGTCCTGCGCGGCGTCGGCGATGACCGTGCCGGGCGGGAAGACGGCGGCGGCGCCCATCTCCTGCAGCGTCGGGACGTCGTCGGGCGGGATGACTCCGCCGACCACGACCAGGACGTCGTCGGCGCCCAGTTCGGCGAGGGCGTCGCGCAGCGCGGGCACCAGGGTGAGGTGGCCGGCGGCGAGGGAGGAGACGCCGATGACGTGCACGTCGGCCTCGACGGCCTGCCGGGCGACCTCGTCCGGGGTCTGGAACAGCGGGCCGACGTCGACGTCGAAGCCCAGGTCGGCGAAGGCGGTGGCGATCACCTTCTGCCCGCGGTCGTGCCCGTCCTGGCCCATCTTGGCCACCAGGATCCGCGGGCGGCGCCCTTCCGCCTCGGCGAACGCGGCGGCCAGCTCCCGGGTCTGCTCGACCGGGCCCGAGGCGCCGGCTTCGTCGCGGTACACACCGGAGATGGTGCGCACCTGCCCGGAGTGCCGCCCGTAGACCGCCTCCAGCGCGTCGGAGATCTCCCCCACCGTCGCCTTCGCCCGCGCCGCGTCCACGGCCAGCGCGAGCAGGTTGGCGTCGAGGTCGTTGCCGCGCCGTCCCTCGGCCGCGGCGCGGGCCGCGTCGGTGAGCCGGCCCAGCGCCTCGGTGACCGCGCGCGGGTCGCGGGAGGCGCGCAGCTCGGCCAGCTTCGCCTTCTGCTGGGCGAGCACGTCGGCGTTGTCGACCCGCAGCACCTCGACCGCCTCGTCGGCCTCGACCCGGTACTTGTTCACCCCGATCACCGGCTGGCGACCGGAGTCGATCCGCGCCTGGGTGCGCGCGGCGGCCTCCTCGATCCGCAGCTTCGGGATGCCGTCGTCGATCGCCTGCGCCATCCCCCCGTGCGCGGCGACCTCCTCGATGTGCGCCCAGGCCCGGCGCGCGAGGTCGGCGGTCAGCTTCTCGACGTACGCCGACCCGCCCCACGGGTCGATGACCCGCGTCGTCCCGGACTCCTGCTGCAGCAGCAGCTGGGTGTTGCGGGCGATCCGGGCGGAGAAGTCGGTGGGCAGCGCGAGGGCCTCGTCCAGGGCGTTGGTGTGCAGCGACTGGGTGTGCCCCTGGGTGGCGGCCATCGCCTCCAGGCAGGTGCGGACGACGTTGTTGTAGACGTCCTGCGCGGTCAGCGACCAGCCCGAGGTCTGGCAGTGGGTGCGCAGCGACATCGACTTCGGGTTCTGCGCGCCGGCCTCGCGCACCAGCTCAGCCCACAGCAGCCGCCCGGCCCGGAGCTTGGCGACCTCCATGAAGAAGTTCATGCCGATGCCCCAGAAGAAGCTCAGCCGGGGCGCGAACGCATCGACGTCCAGGCCCGCGGCCTTGCCCGCCTGCAGGTACTCGACCCCGTCGGCGAGGGTGTAGGCCAGCTCCAGGTCGGCCGTCGCCCCGGCCTCCTGGATGTGGTAGCCGGAGATGGAGATCGAGTTGAACCGCGGCATCCGCGCGGCGGTGAAGCTGAAGATGTCGCTGATCACCTGCATCGACGGCTTCGGCGGGTAGATGTAGGTGTTGCGGACCATGAACTCCTTGAGGATGTCGTTCTGGATCGTCCCCGTGAGCTGGTCCGGGCTCACCCCCTGCTCCTCCGCGGCGACGACGTAGAGCGCCAGCACCGGCAGCACGGCGCCGTTCATCGTCATCGACACGCTCATCCGGTCCAGCGGGATGCCGTCGAACAGCTGTCGCATGTCCAGGATCGAGTCGATCGCCACCCCGGCCATCCCGACGTCGCCGACCACCCGCGGGTGGTCGGAGTCGTACCCGCGGTGGGTGGGCAGGTCGAAGGCGACGCTCAGCCCCTTCTGCCCGGCGGCCAGGTTGCGCCGGTAGAACGCGTTGGACTCAGCCGCGGTGGAGAACCCGGCGTACTGGCGCACCGTCCACGGCTGGGTGGTGTACATCGTCGGGTAGGGCCCGCGCAGGTACGGCGCGATGCCCGGGTAGGTGCCCAGGAAGTCGATGCCGTCCAGGTCGTCCGGGGTGAACAGCGGCGGGACGGCGATGCCCTCGGGCGTCTGCCAGGTCGCCTCGCCGACGTCCCGGCCGGTGGCGTCGGCGTACGCCTTCACCCAGTCGTCCCGGGTCGCGGCGGACTCCGGCCGGCCCAGCTCCAGGTTCCCGAAGTCGGGTACAACGCTCATGCCGACACCTCCTGAGACCCATGGTGACCGACCTGGCCGCCGCCGTCGTCCCCTCCAGGCCGGCCGTGTTCGCCACCATGGCCGGGGAGGAGCTCGTCGAGGACGGTCGTGAGCACGGCCAGGGCGTCGCAGCCGGCGTGCACGTGGCCGTCGACGCCGTCCACCGCCAGGGACGGCGGCCCGGCCAGCCACACCTGGGTGGCACCGGCGGCCCGCAGCTCGGCGGCGAGCGCGGCAGCGGAGTCGGCGTAGTCGCGGTCGGTGCCGCAGATGCAGGCGACCGTCGTCCCGGCGAGGCCGTCCACCCCGTCGCCGGTCGGGGCCAGCAGCCCGCCGGCGCCGAAGAGGTTGGCGGCGAAGGTGGCCCGGGCGGTGTGCCGGGCGACCGGCCCGATCGTGGCCAGGTGGACCCGCGGGCGCGGGTCTGCGGCCGCCACCCGGTCGCGCAGCTCCTCGAACGCCTGCGCGGCCCGCACCCGCGGCAGCCCGCCCGGGGCAGGCGGCAGCGCCTCGGCCGCGGGACGGCGCTCGGGGAGCACCTCGGTCGGGTTCGGGAACTCGGTGACCCCGGTGATCGCGTCGGTGCGGTGCGCCACCCGCTCCTGCCGCTCCGCCCAGGCGGCCCCGATCCGGTCGGCGACCAGGCCGGACGACAGCGCCGCGGCCAGCCCGCCGGCCCGTTCGATCTCGGTGAACCAGGCCCAGCCGGCCTGGGCCAGGCTCTCGGTCAGCGACTCGACGTACCAGGAGCCACCGGCCGGGTCGAGCACCCGGGCGAGGTGCCCCTCCTCGACCAGCAGGCTCTGGGTGTTGCGGGCGATCCGCCGGGCGAAGGCGTCGGGCAGCCCGAGGGCGGCGTCGAAGGGCTGCACCGTCACGACGTCGGCGCCGCCGACGCCGGCGGCGAAGCAGGCGACCGTGGTGCGCAGCATGTTCACCCACGGGTCGTGCCGGGTGACCATCACGTTCGAGGTGACCGCGTGCTGGCGCATCGCCCGCGCCTCCGCGGGCACGCCGCTGGCCTCGCCCACCCGGTCCCACATCCGGCGGGCGGCCCGCAGCGCGGCGATGGTGGTGAACTGGTCGGCGCTCGCCGACAGCCGGAACTCCACCTGGCCGAACGCGTCCGCCACGTCCATGCCCTGAGAGGTGAGCGCACGCAGGTGGGCGACCCCGGCGGCGACCGCGCAGCCCAGCTCCTCCACCGCCGAGCCCCCGGCGTCGGCGAAGACCGTCCCGTCGGCGACGACCGTGCACCAGCCCGCGGGGGCGCGCCGGGCGAGGTCGGCCAGGCCGGTCAGGTCCTGCGGCTCCCCCGTCGCCGCCTGGACGCTCAACGGGTCCAGCCCCAGGCAGCCGCCGGGCGCCAGGTCGGTGCGGCCCTCGACCAGGGACAGGAACGCCTCCGCGGCGGCCGGGCCGCCCTGCAGGGTCACCGGTGCCAGGTCCAGCAGCACGTCGGCCAGCACCTCGCCCAGCGCATCGCCCGGCACGGCGCCCTCGCCCACCACCAGCCACAGCGAGGAGACGCCGTTCTCCAGGTCGGCGGCGATCGCCTCCCGGGTGCGCGCCACGTCGGGGTCGGCGTGCCGCTGCCGCACGTCCCAGCCGGCGGGGACGTCCGCGTCGGCGCCCCCGGCCGCGGTGACCCCGGCGGCACCGGCCCGCGAGCCGCGCACGAACGGCGGCAGCCCGGGCACGCCGGCGAGCGCGGGCAGGTCGCCGGCGTCCTCGGCGGTGTAGAGCGGGGCCACGGTCACCCCGGTGGCGACGGAGCGCGTCAGCGCGTCCTCCACCGGGTCGGGCAGCTCGTCGCGGCCGGCCTTGCGCAGCACCCCGGCCACCAGCTCACGCCACTGGTCCCGGGTCGCGGCGGGGAACTCCCCGGCCAGCCTCAGGACGTCGGGCGCCGGTGGCTCGGCGGGTGGCCGGCCGGCCGGCGCGGTCGGGTGGTCGGTGGAACTCATCGTCGGGTCCCCGCCTCTCGTGGACGACGCGCGTCGGCCCAAGATCTACACGATCCGGGGCCCTTCCCTACCGTGCTGGTGCCACCGCGTCCGCGGTCAGGGCGTGCAGCGCGGTGCGGGCCATCAGCCGCACCCCGACCTCGATCGCCCGCTCGTCGACGTCGAAGGTGCCGCGGTGCAGGTCCAGCGGGGTCCCGCCGCCGTGCGTCCCCAGCCGCGCCAGGGCGATCGGCAGCACCTCGGCGAACCAGCCGAAGTCCTCCCCGCCCATGCTCTGCGGCGAGACCGCCACGCCGTCGCTGCCCACCGTGTCCAGCGCGGCCGACCGCAGCAGGGCGACGCTGCGCGGGTCGTTGACCACCGGCGGCACGCCACGCACGTACTCGATCGACACCCCGGCCCCCGACGCCCCGGCCACCTCGGTGACCAGCCGGCGGACCAGGCCCTCCGCCTCGTCCCACACCGACCGGTCGAGCACCCGCAGCGTGCCGCGCAGCTGCCCGGTCTCGGGGATGGTGTTCGCCGCGACCCCGGCGGTGATCGCGCCCCAGACCAGCGACAGGCTCGCCCGCGGGTCGACCAGCCGGGACAGCAGCCCCGGCACCTCGGTGGCCACCCGCCCCATGGCGTGCACCAGGTCGACGGTCAGCTGCGGCCGCGCGGTGTGCCCGCCCGGCCCGGTCAGCGTGACCTCCACCCGGTCGCACGCGGCGGTGATCGCCCCGGTGCGCAGGCCGACCTGGCCGGCGGGCAGCGAGGGGTCGCAGTGCAGGGCGAAGGCCCGGGTCGCCCCGGCCAGCACGCCCTCGTCGACGACCTCCAGCCCGCCGCCGGGCACCTGCTCCTCGGCAGGCTGGAACACGCAGCGCACCGTGCCCGGCAGCCCGTCCAGCGAGGCCAGTGCCTGTGCGACCCCGAGCAGCACGGTGGTGTGCACGTCGTGGCCGCAGGCGTGGCAGAGCCCCTCGCGGGTGGAGGCGTACGGCACGTCCTTCAGGTCGGTCAGCGGCAGCGCGTCGATGTCGGCACGCAGCACGACGACCGGGCCGGCGTCCGGGTCGCCACCGACGTCGCAGACCAGCCCGGTGCCCGACTTCAGCCGCCGCGGCGCCAGACCGGCCGCGGTGAGCCGCTGCTCCAGGAACGCGGTCGTCTCGTGCTCGACGAAGCCCAGCTCGGGGTGGGCGTGCAGGTGCCGGCGGACGGCGACCAGCTCCGGCTGGTGCGCCCGCGCCCAGGCGTCGACCGCCCGGCCTGCCTGATCGTGCCGGTCGTCGGGGGTCGGTGCTCCGCTCACGAGGGCAGCCCGTCGCGCAGTTCGGCCAGCAGGCTGTCGACCACCGGCGCCAGCTCGCCGTCGTGCGCGGCCGCGACCGCGCGCTGCCGCTCGTAGGACCCCCCGGCGGCGAGCACCCGCCGCACGTCGGTGAGCTCGGCCTCGCAGCCGAGCTTGCGCGCCGTGGGCAGCAGCTCCTCGACGACCTCGTCGATCGCCTCCCGCACCGGCCGCACGGTGCCCTGCTCGTCGACGACGATCTCGGCGTCCAGCCCGTACCGCACGGCCCGCCACTTGTTCTCCCGCACGACCCAGTCGGCCGGCGAGGGCAGGGTGTACCCGCGGTCGAGCTGGGTGTCGAACTGCTCGACCAGGCACTGGGCGAGCGCGGCGACCGCGCCGACCTCGTCGAGGGTGGGCAGCCCGTCGCAGATGCGCAGCTCGACGGTGCCGAAGTCCGGGTGCGGGCGGATGTCCCACCACACCTCGCGGACGCTCTCGATCGCCCCGGCGTCGATGAGCGTGCCCATGTACTCCTCGAACTCGGCCCAGTCGGCGAGCTGGTAGGGCAGCCCGGCGGTCGGCATGGCCTCGAAGACCTTGGTGCGCGCCGAGGCGAGCCCGGTGTCGCAGCCGGCCCAGTAGGGCGAGGACGCCGACAGCGCCAGGAAGTGCGGCACGTACTGGGTGAGCGCGTTGACGATCGGGATGACCTTGTCCGGCGACCGGACGCCGACGTGCACGTGGACGCCGAAGATCTGCAACCGGCGGGCCAGCCACTGCATCCGCTCGACCAGCTCGGCGTACCGCTCCTTGGGGGAGATCTCCTGGGAGTCCCACCGGGTGAAGGGGTGGCTGCCGGCGCACATGACGCCCAGGCCGCGGCGCTCGGCGGCGGCGACCACCTCGGCAAGCGTGCCGGCCAGGTCGGCCTTGGCCTCGGCGACGGTGGTGCAGACCCCGGTGATGACCTCCACGGTCGACTGCAGCAGCTCGTGCTTGGCCTTGGGGTGCTCGTCCAGGCCCTCGGGGGTGATCTCGGCGAGGATCTCGGTGGCGCCGGCGGTCAGCTCGCGGGTCTGCGGGTCGATCAGCTGCAGCTCCCACTCCACCCCCAGGCTGGCGCGCTCGGAGGCGTGGAAGTCGATCTGCACCCCGCGAGTCTAGGGACGGCGTCCGACACCCGCCGGACGGTGACGTGTCGGTGTTCCTTCCTATGCTCACGGGGTGAGCCAGCCTGCCGCCGCCCAGCCCACCGACCCGACCGCCCTGGCCGCCAGCGCCGCGTCCGAGCTGACCGCCGCCCTCGGCGACGGCCACGACGTCGCCGTGGTGATGGGGTCGGGCTGGGCGCCCGCCGCCGACGCCTTCGGCGAGACGCTGGCCAGCGTGGCGATCGGCGACCTCCCGGGGTTCGCCGCCCCGACCGTCACCGGGCACGGCGGGGAGATCCGCTCGGTACAGGTGGGCGAGCGCAAGGTGCTGCTGTTCCTGGGCCGCACCCACCTGTACGAGGGCCGTGGCGTCGAGCCGGTGGTGCACGGCATCCGCACGGCCGCGGCCGCCGGGGTGCGCACCGTCGTGCTCACCAACGCCGCCGGCGGGCTGCGCCCCGAGCACCGGGTCGGCCAGGCCGTGCTGATCAGCGACCACCTGAACATGACCGCCCGCTCACCACTGGTCGGCGCCACGTTCGTCGACCTCACCGACCTGTACTCCGCCCGGCTGCGCACGCTGGCCCGGGAGATCGACCCGTCGCTGGCCGAGGGCGTCTACGCCGCGCTGCCGGGCCCGCACTTCGAGACCCCGGCCGAGATCCGGATGCTCACCACCCTGGGCGCCGACCTGGTCGGCATGTCCACCGCGCTCGAGGCGATCGCCGCCCGGGCGGCCGGCATGGAGGTCCTCGGCCTGTCGATGGTCACCAACGCCGCGGCCGGCATCACCGGCGAGGCGCTGGACCACCTCGAGGTGCTGGAGGCGGGCAAGGCCGCGGCCGGCCGGCTCGGCAGCTTCCTGGTCGAGCTGATCGGCCGGATGCCGTGAGCGGAGCGGGCCCCGGGAGCGCCCCGTCGAGCAGCGTGACCGGTCCGGTCCTGGTCACCGGCGCGGCCGGCGGGCTCGGGACGGCGTTGCGTGGTGGGCTGCCCGAGCGGGGCTGGGCGGTGCGCAGCCTGGACGTCGTCCCGATCGAGGAGCCGCGGCCGGGCGAGGAGCACCTGGTCGCCGACGCCGCCGACCTGGACGCGGTCACCGCGGCGGCCCAGGGCGCCTCGGCGGTGGTGCACCTCGCCGGGATCCTCGGCGAGGCGACCTGGCCGGCCATCGTGCGCTCGCACATCGAGACCACCCGCACCGCGCTGGAGGCCGCCCGCCGGGCCGGCGTCGGTCGGGTCGTGCTCGCCAGCAGCAACCACGCCAGCGGCTTCACCGCCCGGCCGTCCTCCGGCCTGCTCACCGAGGCCGACGCCCCGCCGCGGCCGGACACCTACTACGGGGTGGCCAAGGTGACGATGGAGGCGCTCGGCTCGCTGTACGTCGACCGCTACGGCCTGGACGTGGTCTGCCTGCGGATCGGCAGCGCCTTCCCCCGGCCCACCTCGGTGCGGCAGCTGGCCACCTGGCTCTCCCCCGGCGACACCGTGCGGCTGGTCGACGCCGCACTCCGCACGCCCTCCCCCGGCTACCGGGTCGTCTGGGGCGTGTCGGCCAACACCCGCGGCTGGTGGGACCTCACCGCCGCCCGCGCGCTGGGCTACGAACCGGCCGACGACGCCGAAGCCTACGCCGCGGAGCTGATCGCCGCCCAGGGTGAGGCGGACCCGGCCGACCCGGTGCACGCCCGGGTGGGCGGGGAGTACACGCTGCCCGGCGTGGACGTCGACGTGGTCGAGGCCGCCCAGGGCCCGGTCCAGCCGAGTGGGAGCCCGCGATGACCGACCTGCTGGACGACGCCCGCGCCTGGGCCGCCGACGACCCGCACGACGGCGACCGCGCCGAGATCGAGGCGCTGGTCGCCGCGGGGAACACGGCGGAACTCGCCCGCCGGTTCACCGGCCCGCTGACCTTCGGCACCGCCGGGCTGCGCGGCCCGCTGCGCGCCGGCCCGGCCGGGATGAACGCCGCCGTGGTCAGCCGCGCCGCCGCGGGGCTCGCCCGGTACCTGGTCGACTCCGGGCAGGGCGGTCGCGGCGTGGTGATCGGCTACGACGCCCGGCACCGCTCCGACGAGTTCGCGCACGTCTCGGCCGCCGTGCTCGCCGGCGCCGGGTTCGCCGTCTCGGTGCTGCCCCGCCCGCTGCCCACGCCGGTGCTGTCCTTCGCCGTCCGGCACCTGGGCGCGGTCGCCGGGGTGATGGTGACCGCCAGCCACAACCCGCCGCAGGACAACGGCTACAAGGTCTACCTGGCCGACGGCGCCCAGCTGGTGCCCCCGGCCGACCGGGAGATCGAGGCCGCGATCGCCACCGCCGGCCCGGCCCGCGAGCTGCCGCTCTCCGACGACTGGAACACCCTCGGCGACGACGTCGAGGACGACTACGTCGCCGCGGTGGTGCGCGCACTGGACCCCGACCGGGTGGACGCCGCGGCCCGCCGGCGTCTCGTGGTGGCCTACACCGCGATGCACGGCGTCGGGTCGGCGACCACCCAGCGGGTGTTCGCCGCCGCCGGCTTCGCGCCGCTGCACGTCGTCGCCGAGCAGGACCGGCCCGACCCGGCCTTCCCGACCGTCGCCTTCCCGAACCCGGAGGAGCCGGGCGCGGTCGACCTGCTGACCGAGCTGGCCACCCGCGCCGGCGCCGACGTCGCGATCGCCGAGGACCCGGACGCCGACCGGTGCTCGGTCGTCGTGGGCGGGCGCCAGCTCACCGGCGACGAGGTGGGCGTGCTGCTGGGCGACTGGCTGCTCCGCCGCGGGGTGCGCGGCACCTACGCGAACTCACTGGTCAGCGGATCGCTGCTCGGGGCCCTCGCCCAGGCGCACGGGATGCCGTTCGAGCAGACCCCAACCGGGTTCAAGTGGATCATCCGGGCCGGCTCGGCCGATGCGCCGCTGGTGTTCGGCTACGAGGAGGCGCTGGGCTACGCGGTCTCGCCGTCGGTCGCCCACGACAAGGACGGCGTCTCCGCGGCGCTGGCCGTCGCGCTGCTGGCCCCCGAGCTCGCGGCCGAGGGCCGCACGCTCACCGACCGGCTCGACGAGCTGGCCGTCGAGCACGGGCTGTTCGCCACCGGCCAGCTGTCGGTGCGGGTCGAGGACCTCACGCTCATCTCCGACGCGATGGCCCGGCTCCGCGCCCGGCCACCGGCCCAGCTGCTCGGCCGGCCGGTCGAGGTGGTCGACCTGGCGCACGCCGACCCGCCGCTGGACGCCGTCCGGCTGACCGGCGACGGCGTGCGGGTGATCGTCCGCCCCAGCGGCACCGAGCCGAAGCTCAAGGCCTACCTGGAGGCCGTCGTCCCGGTGGGCGACCGGCAGGGCGTGCCCGCGGCGCGCGCCCGGGGCACGGACGAGCTGGACCGGCTGCGCACGGAGATGGCCACCGCCCTCGGCCTGTGAGGCCGCGGCGGGGCCGGGCACGGCCTCGTCCGTCGCAGGCCGCTGAGCCCCACCGGGCCCCGGCCACCGACCGGGTCAGCCCCAGAAGGGCGGCGCGGACGGCGGCGGCGCAGGCGGGCCGGTCGGTGGCACGGAGTGCGGCGGCGCGGCGTGCGGCGGCGCGGGGAACTGGTCCGGTCCGCCTGGGGCCACCGCCGTACCCGGCACGGGGCCGTAGCGGTTCGGTCCGCCGTCCCCACGCAGGAAGCCGGTGAGCACCAGCAGCGCCACCGGGCCGACCAGCGGCACCAGCCCGATCAGCAGCCACCAGGCGGCCATGCCGCGGTCGTGCAGCCGGGTGACCCCGCCGGAGATCGACGCCGGCAGGGTCAGCAGGCCCGTGGCCGTGACGAGCGGCCCGTAGCCGGTCTGGCCGGTGGCGATCAGCTCGACGTCGCTGTTGCCCAGCGCCACATCGGCGAACAGGGCCAGCACGCTGAGCACCGCCAGCGGCAGGGCGTACTGCAGCCACCAGGTGCGCCGGTCGATGCGCCCGCGGCGCACGTACCACTGCCAGAAGCTCACCCCGCCAGTGTGCCTGGCGCGACCCGCGGTCAGCGAGGAGGCGGCCCGTACCGGTTGGGCTGCGGCTGGGTGCCGAGGAAGCCGCAGCTGATCAGCAGCACCAGCCAGCCGACGACCGGGAACAGGCCCCACAGCAGCCACCAGGCCGAGTGGTCGCGGTCGTGCAGCCGGGTGACGGTGGCCGCCACGTTCGGCACGGTGAGCACCAGCCCCACGACGGCGGTGACCGGGCCGCCCTGGTCGGGGAAGAACCAGAGGACGTCGGCGAGGTCGGCGGAGCCCTCGCGGTCCTCGAACCGGGGGTGGCTGTCCGGGAACCACTGGGCGTCGATCACCGAGGCCATCAGCCCGAGCAGGCCGATGAGCAGCACGTACCGCACCCACCAGTCGCGGCGCCGGATCCGCCCGGTGGGCACGTACCAGCCGAGCAGCCCCTCGCGCCCGCTCATCCGCCGACGGTCTCCCGGCAGCCGGAGCGCAGCGACCGCTGCGCGGCGTCGAGCACCCGGACGACGTCCCGGCCGAACGCGGCGTCGCAGGGGTGCGCGCCACCGGTGAGCGCGGCCGCCTGCAGCTCGTCCACGGCGACGGCGTGGGCCTCGACCGCGGTGCCGGACTCGGGCAGCAGCACCAACCGGCCGGCGTCCCCGTGCACCCAGGTGTCGATCCCGGTGGCCAGCTCCGCCACGGTCGCCGAGACGGTCACCGTGCTCGCCCGGCCCTCCGGGTGGGTGAGCACCAGGTGCACGGTGTCGCCCTGCCCGGCACCGGCCTGCACCGCGCTGACCGGGCCGAGCGCCGGGACGAGCAGGGAGAGCGCGTGCGGGCCGACGTCCCAGAGGGCCCCGTGCTCGCGCCGCCACGGGGTGTCGAACGGCCCGCCGGCCAGCCGGCCGAACCAGGTGACCGCACCGCCGGCCAGGGTGGTGCGGGCGGCCTGCTCCAGCCAGGTGGACGTCGCCGTCCGGAAGCGGTTGGTGAAGAACACGACCGACGCGACGCCGGCGGCCTCGACGGCGGCGACCACCCGGTCGGCGGCCTCGGTCGACAGCGCCACCGGCTTCTCCAGCAGCAGGTGCTTGCCGGCCGCGGCGGCCCGCTCGGCCAGCGGTGCCTGCACGTCCGGCGGCAGCGCGAAGCTCACCGCGTCGACGTCGGCCAGCAGCGCGTCGACGTCGTCGGTGCCCATGACGTCGAACTGCGCGCCGGCCGCCTTGGCCTTGGCCAGGTCCCGCCCCCACACGCCCACCAGCTCGGCGTCCGGGTGCCCGGCGAGGGAGGTGGCGTGCACCTCGGTCGCCCAGTGGCCGGTGCCGAGCACCCCGAACCGCACGGTCAGACCGCGCCGAACTGGCGGTCGCCGGCGTCGCCGAGGCCCGGGACGATGTAGGCGCTCTCGTTGAGCCGCTCGTCGACGCTGGCGGTGAACACCCGCAGCGGCAGCCCGCTCTCCTCCAGCCGCTGCAGCCCCTCCGGCGCGGCGAGCGCACAGAGCACGGTGATGTCGGTGCAGCCACGGTCGGTGAGCAGCGTGCAGCAGTGCACCAGCGAGCCGCCGGTGGCCAGCATCGGGTCCAGCACGAACACCTGGCGGCCGACGAGCGACTCCGGCAGCGAGGCCATGTAGGCCTCCGGCTGGAAGGTGACCTCGTTGCGGGCGAGCCCGACGAAGCCCATCTGCGACTCCGGCAGCATGCCGTGCGCGGTGTCGGCCATGCCCAGGCCCGCGCGCAGCACCGGCACGATCAGCGGCGGTGCAGCCAGCCGGTAGCCGGTGGTGTCGGTGACCGGGGTGGTGATCGGCTCCTCGGCGACGGCGAGATCGCGGCTGGCCTCGTAGACCAGCATCTGGGTGAGCTCCCGCAGCGCGGCCCGGAAGGCGGCGTTGTCGGTGCGCTCGTCGCGCATCCGCGACAGTCGGGCGCGGGCGATCGGGTGGTCGACGACGGTCAGCTGCACGGCGCACACCGTATCGGCCGCCGACCCCCGGGCAGGACCGGCGCCGGACGGCGGCCTCCCGGGCACTCGCGCCGGCCGCCGCGACCGGCCGGCCACGACCGCGCAGTCGAGCCCGTGGCTGCGCAGTCGAGCCCGTGGTCGCGCAGTCGAGCCCGGGGCCGTGGGGGCGGGCGGGAGCCGACGTCCGCGCGGTGCAGTGGAGAATGCGGCGCATGACCCACGTGCTGGACCCGGGCGCGCTGACCGGCGGAGGCAGCCTCACCGGCCCGCTGCCGGACCCGTTCGCCGACGTCACCCGCTCGAACGACGCCTTCCGCGCGTTCCTGCACGGCCTGCCCGGCGTCGACCAGGTGGGCGCGCAGGCCCGGGTCACCCAGCTGGGCACCCGCTCGATCAAGAGCACCGCCAAGGCGTGGGCGATCGACACCGCCATCTCGATGGTCGACCTGACCACGCTGGAGGGTGCGGACACCCCGGGCAAGGTGCGCAGCCTGGCCGCCAAGGCCCGCCGCCCCGACCCGACCGACCCCAGCTGCCCCGCCGTCGCCGCGGTCTGCGTCTACGGCGACCTGGCCGGCGTCGCCAAGGAGGCGGTGGCCGGCACGGGCATCAACGTCGCCGCGGTCGCCACCGCCTTCCCCAGCGGCCGGGCCAGCCGTGAGGTCAAGCTCGCCGACGTCCGGGACGCGGTGGCCAACGGTGCCGACGAGATCGACATGGTCATCGACCGCGGCGCGTTCCTGACCGGCCGCTACCTCGACGTCTTCGAGGAGATCGTCGCGGTCAAGGAGGCCTGCGGGCCGGCCCACCTCAAGGTGATCCTGGAGACCGGCGAGCTGGTCACCCTCGACGCCGTCCGCCGGGCCTCCTGGCTGGCGATGCTGGCCGGCGGCGACTTCATCAAGACCTCCACCGGCAAGGTCTCCCCCGCCGCGACCCTGCCGGTCTGCCTGGTGATGCTGGAGGCCGTCCGCGACTTCCGCGCCGCCACCGGCCGCCAGGTCGGCGTCAAGCCCGCCGGCGGCATCCGCACGACGAAGGACGCCGTGAAGCACCTGGTGCTGGTCAACGAGACCGCCGGGGCCGACTGGCTGACCCCCGACTGGTTCCGCTTCGGCGCCTCCAGCCTGCTCAACGACCTGCTCCTGCAGCGCCAGAAGCTCCGCACCGGCCACTACTCCGGCCCCGACCACGTGAGCGTCGACTGATGACCATGTTCGAGTACGCGCCCGCCCCCGAGTCGCGGTCGATCGTCGACGTCCGGCCCAGCTACGGGCTGTTCATCGACGGCGAGTTCACCGACGGCACCGGCACCCCGCTGAAGACGGTCAACCCGGCCACCGAGGAGGTGCTCAGCGAGGTCGCCGTCGGCACCGCGGAGGACGTCGACCGCGCGGTGCGCGCCGCCCGCCGCGCGTTCGTCAAGACCTGGGGCCCGATGCGCCCGGCCGACCGCGGCAAGTACCTGTTCCGCATCGCCCGGCTGCTGCAGGAGCGGGCCCGGGAGTTCGCCGTCCTGGAGACGCTGGACAACGGCAAGCCGATCCGGGAGAGCCGGGACGTCGACGTGCCGCTGGCCGCGGCGCACTTCTTCTACCACGCCGGCTGGGCCGACAAGCTCGAGCACGCGGGCCTCGGCCCGGCCCCGCGCCCGCTCGGCGTGGCCGGTCAGGTCATCCCGTGGAACTTCCCGCTGCTGATGCTGGCGTGGAAGGTCGCCCCGGCGCTGGCCACCGGCAACACCGTCGTCCTGAAGCCCGCCGAGACCACGCCGCTGACCGCGCTGCTGTTCGCCGAGGTCTGCCGGCAGGCCGACCTGCCCCCGGGCGTGGTGAACATCGTGACCGGCGCCGGCGAGACCGGCCGCGCGGTGATCAGCCACCCCGACGTCGACAAGGTCGCCTTCACCGGCTCGACCGAGGTCGGCCGCTCGATCGCCCGCGCGGTCGCCGGCACGGAGAAGCGGCTGACCCTGGAGCTGGGCGGCAAGGCGGCGAACATCGTCTTCGACGACGCCCCGATCGACCAGGCCGTCGAGGGCATCGTCCGCGGCATCTTCTTCAACCAGGGCCACGTCTGCTGCGCCGGCTCCCGACTGCTGGTGCAGGAGTCGGTGCACGACGACGTGCTGGCCGCGCTGCAGCGGCGGATCGGCACCCTGCGCGTCGGCGACCCGATGGACAAGAACACCGACCTCGGCGCGATCAACTCGCACCCGCAGCTGGCCCGCATCCGCGAGCTGGCCGCCTACGGGGAGACCGAGGGCGCGACCTGCTGGCAGCCCGAGGGCGAGCTGCCCGACCGCGGCTTCTGGTTCAAGCCCACCGTCTTCACCGCCGTCTCCCCCGCCCACCGCATCGCCCGGGACGAGGTCTTCGGCCCCGTGCTGTCGGTCATGACCTTCCGGACGCCGGACGAGGCGGTCGCGAAGGCGAACAACACCACCTACGGCCTCTCCGCCGGCATCTGGTCGGAGAAGGGCTCCCGGATCCTGCAGGTCACCGACCAGCTGCGCGCCGGCGTGGTCTGGGCCAACACCTTCAACGAGTTCGACCCCACCTCGCCGTTCGGCGGCTACAAGCAGTCCGGCTACGGCCGCGAGGGCGGCCGCCAAGGGCTCGCCGCCTACCTGAGGAGCGACTCCTGATGTCCGACCGGCTCGCGGTGCGCAAGACCTACAAGCTCTACCTGGGCGGGGCGTTCCCCCGCTCGGAGTCCGGCCGCACCTACGAGGTGCACGACGCCAAGGGGCACTTCGTGGCCAACGCCGCCTGGGCCTCCCGCAAGGACGGCCGGGACGCCGTGGTCGCCGCCCGCGGCGCGTTCGCGAAGTGGTCCGGCGCGACCGCCTACAACCGTGGCCAGGTGCTCTACCGGGTCGCCGAGGTGATGGAGGGCCGGGCCGCCCAGTTCGCCGAGGAGGTCGCCGCCGGTGAGGGGCTGTCCACCGGCCGCGCCCGTGCCGCGGTCGACGCCGCGATCGACCGCTGGGTCTGGTACGCCGGGTGGACCGACAAGCTCGCCGCGGTGCTGGGCAGCACCAACCCGGTCGCCGGGCCGTACTTCGGCTTCTCCGTGCCCGAGCCCACCGGCGTCGTCGCCGTCCTCGCCCCGCAGCGGTCGAGCCTGCTCGGCCTGGTCAGCGTGCTGGCCCCGGTGCTCGCCGCCGGCAACACCGCCGTGGTGGTCAGCTCGAAGGAGCGCCCGCTGCCGGCGATCACCCTCGGCGAGGTGCTCGCCACCTCCGACGTCCCGGGCGGCGTGGTCAACCTGCTCACCGGTGACGCCGCGGAGATCGGCCCCTGGCTGGCCGAGCACGCCGACGTCGACGCCATCGACCTGGCCGGCGCCCCCGCGCCGCTGGCGATGGAGCTGGAGCGCTCCGCCGCCGGGACGGTCAAGCGCGTGCTGCGCGCGCCGGCCGAGGAGCCGGACTGGACGGCCGACCCCGGCCTGTCCCGGCTGCGCCCGTTCCTGGAGACCAAGAGCGTCTGGCACCCGATCGGCGTCTGAGGAAGGACCCCGTCCTCACCCCTCGCGAGCTCGGGGCGAGCCTCTGGACGGGGCCGGGGGCGTGTGGGCCCGGCCCCGGTCGGACCTGGGTACCGCAGTGCGCGGGGGTGGGCTGACCGGGCAGGATGGGCGGGTGCCCAGGCCCAGCATCGTCCCCATCGCCCTGACCCTCGACGACCGCACGGGCTACACGCTCTGGGCGCCGCCGTGGGAGGAGGACGGCGAGGAGTGGCAGGCGTTCCTCGGCAGCACCGTCGACCTGCCGGCCGACATCAACGACGACGACCCGGAGGCCCCCGGCCCCACCGCCGTCGTCCACCTCTTCCCCTCCCCCGCCGCGCTGGCCGCCTTCTGCCGCACCGCCACCGACCACGACCTGGTCGACCACCCGGTCTGGCCGGTGGTGTCGACGCTGGGCGCCGCCGACCTCACCCCGGACGAGGACCACCGGTTCGACCTCGACGGCGTCTACGACGTGGTCGCCGAGAACCCCGACCGCTGGGCCGTCGACGAGCTGGCCGCGGTGGTCGACATGGTCGGCCGGCTGGCCGAGTGCTGCGACACCGCCGGTGACGAGGACGACGACGAGGACGACGAGGAGACCGGCTTCGAGGCGGTCGCCGAGCTGGTCGCCAAGCCGGAGGTCGCCGCCCTCGGCCTGGGCATCGACGCCTTCCTGGGCCGCACCGGCGAGGAGAGCTGGGCCCGGCTGGGCACCGCGATCGACGAGCTGTGGGAGGACGTCCTCGAGGAGCTCGACGAGCACCTGGACTGGAGCGGGGCCGGCACCGTGTCCGGGGACGCCTACCCCTCGGCCGCCGAGGAGGCCGAGTCCCGCGCCGCCGAGCCCGACGACCTCGACGACCTGGCCGACGAGGACGACGAGGACGCCCCGGTGGCACGACCGGCCGCCGGCTCCACCGCCGCCGCCCCGGCCGAGGCGGCCACCGCCGGGGTGCGCGCCGTGCACGGTGGCAGCCCGCTGACCGCCACCCCTGCCGCGGTCGCCGCCGCCCAGGAGTTCTGGGAGGCCGTCGGCATCCTGCCGGTCGAGGTGGTCGTTCCGGAGGGCTCCGGGCTCACCCTGCGCTGCTACGTGGAGGACCGCGCCCGCTTCCTGGGCCGGGAGGGGCAGGTCTTCGTCTTCCCCACGCCGGTCGACCTGGCTCGTTTCTGCGCCGGCGACGAGCCGCACGACCTCACCGAGATCGCCTCCTGGCCCGAGGTCGCCGACACCGACACCCTGCCGCTGCCCGCCGACCAGGACCGGTACGACCTGACCGCGCTGACCGAGGTGCTCGCCGAGGTCGCCCGCGGCGCCGGCGGACTGGCCACCCACCAGGCGCTGGTGCAGCCCGCCGAGGGCGTGCTCGACCTCGCCGAGTACGCCGGGCTGCCCCGGGTGCAGCAGCTGCTCGGCCCCCGCGCCGCACTCGGCCGGGCCGTCGCGCGCGGCGAGTCCGAGCCGACCGCCCCGCTGGCCGCCGAGGAGGCGCCCGCGCTGGCGGCCGCCTGGGGCGACGTCGTCGAGGACGTCTCCACCTGCCTGGTCTTCCGGAGCGACCGGGAGGACCCCGCCGCCCCCCGCCACGAACGAGCTCGCGGCGGGCCCCTGCAGCGGGGCCGAGAGAGCTGAGACGGCAACGGCCGGCCCCCGCAGTGCGGGGGCCGGCCGTTGCCGTTGGTCACCCGTCCGTCAGGACGGGCGCTGCCTCAGTACGAGCGCGCGGGACGCGGCGGGCGGCCGCCGGAGCGGTGCCCCTCGCTCGAACCGCGGTAGCCACCGGTGCGCCGGTCGCCACCACCGGAGCGATCCCGATCGCCGTAGGAGCGCTCGCCCGAGGGGCGGTCTCCGTACGAGCGGTCGCGGTCGCCGGAGGGGCGGCCACCGGCATGGCGATCCCGATCGCCGTAGGAGCGCTCGCCCGAGGGGCGGTCTCCGTACGCGCGCTCGCGGTCGCCGGACGGACGGCGCGGGCCGCCGCGGTAGCCGCCGGGACGCTCACCCGAGGGACGACGTCCGCCCGAGCCCCCGGCCGGACGACGCGACTCGCGCACCGGCCGGACGATCGGCTCGACGAACGTGCCACCGGCGACGAGGTCGGCGATCGCGGCGTCGCCCGGACGGATCCGGCTGACCTGCGGGTCGACCTTGGCCTGGCGGAACCGGCGCTTGGACTGCCCCACCTGGTCGGGCAGCAGCAGGGAGACCACGACACCCGCGGCGCCGGCGCGCGCGGTGCGGCCGGAACGGTGCAGGTAGGTCTTGTGGTCGGCCGGCGGGTCGTAGTGCAGCACCAGCGACACGTCGTCGACGTGGATGCCGCGGGCGGCGACGTCGGTGGCGACCAGCACCGGGCTGCGGGCGTCGGTGAACGCCTCCAGCGCCCGGCGGCGGGCCGACTGCGGCAGCCCACCGTGGATCGCCTCGGCCTTGATGCCGACGTGCTGCAGGTTGTCGGCCAGCCGGTCGGCACCGTGCTGGGTGCGCACGAAAATGATGATCCGGCCCGGGCGGGCGGCCATCGCCTCGGTGACCTTCAGCTTGTCCGGGAAGGACACGCTGTAGGCCAGGTGCTCGGCCTGCGGACCGGAGTCGGCGGCCTTGACCACCTCGTGCCGGGCCGGGTCCTTGAGGTAGCGGCGGACCAGGGTGTCGACCTCGCCGTCCAGGGTGGCCGAGAACAGCAGCCGCTGGGCGTCGGGGCGGGTCTGGTCCAGCAGCTCCTTGACCACGGGCAGGAAGCCGAGGTCGGACATGAAGTCGGCCTCGTCGATGATCGAGACGACCACCTCCGACAGCGTCGTCTCGCCCTGGTTGATCAGGTCCTGCAGCCGCCCGGGGGTGGCGATGAGCACGTCGACGCCGCGACGCAGCTGCTGGATCTGGCGGTACATCGAGGCACCGCCGTAGACGGCGGCCAGCTGGACGCCGATCGACTGGCCGAGCGGGGCCAGGTTGTCGTGCACCTGCTGGGCCAGCTCACGGGTCGGCACCAGGATCAGGCCACGCGGGGCGCGGCGACCGTGCTGCACCTCCGCGCCGATGCGGGCCAGCAGCGGCAGGCCGAAGGCGAGCGTCTTGCCCGAGCCGGTGGCCGCCTTGCCGAGCACGTCGCGCCCGGCGAGGGCGTCCGGCAGCGCGGAGGTCTGGATGGCGAACGGGTGGCGGATGCCCCTGCGCTCGAGCGCGGTGACCAGCGGCTGGGGCAGGCCCAGCTGGGCGAAGGTCGGGCCGGTCGGCTCGGGGGCGACCTCGGCCTCGATGGCCTCGGGGGCGGTCACCTGGGTCTCGACGGCCTCGGCGGCGGTCGTGCCGTTCAGGGGGGTGTTCTGGGTGTCGACAGAGTCGAACGAGGACAAGCGGGAACTCCGATGCAGATCGGTGCGCGTCCCGTGGTGATGCTGACCGCCGGGGAGCCCGGCGTCCACACTGGTGATCGCGGCCGTCTTCTGTGACGCGTGATCTGCACGGATGCGCTGTGCCCGGACAGGACCGTCCGGGAGGATGACCGGCACACGCCGGTCACGTCAGGTTAGCAGCGCAGCGCCCGGATTGATTCCCGTGTGATCAGGCTCCCTCGCCGGGGCCCGCCGCGAGTGGGAGCAAGCCGTCCTCATCACCCCTCGCGAGCTCGGGGCGAGCCTCTGGACGGGCCGCGGGCGAGGGGATCCGTCGACTGCTCGCCCGGGTGCGTCAGCGACCCGCGCGGAGGGCGTCGTAGGCCGGGCGGACGACCTCGGTGGCGATCCGAGCCCGCACCGCGTCGTCGGCGAACCCGGCGCGCAGCGCACGCTCGGTCACCGTCTGCACGTCGTCCCACGTCCACCCGAAGGTGCGCACCACGTCGGTGACCTCGCTGGTCACCGAGACCCCGCTCATCAGCCGGTTGTCGGTGTTCAGCGTGACCGCGAAGCCGGCCCGGTGCAGCCGGTCGACCGGGTGGTCGGCAAGCGACGGGTACGCGCCGGTCTGCACGTTGGACGACGGCGCCACCTCCAGCACGACCTGCTCGTCCCGCACCCGCTCGGCGAGCTCCCCCAGCGGCCCGTCGACCGGCACCTCGTCGGCGATCCGCACGCCGTGGCCCAGCCGCTCGGCCCCGGCGCCGTCCAGCGCGGCCCGGATCGAGGCGATGCCTGCTGCCTCCCCGGCGTGGATCGTCCGGTGCGCCTCCGCGCGGTCGAGGAGCTCGATCGCCGCCGGGACGCGGTCCGGCGGGAAGCCGTCCTCCGGCCCGGCCAGGTCGAAGCCGACCACGCCGGCGTCCCGGTGGCGCACCACCTGCTCGGCGACCTCGACCCAGCGGTCGGCCTGCCGCATCGCGCACAGCAGCGTGCCGACGACGATCGGGTGCCCGGCGGCCGCCGCCTCCTTCGAGCCCTGGGCGTAGCCGTCGAGCATCGACTCGACCACGTCGTCCAGCGACATCCCACCGGCGGTCAGCAGCTCCGGCGCCATCCGCACCTCGGCGTAGACGACGCCGTCGGCGGCCAGGTCCAGCGCGCACTCCCGGGCCACCCGCTGCACCGCCTCCGGCCGCTGCATCACCGCCACCGTGTGCGCGAACGTCTCCAGGTAGCGGACCAGCGACCCGGAGTCGGCGGACTCCCGGAACCAGCGGCCCAGCGCCGCCGGCTCGTCGGCCGGCAGCTCGCGGTAGCCGGCCTCCTCGGCCAGCTCCAGGACCGTCTCCGGCCGCAGCCCGCCGTCCAGGTGGTCGTGCAGCAGCACCTTCGGTGCACGGGCGATGGAGGCGGCGTCCAGGGGTGCAGCGGCGGGCATCCCCGCACGCTAACCGGTACCCCCGCCACCCAGCCCACCGGGCTTTCGGTACCGAAAGCCCCGGGCTTTCGGTACCGAAAGCCCCCCGGGGGGGCTACGGGTCAGCGGTCGACGCGGTCCTGCCAGCGGAAGGTGCGGACGCACAGCAGCAGGCCGATCACGCACCAGGCGGCCAGCACCAGCGCGACCCGGCCCAGCTCCCAGGTGCCGGCGGGCTCCTGGGCGGCCAACGCGTCGGGCAGGAAGACCGAGCGCAGCCCCTGCGCCATCCACTTCAGCGGGAACACCGCGGCGACCGTCTGCAGCCAGGTCGGGACCTCGCTGAACTGGAAGAACACACCCGAGATGAACTGCAGGACGAGCGCCACCGGGGTCACCGTCGCCGACGCCGAGCGACCGTTGCGGGCCAGGCTGGAGATGGCGATGCCCAGCAGCGTGCAGGCCGCCGAGCCGAGCGCCGCGACCCAGGCGAAGGTCACCCAGCCGGTGCCCGAGGGCAGGTCGATGTCGTAGAACACCGCGCCGATCGCCAGCAGGATCGCCACGATCGCCACGGTGACGACGAAGACCTGCACGACCTTGCCGACGAAGTAGGCGCTCTTGGGCATGGGCGTGCCGGCCAGGCCCTTGAGCGTGCCGTCGCTGCGCTCGGTGGCGATGCCGATCGCCATGTTCTGCAGGCTCGCACCGAGGATGCCGGCCGCGATCACGCCGGCCATGAAGTACTGGGTGAAGCTGACCCCGCTGCCCAGGTCGTAGTCCAGGACGGCGCCGAAGACCAGCAGCAGGATCACCGGGAAGAACAGCGTGAAGACGACGGACTCCCGCTGCCGGAAGAACTCCTTGAGCTCCACCCCGGCCCGGGTGCGGCAGACCGCGGCGACCGAGGGCAGCGGCCGCTCCGTGGTGAGCGTCATGCGACGGTCCATGACAGGCCTCCTCGCTCCGCTCGGCCGTTCGCTCCGCTCCTCGCTCGCTGGCGCTCGCTGCGATGCTCACTCACGGACGGTCTCCGATCATCTGCAGGTAGACGTCCTCCAGCGTGGGCCGGGCGACCGCGAGGTCGGGCACCTCGCCGGGGAACCGGGCGGCGAGCTCGGCGACGAACGCGGTCGGGGTGTCGGTCTCGGCGGTTCGCCGGACGCCGTCCTCGCGCCAGGAGACGACCGCCGGCGCCTGCCCACGACCGCCCAGCGCGGACGGGACGGCCACCTCGACCAGCCGACCGCGGGTGATCACCCCGACCCGGTCGGCCAGCTCCTCGGCCTCGTCCAGGTAGTGCGTGGTCAGCAGCATCGTGGTGCCCAGGTCGCGCAGCGAGCGGATCAGCGACCAGAACTGCCGGCGGGCCTCCGGGTCGAAGCCGGTGGTCGGCTCGTCGAGGAAGAGCAGCCGGGGTCGGCCGACGATGCCCAGGGCGACGTCCAGCCGGCGGCGCTGACCACCGGAGAGGGTGCGGCCCCGCGAGCCGGCCTTCTCGGTCAGGCCGACCAGCTCCAGCACCTCGGCCGGGTCGCGCGGGTCGGGGTAGTAGGCGGCCTGGGCGCGCAGCAGCTCCAGGCAGGTCAGCTGGCTGTCCCCGGCGCCGGACTGCAGCACGATGCCGAGCTCGGCCTTCCAGCTCCGTCCGGCCTCCGCCGGGTCGACGCCGAGCACCCGGACCTCACCGGCGTCCCGCTGCCGGTAGCCCTCCAGCACCTCGACGGTGGTCGTCTTGCCGGCACCGTTGGGGCCGAGCAGGGCGAAGATCTCCCCGCGCCGGATGTCGAGGTCCAGGCCATCGACGGCGTTGCGGTCGCCGTAGCGCTTGACCAGCCCGCGCACGCTGATCGCCGCGTCAGGGTCGAGTTCCATCGGCCGCCTCTCGGGTCCCGCCGCGAGCCCGCGAGTGCTGGGGAGGAGGTGGTCCTTCTGCACGAGCGGTCAGTGTCCTCCACCCACCTGTGCGCCCACGCCACCCCTCCCCCGGCCCCCTCGCGAGTGCGGGGGTCCTCTCAGATGCGGTCGAGCAGGAGGGGCAGGGGCTGGTCGTCGGTGTCGACGCCGATCGCGCCCTCCAGGGCCTCCAGGGCGCGCGGGATGCGGGCGGCGTCGTCGGTCTGCAGCTCGAGCAGCGGCTGACCGGCGGTCACCTGCTCCCCCACGCCCGCGGTCCACACGATCCCGGCCGCCGCGGACACCGGGTCCTCCTTGCGGGCCCGGCCGGCACCGAGCCGCCAGGCGGCGACGCCCAGGGCGTAGGCGTCCAGCCGGGTCAGCGTGCCGGTGGCCGGGGCGGTCACCACGTGGCGCTCGGCCGGCTGCGGCAGCGGCGCGTCCGGGTCGCCGCCCTGGGCGCTGATCATCCGCCGCCAGACGTCCATCGCGCGGCCGTCGGCGAGGGCGTCGGCGGGGTCGACGTCGTCCCGCCCCACGCCGGCCAGCATCTCCCGGGCCAGGGCGAGGGTCAGCTCCACCACGTCGGCCGGGCCACCGCCGGCCAGCACCTCCACCGACTCGGCCACCTCGACGGCGTTGCCGGCGCTGCGGCCCAGCGGGCGGTCCATCGCGGTCACCAGGGCGACGGTGCGCACCCCGGCCGCCTCGCCCAGCCCGACCATGGTGCGGGCCAGCGTGCGGGCGTCGTCCGGGTCGCGCATGAAGGCGCCGGAGCCGGTCTTGACGTCCAGCACCAGCGCGTCGGCGCCCTCGGCGATCTTCTTGCTCATGATCGAGCTGGCGATCAGCGGGATCGACTCGACCGTGCCGGTGACGTCGCGCAGCGCGTACAGCACCTTGTCCGCCGGGGCGAGGTCGGCGCCGGCGGCGCAGATGACCGCACCCACCTCGCGCAGCTGCTCGAGGTAGGCCTCCTCGTGCACGTCGGCGCGCCAGCCGGGGACCGACTCCAGCTTGTCCAGCGTGCCGCCGGTGTGCCCCAGCCCGCGGCCGGACAGCTGCGGCACCGCGACCCCGCATGCGGCCACGAGCGGGGCCAGCGGCAGGGTGATCTTGTCGCCGACGCCGCCGGTGGAGTGCTTGTCCGCGGTCGGCCGGCCCAGCGCGGAGAGGTCCTTGCGGACGCCGGAGTCGATCATCGCCTGGGTCCAGGCGGCGAGCTCGTCACCGGACATGCCGCGGAAGAACACCGCCATGAGCAGCGCGCTCATCTGCTCGTCGGGCACCACCCGGTC
Source organism: Modestobacter lacusdianchii (assembly GCF_054177765.1). NCBI lineage: Bacteria > Bacillati > Actinomycetota > Actinomycetes > Geodermatophilales > Geodermatophilaceae > Modestobacter > Modestobacter lacusdianchii. Next base: position 48,339 of record NZ_JBJJTJ010000019.1, on the reverse strand, counting down.
GGTGTAGGCGCCGATCACCCAGCGGATCTGGTCGGCGGTGAGCGTCCGGCCGTCGCGCTTGGCGCGGATGACGTCGATCGCGTCGAACGGCTGCGTCATGCTCCCTGCCCCCGCTCCGCTGCAGCCACCAGGTCGTCCGGGCCGAAGGCGTCGGGCAGCACCTCGCTCATCGGCACGATGCCCAGCGACACGGTCTCGATCAGCATGTCCGCACCACCGTGCTCCCACAGCAGCTGCCGGCAGCGCCCGCAGGGCATCAGCGGCTGCCCGTTCCCACCCACGCAGGCCACGGCGACCAGCCGGCCGCCGCCGGTGCGGGCCAGGTCGCTGACCATGCCGCACTCGGCGCACAGGCCCAGGCCGTAGGAGGCGTTCTCGACGTTGCAGCCGGTGACCACCCGGCCGTCGTCCACCAGCCCGGCCACCCCCACCGGGAAGCGCGAGTAGGGGGCGTAGGCGTGGCTCATCGCCTCGCGCGCGCGGGTGCGCAGCACGTCCCAGTCGACGTCCATCAGTGCTCTCCTCGTCGGTAGACCAGCCCGTCGGCCTTCGGCATCCGCAGCCGTTGCGAGGCCAGCGAGAGCACCAGCAGCGTGGTCAGGTGCGGGGTGAAGGAGACGATGCCCTCGGGCAGCTCGTCGACGGTGAGGAACCCGGCCAGGGCCGCGGCGGCGAACGCCGCGGCGATCACCGACTGCACGTACCGGCGCCGGATGCCCTGCCAGATCGCCACGCCGGCGAGCAGCACGGCGATGAGCAGCAGCAGGGCGACCACGGCGGTGGGGCTGCGCAGCTGCAGGGCGTCGGAGAACCCGAACAGGCCCGCGCCCGCCGCCAGCCCACCGGGCCGCCAGTTGCCGAAGATCAGCGCGGCCAGGCCGATGAAGCCGCGGCCGCCGGTCTGGCCCTCGCGGTAGATGTTGGCGACGAAGACCAGGAAGACACCACCGAGCCCGGCGAGCGCACCGGAGATGATCACGGCGACGTACTTGAGCCGGTAGACCGGCACGCCGAGGGAGTCCGCGGCCGCCGGGTTCTCGCCGCAGGAGCGCAGCCGCAGCCCGAACGCCGTGCGCCACAGCAGCAGGTAGCTGGCGGGCACGAGCAGCACAGCGAGCACCGTGAGCACCCCGACGCCGCTGGTGAACCCGCGCAGGATGCCGGCGACGTCGGAGACCAGGAACCAGTGCTGCCGCTCGAGGTCGCCCAGCAGGTCCGGGCCCGAGGAGAGCACCGGCAGCGAGAAGCTCGGCGGCCGGTTCGACAGCGCCGGCGACTGGGTCACCCCGCCACCGGCCGGGTTGTCGCTGTAGAGCAGCTCGGACAGGAACCGGACGACGCCGCCGGCCAGGATGTTGATCGCCACACCCGAGACCACGTGGTCGACCCCGAAGGTGACCGTGGCGATCGCGTGCAGCAGGCCACCGACCGCGCCGAAGACCGCGCCGCCGATCAGCGCGCCGGCCCAGCCCCACTGGTAGCCGGCCCAGCCGGCCCCCCAGGTGCCGAGGATCATCATCCCCTCGAGGCCGATGTTGACCACGCCGGCCCGCTCGGAGAAGAGCCCGCCGAGGGCGACCAGCCCCAGCGGGACGGCCAGCAGCAGCGCGGCGGAGAACGTCGAGGACGACGTCAGCGCCTGCTCACCGGAGACGACCCGGACGGCCGAGACGAGCACGAGCAGCCCGACCAGCAGCCAGGTGATCCGGCGCGCCCGGCCGCCGCCGAGCAGCAGCTCGGTGACCGGCCCCCGGCTCGGGGCAGAGGTCGTCGTCGCGGTGCTCACTGCTCGGCTCCGTGCTCGTTCCGCTCCTCGGTCGCTGGCGCTCCCTGCGATGCTCGCTCGCACGTCGCCCTCGCGTTGCTCACTGCTGGCCTCCTCGGGTGCCGTCGGCGGCGCCGCTGCGCACGCCGGGGCCGGTGCCGGTGCCGACTGCGGCGCCCGGGTCCGGCGGCGGGCCGCCGGGGCCCTGCCCGCCGTCCGTGCTGCCGTCACCGGTGGTCGGTGAGGCCGGCTGGCTGCCGCCGCGCTCGGCCTGTCGCCGGGTGATCCGGCGGGCGATCTCGTTGGCGACGACGACGGCCAGCACGATGGTGCCCTGGATGATCGTGACCACCGAGGCGGGGATGCCCTCGAACTGCAGCGGGATCGCCGCGCGGTCCAGGAAGCCGAACAGCAGCGCGCCCAGCGCGATGCCGATGGGTGAGTTGCGGCCCAGCAGCGCCACCGCGATGCCGAGGAAGCCCAGCCCGGTGGTGAACTCGGTGCCGTAGTGGTGCGAGCTGCCCAGCAGGTCGGGCAGGCCGATCAGCCCGGCGACCGCGCCGGAGATCAGCATCGTCTTGACCACCATGCCGCGGGCGTCGACGCCGCTGGCCGTCGCCGCCGACGGCGACATGCCGGTGGCCCGCAGGTCGAAGCCGAAGCGGGTCCGCTTGACCAGCACCGCGATCACGATCCCGGCGACGGCCGCGACCAGCAGGAAGCCGTACAGCTCCGAGCGGGGCTCGGCCAGCCCCAGGGCCCCGAAGACGCCGTTGAGCCCGGGGAACCAGCCGGACTCGGGGATGTCGGCGGTGGTGATGATCGACGCGCCCGGCTCGCTGCCCCGCAGCGGCCCGGTGAGCAGGTAGGACGCCAGCCCCAGGGCGATGAAGTTCAGCATGATCGAGCTGATCACCTCGCTCACGCCCCGGGTGACCTTCAGGACGGCGACGATCCCGGCCCAGAAGGCGCCGACCAGCATCGCGACGACGATGATCAGCAGCACGTGCAGCGGGGCGGGCAGCGCGACGGCCGCGCCGGCCGCGGCCGACAGGATCGTGGCGAGCCGGTACTGGCCCTCCACGCCGATGTTGAACAGCCCCATCCGGAAGGCCACCGAGACGGCCAGCCCGGCGAGGAACAGCGGCACGGCCCGGTTGAGGATCACGACCATCGCCTGGGTCTGCTGCGACGGGCTGTCCCCGAAGTCGAGCATCACCTCGACCGCCCGGAGCGGGTTCTCCCCGATCAGCACGATGACCAGCGCGGAGATCGCCAGCGCGACGACGATGGCCAGCACCGGCGCCAGCAGCGCGGTGCCCAGGCGGCGCAGGGTGCTCACGCGGCACCCGCCGTGGTGGCCGCGCCGGTCATGTGGGTGCCCAGCTCCTCCGGTGTCAGCCTCGCCGGGTCCAGCGTGGCGACCAGCCGCCCCCGGAGCATGACGTGCAGCGTGTCCGACAGGCCGATCAGCTCGTCGAGGTCCGCCGAGACCAGCACGATCCCCATCCCCTCCGCGCGGGCGTCCTTGAGCAGCTCCCAGATGACCGACTGAGCGCCGACGTCGACGCCGCGGGTCGGGTGGGCGGCGATGAGCAGCCGCGGCCGCGCGCTCATCTCCCGCCCGACGATCAGCTTCTGCTGGTTGCCACCGGACAGCGCCATGGCCGCGGTGTCCGGGCCCGGTGCCCGGACGTCGTACTCGCGCATGATCCGCTCGGTGTCGGCGCGGGCGCCCTTGCGGTCGATGAAGGCGCCCTTCACCGACGGCGGGCGGGTCTGGTGACCCAGGACCCGGTTCTCCCAGAGCGGCGCCTCCAGCAGCATCCCCTGCCGGTGCCGGTCCTCGGGGATGAAGCCCAGGCCCTGCTCGCGGCGGCGCCGGGTCGACCACGCGGTGATGTCGTCGGCGCCCAGCAGGACGACGCCGGAGCTGAGCGGCCGCAGCCCCATGATCGCGTCGACCAGCTCGGCCTGGCCGTTGCCCTCGACGCCGGCGATGCCCACCACCTCGCCCTCGCGGACGGTCAGCGAGACGTCGTCCACCGCGGGGCGGCCGCCGGGCGCGGCGACGCTCACCCCGCGCAGCTGCAGCACCGGGGTCTCCCGGACCGTCGAGTCGCGCGTCTGGGCGACCGGCAGCTCGGCGCCGACCATCAGCTCGGCCAGCTGCTTGGCGGTGGTGGTCTGCGGGTCGGCGGTGCCGACGGTGGTGCCGCGGCGGATCACGGTGATCGAGTCGGCGACCTTGCGCACCTCGTCGAGCTTGTGCGAGATGAAGATGACGGTGAGGCCCTCGCGCTTGAGCTCGGCGAGGTTGCCGAACAGCTCGTCGACCTCCTGCGGCACCAGCACGGCGGTCGGCTCGTCCAGGATCAGCGTGCGGGCGCCGCGGTAGAGCACCTTGGCGATCTCGACGCGCTGCCGGTCACCGACACCGAGGTCCTCGACCAGGGTGTCGGGGTCCAGGCCCAGGGCGTAGGCGTCGGAGATCTCCCGGATGCGGCGCCGCGCCTCCGCGCGGTCCAGCCGGCCGCCCTTGGTGGGCTCGCTGCCCAGGACGACGTTCTCCAGCACGGTGAAGTTGTCGGCCAGCATGAAGTGCTGGTGGACCATGCCGATCCCGGCGGCGATCGCGTCGGCCGGGCTGCGGAAGGTGACCGGGCGGCCGTCGACGAGGATCTCGCCCTCGTCGGGGCGGTGCATGCCGTAGAGGGTCTTCATCAGCGTCGACTTGCCGGCGCCGTTCTCCCCCACGATCGCGTGCACCTCACCGCGGCGGACGCGCAGCTGGATGTCGGAGTTGGCCACCACGCCGGGGAAGCGCTTGGTGATGCCGCGGAGCTCGACCGCGAGCGGTGCCGACTCGGTCAACGGGAACTCCTCGGGGGACCGGCGTGGGTTGCGCGGGGTGGGCCGCCGGCCGCAGGTCTTCCGGCCGGGGGTGGTTCTCAGGTGTCGTCGTCCGACGCGCAGACGGTACACACGGAAAACGGCGGGCTCGGGGGCGTGTGCCGCCCCCGAGCCCGCCGCTGCCCGTGCTGCTCAGGGCGAACGTGTCACGGGGTGGTGGGAACCGTGACCGACCCGTCGACGATCTGCTGGCGGTAGTCCTCGATGACGTCGGCGATGTCGTCGATGTAGCCACCGGAGGTGGACAGGCCGACGCCGTCGGACTCCAGGTCGTAGACCACGTCGGTGCCGCCCTCGGCCTCGTCGTTGGCGACGGAGAGGATGAACTCCATCACCGCGTTGTCGACGCGCTTGATCATCGAGGTCATGATCACGGCCTGCTGCTCCGGCGAGGCGGTCTGCCACTGGTCGGAGTCGACGCCGATGGCGCGCTTGTTCGCCTCGACGGCCGCCTGGAACACACCCTCACCGGAGCCACCAGCGGCGTGGAAGACGATGTCCGCGCCGCTCTGGTAGAAGCCCTGGGCCACGCTGTAGCCGCGGTCCGGGGCGCCGAAGCCGCTGAAGTCACCGGCCGGCGAGAGGTACTGGCTCTGGATGGTGATGTCCGGGTTGACCGCGCGGGCCCCGGCCTCGAACCCGGCCTGGAACTTCTCGATCAGCGGGCTCTGCACACCACCGACGAAGCCGATGTTGTCGGTCTCGGTCTTCGACGCCGCGGCCACGCCCGCCAGGAAGGAGCCCTGCTCCTCGGCGAACAGCAGGCCGGTGACGTTGTCGCCCTTGGCGCCGTCGGCGTTGGAGCCGTCGACCTGGGCGAAGGTGACGTCCGGGAAGTCCTGGGAGACGTCGGCGATGATCTCGTCGTAGTTGAAGCCGACGGCGATCACCGGGTCGTAGCCCTGCTCGGCCAGCTGGGTGAGCAGCTCGCCGCGGTTGGAGGCGTCGTCGTTGGGCGACAGCGTCTGGACGTTGTCCTCCATCGACAGGCCGAGCTCCTCGACGGCGGCCTCGACCCCGGCGTAGGCGGAGTCGTTGAACGACTTGTCGCCACGGCCGCCGGTGTCGAAGGCCAGGCCGATCATGAGCTCGTCGTTGCCGCCGCTGCCGCTGCCGCCGCCCGAGCCGCTGTCGGTCTCGTCGCTGGCGCAGGCCGCCAGGGCCATGCTGCCGGCCAGCAGCAGAGCTGCGGCCTTCATCCCACGCACTCGGCGCAAGACGGTCTCCTCTCTCAGAGGACCCTGCCGACCCGTGGTCGGTGCGGGTCCCGGTGCGGTGTGTTCCAGGCTCCCCCCGCCGTCCGGCTCCCCCGCGCGAGGCGGGGCGCCAGGCGACGGCGACCCCGGCACGCTAACCGCGGGGCCGACGCGGATGACCGGTCGCAGAACGGATAGAGACCCGATCGTTGCCAACGGGCGACGCGGGACCGCTCCCGGCACCTCCCGGTGAGACCGCGACCACACCGGGGCGCCCCCACCGCTCGCCTGGTGAGCGGCGTGCCGAGCGGTCCGGGGCGGGCGCGCGCGGGGTGCGGCCGCCGGCCGGGTTAGCGTGCCGGTCATGCGCCGACCCCCGCCGCTGCGCCGGCTGACCGCCGCGCTGGCGACCGCCACGCTCTCGGTGGGGCTCCTGCTGGCCGGCCCGGCCGCCCCCGCGGCGGCCGAGGGCGCGCGCCCCACGGTCGACCCGACGGCGCCGACGCCGACGCTGCCGTACCCGGCCGGCCCGCCGCACGGCAGCGCCCCCGACGGCAGCACGGTCGGGGGCGAGGGGCTGGACACCCGCGGCGTGGTCACCGCCCCGGGGGCACCGCCGCTGCCCGAGGGCATCGACGCGCACGGCTGGCTGGTCGCCGATGCCGGCACGGGCGAGGTGCTCGGCGCCCGCGACCCGCACGGCCGCTACTACCCGGCCAGCACCCTGAAGACGCTCACCCTGCTCACCCTCGCGCCGCTGCTCGACCGCACCCAGGTCGTCGCGGGCACGGTCGAGGACGAGGCCGTCGAGGGCAGCCGGGTGGGACTGGTGCAGGGCGGGCAGTACCCGGTCGACCTGCTCTTCCGCGCGCTGGTCATGCAGTCGGGCAACGACGTGGCCAACGCCCTGGCCCGGGCCGCCGGCGGGGTCGAGGCCACGCTGACGGCGATGAACGAGACGGCCGCCCGGATCGGGGCGTACGACACGGTCGCCGGCACGCCCTCCGGGCTGGACGTCGCCGGGCAGTCCTCCTCCCCCTACGACCTGGCGCTGGTGCTGCGCCAGCTGATCGCCGACCCCTACGCCCTCGACGTGCTGCAGACCCGGATCGCGGACATCCCGGCCGTCGGGACCTTCGCCGGCTACCAGATCCAGAACCAGAACACCCTGCTCAACACCTACCCGGGCACCCTCGGGGGCAAGACCGGCTTCACCGACGCGGCCCGGCACACCTTCGTGGTGGCCGCCGAGCGGGACGGGCGCCGGCTGCTGGTCAGCGTCATGCAGGCCGAGCGGCGACCGGTGCACGAGCTGGAGCAGGCGCGACGCCTGCTCGACTGGGGCTTCGCCACCCCGGCCGGCACCGCGGGCGTCGGCCGGCTGGTCACCCCCGCCGAGGTGGCCGCCGATGCGGCCGCGGCCGCAGCCGAGGCCGCCGCGACGACCGCCCCGACGCGTGCTCCGGCCGACCGTCCCGACGCCCGTCCCGCCGTCGCGGCCGCGGTGGGTCCGGCGACCGGCGGGTCCTCTCCCCTGCTGCCCGCCGGGCTGGCCGTGGGCGCGCTGGTCGTCGTCGCCGCGACCGTGCTGGGACGCCGCCGGGCGATGCGCCCCGTCGCCCACCCCGGCCGGCCGGTCAGCGGTGCGGCCGCTCGGGGTCCGATGGCCGGGGGGCCGACGGCTGGGGGTCCGACGACGGGCGAGCCGGCGCCCGGCCGCGACCGGCCGCCGCGGACCTGAGCCCCCGCCGGGTGAGCAGCCGGCCGCCCAGGAGCCCGGCCAGCGCTCCGGTGCCCAGCAGCCCCAGCGCCACCCGCAGCGGGGCGGGCCCCGCCGTCCGCTCGGCCACCAGGGCGACGTCCGGCAGCGGGGTGGGCCGGACCGGGCCGTGCGGCACCCGGGTGTGCGCGTGCTCGATCGCCGGGATGGTCGCCGTCCAGCAGGCGGTGTAGAAGGCGAACCGGGCGACCACGTTGATCCAGACGATCAGCCCGACCAGGCCGCCGAACGTGGAGGCGGTCACGTTGCCGCTGATGACCGCCAGGTAGAAGCCGCCGACCAGCTTGAGCACCTCGAAGCCGACGGCCCCGAAGACGGCGCCGGGCAGCAGCTGCCGGTAGCCGAAGGGGTTGCCCGGCACCCCCTTGAGCAGCCAGAGGAACAGCAGCGTGTCGCCGGCGACGGCCAGCACGATCGGCAGGGCCCGGGTGAGCAGGGAGAACCCCGGCACGTCGTCGATCTCGGTGAGGCCGAGCAGCCGCCCGACCGCGGTGGTGGCCCCGGTGGTCAGCGCGATGCTCAGCACGCCGGCGACCCCGAACCCCAGCACGGCGACCAGGTCCTTGCCCCGGTCGGCGAGGAAGTCGGGCGGGTCGGGGCGGCCGCGCCAGACGATGTCCATGCCCACCCGCAGCTTGTCCATCGCGCCCAGGCCGACGAACACCACGCCGACGAGCCCGAGCACCCCGAACGTGGTCGCGCTGTCGATCGCGGAGGTGACGCTGTCGGCCAGCCTCGCCCCGGTCTCCCCCGGGACGGCGTCGCGCAGGGCGGCCAGCAGCTGGTCCTGCAGCAGCGCGTTGCCGCGCAGCACCAGCCCGGCGACCGCGACGAGCAGCAGGGTGACCGGCGCGAGGGCCAGGAAGACGTAGTAGGTGACCCCGGAGGCCATCAGGTCGGCCTGCACCCGGTTGTAGCGCCCGCCCGCCCGGGCCAGGTGGTCCAGCCAGGGCCGACGGGCGCGCTGCCGGCGCAGCAGCTCCGTGGCCGCACCGGCCAGGCGGCCGACGGGGTTGGTCACCGGTGCCAGTCTGGTCGTCCACCACCGACCTCGCGCGGCGGGCCGGTCCGGGCTGCCCCGCCCGGGTCAGCGCGGTGGCCGGGCTCCCGCCGCCCGGGTCAGCGGGGCGGGCCGGTGAGGCGGTACTCGCGGGACATGGCCCACGCGCCGCCGGGCAGCTGCTCGAACTCGGTGAACGTGTCCACCCGGAACTCGGCGTGCACCTCGGCCAGCCCGGCGTAGGCCATGTCCAGCATGTCGCCCGGGACGTCGTGGGCGACGGTGACGTGCGGGTGGTACGGGAAGCTGAGGGCGCGGTCCAGCGGGCCGCTGCGCACGTCGTCGGCGATCAGCTCGCAGTCGGCGATGCCCTGGGCGACCGCCACGAACACCACCTCCGAGATGGGCCGGAAGGTGCCGGTGCCGGACAGGTGCATGACGAACGGCGGGTGCTGCCGCGCGACCGCGGACAGGTGGTCGCTGATCGCGCCGCGCTGGGACACCGGCACCTCGGTCGGCGGCAGCAGCGTCACGTGCGGCGGCACCAGGCGGGCCTGCGGGTCACCGCACTTGCCACGCCACTCGACCAGCAGCTGCGCCCACGGTTCGGGCACCGACACCACGACGCCCAGCACGCACGTCTCGACCGGGGCCGGCACCGTCGCGGCGGGGCGGTGGACGAACGTGTCGTCGGCGCGCAGCGGACGACCGGTCACGCCGGCGGGGCCCCGACCGGGGGCAGGAACCCCACCCGCTCGTAGACGGTGGCCAGCATCGGCGCCGCGACCTCACGGGCCCGGGCGGCCCCGGCGGCCAGCACCCGCTCGAGCTCGGCGGTGTCGGCCAGCAGCTCGGTGGTGCGCTGCTGGACCGGGGCCAGCGCCTCGGTGACGACCTCGGCGAGCTCCTTCTTCAGGTCGCCGTAGCCACGGCCGGCGAAGTGCTCCTCCAGCTGCGCCACGCTCTGCCCGGACAGCGCCGAGTGGATGGCCAGCAGGTTGGTCACCCCGGGCTTGCCCACCGGGTCGGCGACGACCTCGCGGCCGGTGTCGGTGACCGCCGACCGGATCTTCTTGGCCGTCACCTTCGGGTCGTCGAGCAGGTTCACGCAGCCCGCCGGCGGCAGGCTCTTGCTCATCTTCTTGTCCGGCGACTGCAGGTCGAGCACCTTCGCCGCCCCCGGCGGCACGTAGGCCTCCGGCAGCACGAAGGTGTCGCCGTACCGGGCGTTGAACCGGGTGGCCAGGTCGCGGGTGAGCTCCAGGTGCTGGCGCTGGTCCTCGCCCACCGGCACGCGGGCGGCCCGGTAGAGCAGGATGTCCGCGGCCTGCAGCACCGGGTAGGTGAACAGCCCGACCGACGTCGTCCCGGCGCCCTCGCGGGTGCTCTTGTCCTTGAACTGCGTCATCCGGCCGGCCTCGCCGAAGCCGGTGATGCACTGCAGCACCCAGCCCAGCTGGGCGTGCTCGGGCACGTGGCTCTGCACGAAGAGCGTGCTGCGGTCGGGATCGACCCCCAGGGCCAGCAGCTGGGCGGCAGACACCAGCGTGCGCCGACGCAGCACCGCCGGGTCCTGCTCGACGGTGATCGCGTGCAGGTCGACGACGCAGTAGAAGGCGTCGTGGTCGTCCTGCAGGGCCACCCACTGCCTCAGCGCACCCAGGAGGTTGCCGAGGTGGAAGGAGTCAGCCGTCGGCTGGATGCCGGACAGCACGCGGGGAGCAGGCACGCCCACCATCGAACCACGCGCCCCACGCGACCCTGCTCAGGCTCCGGTCACCTCGGCTGCCCCGCTGGTCAGGACGGCGTCCAGCGCGCCGAGGAAGACGTCGTCCTCCTCGGGGGTGCCGACGGTCACCCGCAGCCCCTCACCGGCGAACGGCCGGGTGATCACCGCGCGGGCCTCCAGGGCCGCCGCGACCGCGGCGGTGCGCTCGCCCAGCGGCAGCCAGACGAAGTTCGCCTGGCTGTCGGCGACCGGCAGCCCCCGCTCGCGGAGCTCGCGGGTGAGCCGGGCGCGCTCGGCGACCACCGACACGCAGCGCTCGCGCACCTCCTCCTCGCTGGCCAGTGCGGCGCAGGCGGCCGCCTGGGCGAGGCTCGAGACGCTGAACGGCACGTTCGTCCGGCGGACGGCGTCGGCGACCGCCGGGTCCTCGGCCAGCAGGTAGCCCACCCGCAGGCCGGCCAGCCCCCAGGCCTTGGAGAAGGTGCGCAGCACGGCGACGTTGGGCCGCCCGCGCATCAGCTCCACACCGTCGGGCACGTCGGGGTCGGTGACGAACTCGCGGTAGGCCTCGTCCAGCACGACCAGCGTGTGGGCCGGGACGGCGTCCAGGAAGCGCTCCAGCTCGGGGCGGCGCACCGCCGTCCCGGTCGGGTTGTTCGGGTTGCAGACGAAGACCAGCCGGGTCGTCTCGTCGATCGCCGCGGCCAGGCCGTCCAGGTCGTGGGTGTCCGGCGCCCCGCCGGGGGTGCCGGGGACCAGCGGCACCTGCTGCGTGCGCGCACCGGCGACCTGGGCCAGCAGCGGGTACATCTCGAAGGACCGCCAGGCGAAGGCGATGCTCGACCCCGGGTCGTTGAACGCCTGGGCCAGTTGCTGGCAGACGGTCACCGCACCGCAGCCGGTGGCCACCTGCGCGGGCTCCATCCCGTAGCGGTCGGCCAGGGCGCGGGTAAGCACGACGGCGCCGTTGTCGGGGTACCGGTTGGTCTCCCCCGCGGTCGCGCCGATCGCCTGCACCACGGCCGGCAGCGGGGGAAAGGCGACCTCGTTGCTGGCCAGCTTCACCGCGCGCGGGACGCCGATCTCGCGGGCCAGGTCGGCGGGGTTGCGGCCGGGGCGGTAGGCCGGCATCGCGGCGACGGCGGGGCGTGCGCTGACCACCTGGAGCTCCTCCTCCGCGCGGGCGGCCGGACCCCGGCGGGGTGCTGGCTAGGCTCGCACCATGCGCGTTCTCGTCACCGGCGGCGCCGGGTACATCGGCAGCGTAGTCACCGCGGCCCTGCTGGAAGCCGGTCACGAGGTGACCGTGCTCGACGACCTGTCCACCGGCCACGAGGACGCCGTCCCGGCCGGTGCCCGCTTCGTCCGGGCCTCGCTGCACGACTCGGCGCCGGTGCTCGCCGACGTCCGGCCCGAGGCGGTGCTGCACTTCGCGGCCAAGAGCCTGGTCGCGCAGAGCCAGGCCGAGCCCGAGCTGTACTGGCACAACAACGTCGGCGGGTCGCTGGCGCTGCTCGAGGCGATGCGGGCCGCCGACTGCCGGCGGATCGTCTTCTCCTCCACCGCCGCGACCTACGGCGAGCCCGACGAGGTGCCGATCCCGGAGACCGCGCCCACCCGGCCGACCAACACCTACGGCGCCAGCAAGCTCGCCGTCGACGCGATGCTGACCTCCTACGCGGTGGCCCACGACTTCGCCGCGGTGAGCCTGCGCTACTTCAACGTCGGCGGCGCGGCCTACGGCGTCGGCGAGCGGCACGCCACCGAGACCCACCTCATCCCGATCGCCCTGCAGGTGGCCGCCGGCACCCGCGAGTCGCTCACCGTCTACGGTTCGGACTACCCGACCCCCGACGGCACCTGCATCCGTGACTACGTGCACGTCAAGGACCTCGCGGCGGCGCACCTGCTGGCGCTGCCGGCCCCCGCACCGGGCGAGCACCGGGTCTACAACCTCGGCAGCGGCACCGGTTTCTCGGTGCAGGAGATGGTCGACGCCGTCCGCACGGTCACCGGCCACCCGCTGCCGGTCGTCGTGGGCGACCGCCGCCCGGGCGACCCGGCCCGGCTGGTGGCCAGCTCCGCCCGGATCCAGGCCGACCTCGGCTGGGCGCCGGAGCACACCGACCTGACCGAGATCGTCGCCGACGCCTGGGCGTTCGTGCAGCGCTGAGAGAGGTGTCGTCGCCGGCGGCGCGCCTAGCGGGCCTCGGCGTCGGCCGGGGCCTCGCTGTCGGCGTCCTCCGGCAGCGGGGCGGCGCTGACCGAGATCCGGGCGATCCGGCGTCCGTCGAGCTCGAGCACGGTCAGCGTCCGGCCCTCCACGGTCACCGTGTCACCGACCACCGGCAGCCGGCCCAGGTCGGCCAGCAGGTAGCCGGCGACCGTCTCGTAGGGGCCCTCGGGCAGCTTCAGCCCGGTGGCCTCGGCGAAGTCGTCCAGGTTGAGCAGGCCGTCGACCTCGTGCGGGCCCTCGGCGGGCTCGTCGGACTCGGCGGTGACGTCCTCGTCGTACTCGTCGTAGATGTCCCCGATGACCTCCTCGATGAGGTCCTCCAGGGTGACGATCCCGTCGGTGCCGCCGTACTCGTCGACGACCAGCGCGAAGTGCCGGTTCTCCTTGCGCATCTGCGACAGCGCGGTGAGCACCCCCGCGGTCCCGGGCAGCTGCTTGACCTCGCGGGCGAGGTCGCCGACGGTGGCCGCGCGACCGGCCGGGTGGTTGGGCAGGAAGAGGTCGCGCACGTGCACGAAGCCGACGACGTCGTCCTCGTTGCGACCCACGACCGGGTAGCGCGACCAGTTCGACTCCGCCACCTGCTTGGCCGCGCGGCTGGCGGTCATGCTCGCCTCGAGGAAGTGCACCTCGGTGCGCGGCGTCATCACCTCGCGCACCTCGCGGTCACCGGCGCGGAAGACCTCGTCGATCAGCCGGCGCTCGTCGCTGGACAGCGACTCGTGCGCCGCCACGAGGTCGCGCAGCTCCTCCTGGCTGATCGACTCACCGCTGACCTTCGGGTCACCGCCCAGCACGCGTACGAGCAGGTCGGTGGAGCGGGACAGCAGCCAGATGATCGGGCGGAACAGCTTGGCGATCGCGTTCAGCGGTGCGGCGACCACCAGCGCGAAGCCCTCGGCCCGCTGCAGCGCCAGCCGCTTGGGGGTCAGCTCACCGACGACCAGTGACAGGTAGCTGATCGCGATGGTGACGGCGACGAAGGACAGCGGGTCGGCCAGGCTGCGCGAGAGGCCCAGCCCCTCGACGCCCCAGTCGGCCAGCGGCGCGGAGAGCGTGCTGGCACCGAACGCCGCGGAGAAGAACCCGGCGAGGGTCACCCCGACCTGGACGGCGGCGAGGAACTGGTTGGGGTTGCTGACCAGCTTGTTGAGGGCCTGTCCCCGCCGTCCGGTCTCGGCGAGCGCCCGCACCTGGGACTCGCGGAGGGAGACCAGCGCGATCTCGGCGCCGGCGAAGGCCCCGCCGATCAGCACGAAGGCGAAGACCATGACGATGTTGAGCCATACGTCGCTCACGAGCGGCGTGCTCCTCCAGACGTGGTTCGCGACGGGGCTGCCGCGTGACCCACCACGGTAGTGGCTGCGCCGGTGCGCGGATCTCTGTGCACCGAACCGCACCCCTCGCGTGGGTGTTCCCCGCGAGGCCACCGCTCACCCTCGGTACGCGGCTACTCTCGCTGAGGCAACGACCCGTGACCTGCCCCGAGGACGACGCCGTGCCGCACCGCCCGACCCCGCCGCCCGCCGCCCGGGAACGGCGCGACCGACCGCTGTGGGCCCCCTTGCTGCTCGCCGTCGTCGTCGCCGCGGTCGCCCTGACCGCCGCGCTCAGCGGCGGCACGCTGCCCGGGCTCGCCGACGCGGCGAGCACCACCGAGGTCGCCCCGCGCACCGACGCGACCCCACCCGCCACCGAACCCGCCTCCTCCGGGACGCCGTCCGGTTCGGCACCGGTCGCGAGCAGCCCGGCCGCCGCGCCGGTGGAGACCACGACCGCCGTCCCCTCGCCGGTGAGCACGCCCGCTCCGCCCCCGGAGCCCGAGCCGGCCCCGGCTCCGCCGTCGGTGGTCGCACCGGCACCCCGCGCCCCCGCGTCGTCCGTCGTCCCGGCCCCGCCCCCGCTGCCCGCCCCGCCGCCGCCCGCTGCGGCGGCCGCACCGGCGGCGCCCGGCCCCGAGGGCCAGGTGCTCGCGCTGGTGAACACCGAGCGGGCCGCCGCCGGCTGCGCGCCGGTCAGCGCCGACGCCGGCCTGGCAGCGGTGGCCCGGGCGCACAGCGCCGACATGCGCGACCGCGACTTCTTCGACCACGTCAACCCCGACGGCGTCGACCCGTTCGCCCGCGCCGAGGCGGCCGGGGTCGGGTACGCGCGGGCGGAGAACATCGCCGCCGGCCAGCCGGACGCCGCCGCGGTGATGGCCGACTGGATGGCCAGCCCGGGCCACCGCAAGAACATCCTGAACTGCGAGCTGCGCACCCTGGGCGTCGGCGTCGCCACCGGCTCCGGCGGCCCCTGGTGGACCCAGCTCTTCGGCAGCTGACGCCGCCCGCCGGCCGAGATCACCTCCGCAGCGGCTACCGCCGTCGACCACCTCGGCTGCACCGGGGTCTCCCCCGCCCTGACACCCCGGCGGACCCGAGGTGATCAACGTCGAAGGGCGGCCGCGACACCAGCCAGCACCTGCTCGGGGCGACGCATCTCCTCCCTGGTCACGAAGTGCACCCGCCACCCCGCCGCGGCCAGCCGGTTCAGCCGGATCCGGTCCTTGGCGAACTGCTGTGGGTCGCCGTGCCAGGCCCCGTCGTACTCGACGGCCAGCCGCCGGTCCGGCCAGGCGAAGTCGACCCTGGCGACGAACCGGGAGCCGGCCCGGACCTCGAACTGGGCGACCGGCAGCGGCAGCCCGGACCGGTGCAGCAGCAGTCGCAGCCGCGTCTCCGGCGGGGACTCGGCCAGACCGTCGGCCAGACCAGCCGTGCGCCTGGCAGCCGCGCTCCCCCGGCACCGCGGGAGCCCGGCCACCGCCGTCCGCACCTCGTCCAACTGCACGACCCGGGCGGCGACCAACCGGTCCAGCAGCACCACCGACTCGTCTCCGTCGTCCCGGCGGATGAGGTCGACGGCCGTGCGCACCCGGTCGGTCCACCGCAGCCACGGCCCGGCCCGCACGACGTCGCCGGTCAGTGGCGCGCTCCGTACCCCCACACCCGGCCCTGGCGTCCAACGCGCGCCCGGTGGGACGACCACCTCGACGGGGTCGTCGGGGGACGCCAGGTCATCGAGCCCCCAGAGGACGGCTGCCGTCGTACCTCCCAGCGCAGCGGTGTCCGGCATCACCAGGCTGACCCCTCGTGCGAGGAGACGGTGGTCCACCGGCAGTTCCGCGTCGGCGTAGACGTCCCGGCGCAACCGCCTCCACGCCTGGCTGCGCAGCTGGTCCTCGGTGAGCACCCCAGCGGTCACCGCCCAGGTGCCCCGGAAGACCCGGCCGCGCAGCTGCGGCGGTCGGGTCGGCTGCACGGGCACCGGCGCAGCCTGCCCGAGAGACCGTCCCGGCCGCTGGCGTCGTCCACAGGCGTTGATCACCTCGGCCCCACCGGGGTCTGGCCCGATCTGATGCCCCGGCTGACCCGAGGTGATCACCACGAGGACGCAGAACGGCCCCCTCGCCCGACGGGCGAGGGGGCCGTTCCCACGACAGCTGTCGTCAGGCCGTTGCTACGACAGTTGTCGTCAGGCCATTGCTACGACAGCTGTCGTCAGGCCATGGCCTTCTGGAGGTTGCTGTCGATGGCGGCGAGGAAGTCCTGGGTGGTCAGCCAGGGGGCGTCCTTGCTGATCAGCAGGGCGAGGTCCTTGGTCATCTGACCGCCCTCGACGGTCTCGATGCAGACCCGCTCCAGGGTCTCGGCGAACCGGGTGACCTCGGGGGTGTTGTCCAGCTTGCCGCGGTGGGCCAGGCCCCGGGTCCAGGCGAAGATCGACGCGATCGGGTTGGTCGAGGTCTCCTTGCCCTGCTGGTGCTGGCGGTAGTGCCGGGTGACCGTGCCGTGCGCGGCCTCGGCCTCGACGGTCTTGCCGTCCGGGGTGGCCAGCACGGAGGTCATCAGGCCGAGCGAGCCGAAGCCCTGGGCCACGGTGTCGGACTGCACGTCACCGTCGTAGTTCTTGCACGCCCAGACGTAGCCGCCCTCCCACTTGAGGTTGGCCGCGACCATGTCGTCGATCAGACGGTGCTCGTAGGTGATGCCGGCGGCGTCGAACTGCTCCTTGAACTCCGCGTCGAACACCTCCTGGAAGATGTCCTTGAACCGGCCGTCGTAGGCCTTGAGGATCGTGTTCTTCGTCGAGAGGTAGACCGGGTAGTTGCGGGCCAGCCCGTAGTTCAGCGAGGCCCGGGCGAAGTCCCGGATCGAGTCGTCGAGGTTGTACATCGACAGCGAGACACCGGCGCCGGGGGCCTGGAAGACCTCGCGCTCGATCGGCTCGGAGCCGTCCTCGGGGGTGAAGACGACCTTCAGCGTGCCCGCCGAGGGGAACTTGAAGTCGGTGGCGCGGTACTGGTCGCCGTAGGCGTGACGGCCGACGATGATCGGCTTGGTCCAGCCCGGCACCAGCCGCGGGACGTTCTGCATGATGATCGGCTCGCGGAAGATGACGCCGCCGAGGATGTTGCGGATCGTCCCGTTCGGGGAGCGCCACATCTGCTTGAGGCCGAACTCCTCGACCCGCGCCTCGTCCGGGGTGATGGTGGCGCACTTGACGCCCACACCGTGCTCCTTGATGGCGTTCGCGGCGTCGATGGTGACCTGGTCGTCGGTCGCGTCGCGGTTCTCCATGCCGAGGTCGTAGTACTCGAGGTCGACGTCGAGGTACGGGAGGATCAGCTGGTCCTTGATGAACTGCCAGATGATCCGGGTCATCTCGTCGCCGTCGAGCTCGACGACCTTGCCCTCGACCTTGATCTTGCTCACGTGGTTCTCCTTTTCGCGTTCGTGGCCCCGCTGCAGGGCCCCGCCGCGAGCGTGCGCGCAGCGGGGGGCAGCGGGGTCCTTCCTCAGAGGTCGGCTACATCGGCCTGCTTGGCCCGGACCGCTTCCGCGGCCTCGCGCAGGCCGGCCAGCTCACTGTCGGAGAGGTCGCCCTCGACGACCCTCCGCACACCTTCCCGGCCGATCTCGGCCTCGACCCCCAGGTAGACCCCGGAGATCCCGTACTCGCCGTCCACCCAGGCGCACACCGGCATGACGGCGCCGCTGTCGGAGATGACCGCGCGGGCCATCCGGGCGGCGGCCGCGGACGGCGCGTAGTAGGCCGACCCGGTCTTCAGCAGCGCCACGACCTCGGCCCCGCCGTTGCGGGTGCGGTCGACCAGGTGCGCGATCCGGTCGGCGGGCAGCACGTCGGACAGCGGCCGGCCGTCGACGGTGCACCGCGAGGGGACGGGGACCATCGTGTCGCCGTGCGACCCCAGGGTCAGCGTGCGCACCGAGGAGACCGGGACGCCCAGCTCGGTGGCGACGTTGTCGGTGAAGCGCGCGGTGTCCAGCATCCCGGCCTGGCCCATCACCCGGGCCTTCGGGAAGCCGGTGGCCAGCTGCGCCAGCGCGGTCATCTCGTCCAGCGGGTTGGACACCACGATGACGACGGCGTCCGGTGAGGTCTGCGCGATGTTCTCGGCGACCTGGCGGACGATGCCGGCGTTGGTCTCGATCAGGTCCATCCGGCTCATGCCCGGCTTGCGCGGCAGGCCGGCGGTGATGACGACGACGTCGGAGCCCTCGGTGCCCGCGTAGGAGCCGCCCCCGACCCCGACCACCCGGGTCTCGAAGCCCTCGATGGCCCGGGACTGGTTGATGTCCAGCGCCAGCCCCTCGGGCCTGCCCTCGACGATGTCGGTGAGCACGACCGTCTCGAACAGGTCGTACTCCGCCAGGCGCAACGCGGTGGTCGAGCCGTAGAAGCCGGCACCGACCACGGTCACCTTGCCGTTCCGGGCCCGCTCTGCCATGCCCGCCAACCTAGCCCCGAGCGGCCCCGGACGGCCATGCGGGGCCGCCGCCTCCTCCGATCAGGTGGGGGGTGTGGCCAGCGCGATGGCGACGACGGCCACCCCGACCGCACCGGTGAGGGTGACGTCGACGGCCCGGCTGCGCACAGCGAGGAAGCCGACCCGGCGCACCGGCAGCAGCAGCCGCAGCAGCGCGGCCAGCAGCAGCGCGAGCCCCATCACCACCAGCCCGGTGCGCCACTGGGCCGCGGCGACGAGCAGCAGGCCGACCCCGACCACGACGATGACCAGGAACAGCGGCCACTGCCGCAGGAAACCAGCCAGCAGCGGCCGGCGCAGGTACAGCGGCGGGCGCCCCGGCGCCGGACCGCCCGCGGGCCGGGTCACGCGGTGAGCACCTCGGCGCCGACCGCCTGCTCCGCCGCGAGGACGACGTTGGCCAGCAGCATGGCCCGGGTCATCGGCCCGACGCCCCCGGGGTTCGGCGCGACGAAGCCGGCCACCTCGCGGACGTCGGCGGCGACGTCACCGGCGATCTTCCCGTCGACCCGGCTGACGCCCACGTCCAGGACCGCCGCGCCGGGCTTGACCATGTCGGCGGTGATCAGGTCGGGCACGCCGGCCGCGGCGACCACGATGTCGGCGTTGCGGGTGTGCGCGGCCAGGTCGCGGGTGCCGGTGTGACACAGGGTCACGGTGGCGTTCTCGGTGCGGCGGGTGAGCAGCAGGCCCAGCGGCCGGCCGACGGTGACCCCCCGGCCGACGACCACGACCTCCGCACCGGCCAGCGGGACGTCGAAGCGGCGCAGCAGCTCCACGATCCCCACGGGGGTGCAGGGCAGCGCCCCGGGGACGCCGAGCACCAGCCGGCCGAGGTTGACCGGGTGCAGCCCGTCGGCGTCCTTGGCCGGGTCGATCCGCTCGAGCACCGCGCTCTCGTCGATCCCCCGCGGCAGCGGGAGCTGCACGATGTAGCCGGTGCACGCCGGGTCGGCGTTGAGCTCGTCGACGACGGCGATGACGTCGGCCAGGTCGGCCGTGGCCGGCAGCTCGCGCTCGATGCTGGCGATGCCCACCTGCGCGCAGTCCTTGTGCTTGGCCGACACGTACCAGCGGCTGCCCGGGTCGTCACCGACCAGCAGCGTGCCCAGGCCCGGGCGCCGTCCGGCCGCGGCCAGCGCGGCCACCCGTTCGGTGAGCTCGTCCCGGATCGCCGCCGCCGTCGCCTTGCCGTCCAGAGTCGTCGCCGTCACGGGCTGCAGTCTGCCCGACGCGGTGACCGGGCCCTAGGCTCGACCGCACGGACAGCGGCGTGCGGGCGGTGCACCCGCGCACGGAGGGAGCCCCCGATGAGCCAGCCCGAGGACCGGTCCGCGACGAACCCGGGGAACGCCCCGCACGGCAGCACCGCGGCCACCGGGCGCCCGTTCGCCGACCAGCCGACCGAGGTCGTGCACCGGCCGGAGCCGGAGGCCGACTGGCAGTCCCGGCAGGAGACGGTGGTCGTGGGTCCGCCGGTCGGAGCCGGCCCGGCTCCCGCGGCGCCGGCTCCCTGGCTCCTGGACGACGGTCCGGCGACCGGGCGGCACGCCGACCTGGACGACGACCGCGCCGCGACCGCCCCGGAGCACTGCGACGCCCCGGTCCGGGTGCGCCGTGCCGACGACCTGGCCGGGCTGCTGCTCCTGCTGGCGGGCATGACGGCGGGCGTGAGCCTGCTGGTGGTGTGGGTGAACGGCGGGGCCACCGGGCTCGAGCTGGTCCGCGACGGCTTCGACGACCTGGTCGACGACCCGCAGGGGCTCGTCGACCGGGACACCTGGCAGCCGCTGGCCGTCGTGCTCGGGGGCGCCGCGCTGTTCGTGCTCGGTCTGCTGGCGTTCGTGCCGGCGAAGACCCACCGGTTCCTCGGGGCCGTGGCCCTGCTGGTCAGCCTGGTGGTCGCCGCCGCGGTGCTGGTGCCGCTGGCCGACGCGAACTGGGACCTGGAGCGGTGGGCGGTCGGCGCCTGGTCCACCGCCGCGGTCGCCGTCCTGGGCTTCCTGGGCGCGCTCAAGGCGCTGATGACCGGCCCCCGCCACCGCTGACCCCCGGCCGCCCCCCGGCCCCCGGCCCTCGCTCAGGGGCCCGCCCCGAGCTCGCGAGGGGTGGGGGGAGCGGGGGTCCTTCATCAGTGCGCGAAGTGCCGGGTGCCGGTCAGGTAGAGGGTGACCCCGGCGGCCTCGGCGGCGGCCACGACCTCGGCGTCGCGCACCGAGCCACCCGGCTGGACGACGGCGCGCACGCCGGCGTCGAGCAGCACCTGCAGCCCGTCGGCGAAGGGGAAGAACGCGTCGGAGGCAGCGACCGACCCGGTCGCCCGCTCCCCCGCCCGGGCCACCGCGAGCCGCGCCGAGTCGACCCGGTTGACCTGGCCCATGCCGACCCCGACGGTGGCCTTGTCGCTGGCCAGCAGGATCGCGTTGCTCTTCACCGCGCGCACGGCCCGCCAGGCGAAGACCAGGTCGTCGAGCCCGGCGGCGTCCAGCGGCGAGCCGGTGGCCAGCGTCCAGCTGGTCGGGTCGTCGCCGGGGGCGTCGATCCGGTCGGCGGTCTGCAGCAGCAGGCCGCCGCTGATCGCGCGCAGCTCCACCGACAGCCGCGGCGCCTCGGGCATCCGCAGCAGCCGGATGTTCTTCTTCGCGGTGAGCACGCCGAGGGCGTCCTCGGTGAACGAGGGGGCGACGACGACCTCGGTGAACACCTCGGAGATCTGCTCGGCCAGGGTGAGGTCGACCTCGCGGTTGGCCGCGATCACCCCGCCGAAGGCCGAGACCGGGTCGCAGGCGTGCGCCTTGCGATGGGCGGCCGCGATGTCGGCGCCGACGGCGATGCCGCAGGGGTTGGCGTGCTTGATGATCGCCACGCACGGGTCGGTGTGGTCGTGCGCGGCCCGCCAGGCGGCGTCGGTGTCGACGTAGTTGTTGTAGGACATCTGCTTGCCGTGCAGCTGCTCGGCGTCGGCCAGACCGGACTGCCCGCTGCGGTAGAGGGCCGCGCCCTGGTGCGGGTTCTCCCCGTAGCGCAGGACATCGGTGCGCTCCCAGCTGCCGCCGACCCACTCGGGGAAGCCGCTCTCGTCGTCCGGGGACAGCACGTTGCCCATCCAGGAGGCGACGGCGACGTCGTAGGCGGCGGTGTGCCGGAACGCCTCGGCGGCCAGCTGCTGGCGCTGGGCGAGGGTGAAACCGCCGGCGGTGACCGCAGCGACGACCTCCTCGTAGCGGTTCGGGTCGACGACCACGGCGACCGAGGGGTGGTTCTTCGCCGCCGCGCGCACCATGGCCGGGCCGCCGATGTCGATCTGCTCGATGCACTCGTCGGGCGAGGCACCGGAGGCCACCGTGTCGCTGAACGGGTAGAGGTTGACCACGACCAGGTCGAAGGCGGCGATGCCCAGCTCGTCCAGCTGCGCCACGTGCTCGGGCTTGCGACGGTCGGCCAGGATGCCGGCGTGCACCCCGGGGTGCAGCGTCTTGACCCGGCCGTCCAGGCACTCGGGGAAACCGGTGACCTCCTCGACCGGCGTCACCGGCACCCCGGCGGCGGCGATCCGGGCGGCCGTGGCCCCGGTGCTCACCAGCTCCACCCCGGCCGCGGCCAGCCCGCGGGCCAGCTCCTCGACGCCGTTCTTGTCGTAGACCCCGAGCAGGGCACGGCGGACGGGGGCGCGGTCGCTCATCGGGTGGTCTCCTCGGTTCGTCCGCCGGTCGTCGGCAGGTCGGTGGGGGGCCGGCACACCAGGCCGGTCAGGGTCTGCACCAGGAGCTCGCGCTCCACGGTCTTGATCCGCTCGTGCAGGCGGGTCTCGTCGTCCCCGGGCAGCACCGGGACCTCGCGCTGGGCCAGCACCGGCCCGGTGTCGAGGCCGGCGTCCACCAGGTGCACGGTCGCGCCGGTCGTCGCCACCCCGGCGGCGAGGGCGTCACGGACGGCGTGGGCGCCGGGGAAGGCCGGCAGCAGCGCCGGGTGGGTGTTGACCACCCGGTCGGGGAACGCGCCGAGCACCGCGGGGCCGAGCAGCTTCATGAAGCCGGCGCAGACCACCCAGTCGGGCCGGTGGGCGACGAGCTCGGCGGCCAGCGCCTGGTCCCAGGCGGCGCGGTCGGGGTGGTCGCCCAGCGCTGCGACGAAGGTGGGCACGCCGTGGTCGCGGGCGTGGACGAGCCCGGCGGCGCCGGGCCGGTCGGAGCCGACGGCGACGACGTCGAAGGGCGCGTCCGCCCCGGCCGCGGCGGCCAGCAGGGCCGCGCAGAGACTGCCCGCGCCGGACAGCAGGACGACGACCCGGGACGGCACGGGACCGGACCGCGGGACGGCGGGTGCGTCGGCGGACACGGGTGTGACCCTAGCCGGGTGCACCCCGGCCCCCTGGTGGGTGCCCGGCCGGGGCGGGCCCGGCGGACGGCCCCCCTGCTCGCGGCGGACCGCCCCGCCGCACCTCCTCAGCCCCTGGCCCGCCAGCGGCTGACCGCCGCCGACAGCGCCGCGGCGATGCCCGCCTGGGCCGCGATCGCCAGACCCGTGGCCAGCGCGGGCGCGCCCACCTCGGCGAGTGCACCGTCGCCCAGCCGGCCGGCGGCCACCAGCACCCACAGGCCCGCCGACACCCCCACACCGACGCCGGCCACCACACCCCAGAGGGCAGCGGTGACCGTGCCGCCGTCCGCGTTCCCCAGCCGCCGGCCCAGCACCACCCCGGCCACCAGCCCGGCCAGCGCCGGCAGCGCCTGGGAGACGAACGCCAGGAGGGGGACCGCCTGGGTGTCGGGCAGTGCCGCCATCAGCGGGAGGGCCGGCACACTGCCCAGCGTCACCCCACCCACGGACACCAGGGTGCCCGCGCCGACCAGGAATCCCGGCCCGGCGGCCAGCCCCATCACCGCGGCGGTGGCGTTCGGCAGCAGCAGCAGGCTCAGGCCCACCTGGCCGGCCGCCCCAGCGCTGGCCCCGCCGAGCCCGGTGATCAGCCGGCTCACCCCGGCCACGTCGTCGACGAGGGCGACGGCGATCACCGCGGTGCAGCAGGCGGCGAGGGTCAGCGTCCCGGCGACGACGGCCTGGGCGAGCGCGGCGCCGGGCCCGGGGAACCGGTCGGCCACCTCGGCGCTCAGCCCGGAGTCGCGCAGCGCCCCCCAGCCGGCGGCCACCGACGCCAGCAGCAGCGACGAGACGAGGGTGCGCAGCAACCCGACGTCGGCGGACGGGGTGTCGACCAGCAGCGCCAGGGCCAGGGTGCTCGCGACGTGCACGCCGACGACGACGCCCAGCACGGGCGCGACCTCTGCCGCGGTGCGCAGCTCCCGGAGGGCCACCACCGAGCCCGCGGCACGACTCAGCCCCCACGCGATCACCAGGGTCAGCAGCAGGGGCGCCAGCCGCAACGGCCCGGAGGCCAGCTGCAGCTCCGCGCCCTGGGCGAGCAGCCACAGCTGACCGGCCAGCCGGGCGGAGGAGCCGACCGACATGCCCCCGTCGGGGTCCAGCGTCTGGACGACGACGAGGGCGAGCCCGAGCCCGAGCAGCCCCAGGACCGAGACGGCCAGCGCGGCCCCACCGGCCAACCAGCCGGCCGGGCGGCGCCGGGCGCTCGCCCCGGAGCCCCCCAGCGAGGGCAGGCGGGTCAGCAGCGAGGTCACCTCCCCACTCTCGCAAGCCCGGCGACCGGGCGTGCGGTGCACGCGCCGACGTGGTGCAGGGTCACTCCCGCGCCTCCACGGCCCACGGCCGGCCCAGCCCGGGGACGCCGTCGCGCTGACCCGGCGGCGCGACACCGTCGACGTCGGCCCCGTCGCGGACGCCCGCCGCTGCTGGCCCCTCGGCGCCGGCGCCCGGACGGGTCGCCGCTCCGGGACCTCCCTGACCAGCTCCCTCGTCCGGCGTGGCCGCCTCATCAGGGTCCCCGTCCGGGGCGGTCGCCGCGGCCGACCGCGGCGGCGCCAGCGGCCAGGCACGCACGGCGACCACCGCGGCCGTCAGCGCCGAGACGGTCGCGACCGCGGCGCCCAGCACGGCCAGCAGTCCGGCCGCGCTGACGCCCCGGTCGAAGGTGGTGAGCCACTCGGGCACGGTGAACAGCAGAGAGAGCACGGTCAGCCCCGCCGTGACGAGCGCCGCCGGGAAGGGCAGGCGCGGCACGGCGCGGTCGGGCAGCAGTGCCCAGACCGCCGCCAGCACCAGCGCGCCCGCCGCGACGACCAGCATCCCGGCGTCGAACCCGTTGACCGTGGTGGCGGCCCGGTCACCGGCCCCGCCGGTCGGCGTCCGGAACCACGGCAGGCCGGCCCCGAGCAGGAACAGCAGGGCCCCGGCAGGCACCACCACCCGGGGTCGGGACAGCACCCGCCGTCCGAGCCGTCCCGCCCGGGAGACCCGTCCGACCTGCCGCGGGGCGTCCCGGGCCGGCTCGGGGAGCGGGTGGACCGGCCGGCCGGGGTCAGCCCCGGTCATGCGGCTGCGGCCCGCCCGGCGCGCCGCCGTCCCGGTCCGGTGGCAGCCACGCGGTCGCACCGCCGGACGCCGGTGGGGCCGCGCCGGCGTCCGGCGGCGGGGCGGCGGTCCAGCCCTGCGCGCCGGGGAACGACCACGGTGACTGCTGCGGCGGCTGCCACCCCGCAGTCTGCGGCGGCTGCCAACCGGCGGTCTGCGGCGGCGCCCCGGCCCCCGCGGACCCCGGCCCCGGTCGACCGGCCCACGCGGCGGCCTGGCCCAGCTGACCGGTCAGCGCCGGGCGGTCGCGCAGCTCGGGCAGCAGGCCCAGCACGGCGAACGTGGCGGCGGTGGTCACGGCGAGGAGGGTGAGGAGCGCAGGCACGCTGAACCCGTCGGCGAAGGTGCGGAGCCAGGCGATCAGCGTCATGAGCAGGGCCAGCCCGGTCAGGCTGACGGTGACCACCCCCCGCGGGACCTGTGGCCGGAGATCGGCTCCCGCGGCGACGACGGTCCAGGCGGTGGCCAGCAGGAGCAGCAGGAACCCGAAGGTCATCGGTGAGACGTCGAACCCGTTGTAGGCGTAGAAGAACCCGTCGCTGTCCCAGTTCGGGACCATGAACACGAGGGTCAGCAGCGTCGCCGCGGCCACGGCGTGGTCGGCGATCCGGAGACGCCGGACGTCGAACCCGCCCGACGGTCGCGCGGGGCCGGCCACCGGTCCGTGACCAGGGCCGTAGGACGGCGGGGGGCCGTAGGACGGCTGCCCGTACGCCCACTGCCCGTGGGGCGCCCCGTAAGACGGCTGCCCGTGGGGTGCCCCGTACGGCGGCGGGCCGTACGGCGACCCGTGGGACGGCGGACCGTAGGGCTGCTGCCAGTGGGCCTGCCCGTGAGGGGGCTGACCGTAGGGGGTCTGGCCGTACGGCGGTTGCGCGTGGGGCTGCCCGACGGGGGCTGGACCCGACGGGTCGCCGTGCCCGGCCGGCTGCCAGGACGGCGGCTGGGCGGCCGGCCAGGGCTGCGCCTGCTCCGGCCGGCCCGGCCCGCCGGGCGGCCATGCCCCGGGCGCCGGCTGCCCAGCGGCCCGCGGGTCCTGCTCGGGGTGCCCCGACTGATCCGGACCACTCGCGGTCATCGCGTCGCCCTCCTCCTGCTCGTCCGCTCACCTCGCCGCCCCGGGCCCGGCGCGGGCCCACCGGGCGACCCGGTGCGTCCCCTCCAGCATGCCCGCCCAGACGCCGCTGCCCGGCACCTGGACAGGTACCGGGCAGCGGGCGGTCGTGCGCGTCGCGGTGAGGGCCGCGGGTCGGGGCGTCAGCCGCCGACGATCTCCCGCATGAGGCGGGCGGCCTCCGACGGGGTCTTGCCGACCCGGACGCCAGCGGCCTCGAGGGCCTCCTGCTTGGCGGCGGCGGTGCCGGCCGAGCCGGAGACGATGGCGCCGGCGTGGCCCATCGTCTTGCCCTCGGGGGCGGTGAAGCCGGCCACGTACCCGACGACGGGCTTGGTCACGTTGGCCTTGATGAAGTCCGCCGCGCGCTCCTCGGCGTCGCCACCGATCTCACCGATCATCACGATCGCCTCGGTCTCCGGGTCGTCCTGGAAGGCCTGGAGGCAGTCGATGTGCGTGGTGCCGATGACCGGGTCGCCACCGATGCCGACGGCGGTGGAGAAGCCGATGTCCCGGAGCTCGTACATCATCTGGTAGGTCAGCGTGCCCGACTTGCTGACCAGGCCGATCTTGCCGGCCTGGGTGATGTTGGCCGGGATGATGCCGGCGTTGGACCGCCCGGGGCTGATCAGGCCGGGGCAGTTCGGGCCGATGATCCGGGTGGAGCCGCCCTGGGCGTGCGCCCAGAAGTAGGTCGAGTCGTGCACCGGGATGCCCTCGGTGATGACCACGGCCATCCCGATCTGGGCGTCCACGGCCTCCAGGACGGCGCCCTTGGCGAACTTGGGCGGCACGAAGACGACGGTGACGTCGGCCCCGGTCTCCTTCATGGCGTCGGCGACGGAGCCGAAGACGGGCACGGAGGCGCCGTCGAAGTCCACGCTCTGGCCGGCCTTGCTGGGGTTGACGCCACCGACGACGGCGGTGCCGGAGGCGAGCATCCGCTGGGTGTGCTTGCGCCCCTCGGAGCCGGTCATGCCCTGGACGATGACCTTGCTGTTCTCGGTGAGGAAGATCGACATCTCTGCTGTCCTGTCTGGAACGGCCCCCCTCAGGGGCCCGCGCCGAGCTTGCGAGGTGGAGGGGAAGGGGTCCTTCTAGGCGGCGAGCTCGGCGGCGCGGCGGGCGGCGCCGTCCATGGTGTCGACCACGGTCACCAGCGGGTGGGCGGCCTCGGCGAGGATCCGCCGGCCCTCCTCCACGTTGTTGCCGTCGAGCCGGACGACCAGCGGCTTGCTGGCCTCGTCACCGAGCTGGCCCAGCGCCGCGACGATGCCGTTGGCGACGGCGTCGCAGGCGGTGATCCCGCCGAAGACGTTGACGAAGACGCTCTTCACGGCCGGGTCGGACAGGATGATGCCCAGCCCGTTGGCCATGACCTCGGCCGAGGCGCCACCACCGATGTCGAGGAAGTTGGCCGGGCGCACGCCGCCGAACTCCTCACCGGCGTAGGCGACGACGTCCAGGGTGCTCATGACCAGGCCGGCACCGTTGCCGATGATCCCGACCTCGCCCTGCAGCTTGACGTAGTTGAGGTCCTTCTCCTTGGCCGCGGCCTCGAGCGGGTCGGCGGCGGCGACGTCCTCGAGGGCGTCGTGCTCGCCGTGCCGGAAGGAGGCGTTCTCGTCCAGGGTCACCTTGGCGTCGAGGGCGAGCACGGTGCCGTCGGGGGCCTTGGCCAGCGGGTTGACCTCGACCAGCGTGGCGTCCTCCTTGGCGAAGACGTCCCAGAGCTGGACGGCGATGGCGATCACCTGGTCGCGCACCTCGGCGGGGAAGCCGGCGGCGTCCACGATCTCGGCGGCCTTCTGCGCGTCCACGCCGACGGAGGCGTCGACGGGGATGCGGGCCAGCGCCTCCGGGCGCTCGACGGCGAGCTGCTCGATCTCCATGCCGCCCTCCTTCGAGGCCATGGCCAGGAAGGTGCGGTTGGACCGGTCGAGCAGGTAGGAGAAGTAGTACTCCTCGGCGATGTCGCTGGCCTGGGCGACCATCACCTTGCGGGTGACGTGGCCCTTGATGTCCAGGCCGAGGATGTCCTGGGCACGCGCCTTGGCGCTCTCGGGGTCGTCGGCGAGCTTGACGCCACCGGCCTTGCCGCGGCCGCCGGTCTTCACCTGCGCCTTGACGACGACGGGCGCAGCGATCTCCCGCGCGATCGCCTCCGCCTGCTCCGGTGTCTCGGCGACGCCGCCGGGGAGCACGGGCACGCCGTGCGAGGCCAACAGGTCACGGGCCTGGTACTCGAAGAGATCCACGAGCAAGGACCGTAGCCCGCCCCCGGTCGGCGCGCGTCACGTGCCCTCCGTCCGAGGGGGACGTCTCACCCGTCTCTTCCGCTGGACGGCACCGGGGCGGCGCGGTCAGGCCTCCGCGACGGCGCCGACGTGGTCGCGCACCCAGCCGACGATCTCCTCCGTGGTCGCCCCGGGGGTGAACACGCGCTCGACGCCGAGCCGGGCCAGTTCGGGCAGGTCGGCGTCGGGGATGATCCCGCCGCCGAACACCACGACGTCGTCGACCCCGCGCTCGCGCAGCAGCTCGGCGAGCCGGGCGAACAGGGTCATGTGCGCACCGGAGAGGACCGACAGGCCGACGGCGTCGGCGTCCTCCTGCACCACCGTCTCCACGATCTGCTCGGGCGTCTGGTGCAACCCGGTGTAGACGACCTCCATGCCGGCGTCGCGGAGCGCGCGGGCGACCACCTTGGCGCCGCGGTCGTGGCCGTCGAGACCGGGCTTGGCGATCACCACACGGATGCGTTCGGTTGCCACGCCCGGGACTCTAGGGGCCCGGACGTGGTCTGCGTCACCCCTCGGTCGAGGCAGTCCCGGCGCGCCACCGCCAGGCCAGCAGGGTCAGGGCGACCATGCCCACCGCGAGCACCAGCAGCCCGGCGCCGGGGACGGTCCACTCCAGGGCGTCGCTGTGCACGGCGTCCCGGAGCCCGGCCAGGGCGGCGGTCAGCAGGGACACCGCCAGGGCGAGGAGGCCGCCCACCGCACCCAGGCGGGGTCGCAGCGACGGCGCGATGACGGCGCACAGCACCAGGGCACCGGCCAGCAGGAGCCCACCGAGCAGGGCCAGCCCCGGTCGCTCCAGCAGCGCCTGCGGCCCCTCGGTGGCCACCACCGTCTCCAGGCCGGTGGTCGGGTCGGTGACCACCCGGTCCGGGACGTCGGCCGCCGGCAGGGCCAGGCAGAGCACGGCGGCCACCGACAGCAGCACGGCCGCGCCCGCCAGCGCCGGGCGGACGGGGTCCAGCGAGCCGCCGTCCTCCATCACCGTGCGCCCCCACGCGACGATGGCGACGAGGCCGGCGAGCACGGTCAGCCCCAGCGCGACCACCCCCAGCACCCAGCCGGCACCGGTCTCCACGGAGCTGGTGAGCACCCGTTCGCCGGCGAGCACCTCGATCGCCGGCCGGGTCGTCGACCCGTTGCCGCGGTAGAGCTCGATCAGCAGCCGGCCGACCGCGAGAGCGGCACCGATCGCGGCGAACGCCAGCCCCAGGCGCGGCACCCGGCCCAGCAGCAGTCCGGCCCCGACGACGAGCGTGGCCACCGGACCCACCAGCGCGACCAGCGCGTCCAGCGGCC
The DNA here is from genome assembly GCF_054177765.1 of Modestobacter lacusdianchii. Lineage (NCBI taxonomy): Bacteria > Bacillati > Actinomycetota > Actinomycetes > Geodermatophilales > Geodermatophilaceae > Modestobacter > Modestobacter lacusdianchii. The sequence goes on along the minus strand of NZ_JBJJTJ010000019.1, from coordinate 18,685 downwards.
CGGTGGCGAACCGGAGCGCCTGGCCGCCGACCACGAGGTAGGTCGGGAAGACGGCGACCGCACCGACGAGGCCGGCCAGCACCAGCAGCGCCCCCGTGACGCGGGCCAGCACCGGGACGGTGCCCACCACGAGCTGGTCGGTGGCCGGGGTGCCGGCGACTGCTCGGGCGCGCCCACCGCCACCCCGGCGCGCGGACGTCGCCCCTCCGCCCTGGGCGGGAGTGGCGGGAACACGGTCACGGGCGGGCACGGTCGTCTCCTCGGGAGGTCGTCTGGTCGCGGGGGCGTGTCGTGTGTCCGGTGTGTGACGTCCAGCACAACGGGGCATTACCGTCCCGACAGGGAGCACACCAGGTGCACGGCGCACCGCCCGGTGCGGTGCCGAGGCGGGACGGGGAGGACGGCGTGCACGGAACCGTTCTGTCCTCCGCACCAGCGTGGCACGCGTCGACGGCTCCGGCAGGGAGCGACGTCCCGGAGGCGCCGCTCACCGCCGTCCGGAAGGGCCTGCGCTCCCTCGTCTCCCCCACGGCGCTCACCGGCAGCCTGACCGAGCTGGCCTGGGTCGGCGCCCACGCACTGCTCTACCCGCTGGGCACGCGCGCCGAGCGGCTGCGGCCCGACGGCAGCTTCCGCCCCGGCACCCAGCCACCGACGGCCCGGGCGCTGTTCGCCGCCGACCCGCTGGCCGCCCGGATCCCGGTCGTGCTCGTGCACGGCCTGGTCGACAACCGGTCGGTCTTCGCGGTGATGCGCCGCAGCCTGCGCCGCCGGGGCTTCGCCCAGGTGTGCTCGTGGAACTACAGCCCACTGCTCCGGGACGTCGAGAGCGCCGCCGAGGCGCTGGGCCGGCACGTGGAGCGGGTCTGCCGGGAGACCGGTCACGACCGGGTGCACGTCGTCGGCCACAGCCTGGGCGGTCTGGTCGCCCGCTACCTCGTGCAGCGACTGGGCGGTGACCAGCGGATCGAGTCCCTGGTGACCCTCGGGACGCCGCACGGGGGGAGCTGGTGGGCGCACGCACTGCCGACCCGGCTGGTCCGGCAGCTGCGGCCGGGTTCGTCGCTGTTCCAGGAGCTGGCCGCGCCGGTGCCGGGCTGCCGCACCCGGGTGACCGCGGTGTACAGCGATCTGGACCAGATGGTCGTGCCGTCGGCGGCCGGCCGCTGCGAGCACCCCGACCTCCAGGCCCGCAACGTGCTGGTCCGCGGGGTCGGGCACATGTCACTGCCGATCCACCGGGGCGTGGTCGACGAGGTGGCCGCCATCCTGGCGGGCCTCCGCACTGGCGGCGACGAGCCACTCCCCGCCGCCGCCTGACCCCTTGCTGATGGCCGGTCCGTCACCCCACCGGCCGGCACGCCTCGCTCTCGGACGCGACCTCTGTGACGGGTGTCGTCACTCAGAGACGACATGGCGACACGTGCTGTCAGGTGATTGAACCCCACACCGGCCGTCCGTAGCGTCCGCGAATGACACCGATGGGATTCCTCCCGCCGGGGTCACCGAACCACTGCGCACGCACCAGCCGCTCCCCCGGCCGGTGCCCGTCAGACCCGCGACCATGTCGTGGCGTCGCCGCCGGAAGGTGTCCCGTTGACCAGTCTCCGTGAGCCCGTGGGCCGCACCCGGGCCGAGGACGACCGCGTCCTGGACGCCGCGCCCGCGACGGGCGGCTGGGCCGGCGACCTCGACGGCGACTGGGACTGGGACGACGCCTGGGCCGCGACCCAGCCCGCTGACGCCCCGGACGTCACCGACCCGGAGCGGGCCGCCGACCAGCCGCGTCGCGCCCGCCGGGTGCTGCTCTCCCGCCGCCCGCGCGCCGCCGCCGACCGCGCCGCCACCGGCCGCACCGCCGCCGACCGCGCCGCCGACGGCCCCGCCGCTGCCGACCGCACCCGCCGCCGTTCGCTGCCGCGCCCGCCCGGGCGCCGCGCCCCGCTGCTGCTCGCCGTCGCCGTGGCCGGAGCGCTGGCCGCCTCGCTGCTGGGCACCGGCGCCTCCGACGTCCCCCCGGTCGCCTCCGGGCAGGACTACGGGCTGGGCATGGCCGACGCCAGCTTCTCCGGCGGCGTCGACGTGGCCGGCGCCCGCGGTGAGATCAGCCAGGCCGAGGCGCAGGCCCGGCTCAACGAGATCGCCGCCTCCCGGGCCGCGCGTGAGCCGGACTTCGTGGTGCCCACCGACGGCCGGCTGACCACCTGCTTCTGCCAGCGCTGGGGCACCATGCACTGGGGGCTGGACCTGGCCGCCCCGCTGGGCACCCCGATCCTCGCCGCCGCCGACGGGGTCGTGCTCCGCGCCGGACCGGCCTCGGGCTACGGCAACGCCGTCTACATCCAGGACGCCGACGGCAACGTGCAGATCTACGGGCACATGAAGTACTACAGCGTCTCCGCCGGGGACGTGGTGTCCGCCGGCGAGCAGATCGCCAAGGTCGGCAACCAGGGTCAGTCGACCGGGCCGCACCTGCACTTCGAGATCCACAGCGGCGGCATGAACGGCAAGCCGATCGACCCCGAGGCCTGGCTCAACGACCGGGGCCTCTCCGTCGGCTGACGCCGGAGCCCCGCGCTCCGGTCGGGTGAGCGCGCTGAGGCCGACGTGCAGCCGCCCCGGGAGCGCGTGGGGCCCTGGCGTCCTGCGCACGGGTCTGCCGGCCCCACGGCGTCCCCTGGATCGTCGGCTCCGAGCCACGGGCAGCCGTGACCGGCGGCCCCGTCGCACGGTCACCCGCCGAGCTCGCGGGGACCCTGCGACGGGGGCCCGCCGTCAGAGCTTGACGAGCGGGGCGTACCGGAGCACCAGGCGCTTGGTGCCGCCGGAACCGAAGTCGACCGTCGCCTGGGCCTTGTCACCGGCGCCGTTGATCTCGACGACGGTGCCCAGCCCGAACGCGTCGTGGCTGACCCGGTCGCCGATCTCGACGTTGATCACCGGGCGGTTGCCGGCACCGCCGCGCAGCCCGCCGGTGGACAGCCCGGTCGAGGCGACCCGCGACTGCGCCGAGCCCATCGCCTTGGTCGGCGCCGGCTCCAGCCGCTCCCAGTGGACGGCGTCGGTGGGCAGCTCGTCGAGGAACCGGGACGGCGGGTTGTAGGCCGGCTGCCCCCAGCTGGTGCGCACCGTCGCCCGGGAGAGGAACAACCGCTGCCGGGCCCGGGTGATGCCGACGTAGGCCAGCCGGCGCTCCTCCTCCAGCTCCCGCGGGTCGCCCAGCGCGCGCATGTGCGGGAAGACGCCGTCCTCCAGGCCGGTGAGGAAGACGACCGGGAACTCCAGCCCCTTGGCGGTGTGCAGGGTCATCAGCGTGACCACACCGGCCTCGTCGCCGGTGACCGGGATCTGGTCGGCGTCGGCGACCAGCGACACCTGCTCCAGGAAGTCGGTGACCGTGCCCTCGGGGGAGGCGGCCTCGAACTCGGCGGCCACCGAGATCAGCTCGTTGAGGTTGTCGACCCGACCCTCGTCCTGCGGGTCGGTGCTCGCCTCGAGCTCGGCGAGGTACCCGGTGCGGTCGAGGATGCTCTCCAGCAGGGCAGCCGGGCCGGAGCCGGTCTCCACCAGCTGCTCGAACTCCTCCAGCAGCGCGACGAACTCCTGGATCGCCTTGAGCGAGCGGGTGGCGAGCTCGCCCACCTCCGAGGCGCGGCGCAGCGCGCTGGCGAACGGGATGCGCTCCCGGTCGGCGAACCGCTCGATCGCGGACTCGGCGCGCTCGCCGATGCCGCGCTTGGGCGTGTTCAGCACCCGGCGCAGGCTGACCACGTCGGCCGGGTTGGCGACCACCTTCAGGTAGGCCACCGCGTCGCGGACCTCGCGGCGCTCGTAGAAGCGCACCCCGCCGACGACCTTGTAGGGCATGCCGACCCGGATGAACACCTCCTCGAACACCCGGGAGGCGTTGTTGGTCCGGTAGAAGACCGCGATGTCCGCAGGCCTGGCCGCGCCCTCGTCGGTGAGCGCGTCGATCTGCTCGGCGACCCAGGCGGCCTCGTCGTGCTCGTTGTCGGCGACGTAGCCCTCGATCAGCTCGCCGTCGCCGGCGTCGGACCAGAGGTTCTTCGGCCGGCGGGCGGTGTTGCGGGCGATGACCTGGTTGGCCGCCTTGAGGATGCGCTGGGTGGAGCGGTAGTTCTGCTCCAGGACGATCGTGGTGGCCTCGGGGTAGTCGCGCTCGAACTCGTCGATGTTGCGGATCGTGGCGCCCCGGAAGGCGTAGATCGACTGGTCGGCGTCGCCGACGACGCACAGCTCGGCCGGGGGCACCGGCCCGCCGTGCGTGCCCACCAGCTCGCGCACCAGCACGTACTGGGCGTGGTTGGTGTCCTGGTACTCGTCGACCAGCACGTGCCGGAACCGGCGGCGGTAGTGCTCGGCCACGTCCGGGAAGGCCTGCAGCAGGTGCACCGTGGTCATGATCAGGTCGTCGAAGTCCATGGCGTGCGCCTCGCGCAGCCGCCGCTGGTACAGCGCGTACGCCTCGGCCAGCACCTTCTCCGGCGCCGTCTGCGGGGCGTAGGACTCCTCGTCGATCAGCTCGTTCTTCAGGTTCGACACCTGGTTGGCCAGGCTGCGCCCGGGATAGCGCTTGGCGTCCAGGTCGAGGTCGCGGGCGACCATCGTCATCAGCCGGACCGAGTCGCCCTGGTCGTAGATGGTGAACGAGCTCTTCATGCCGAGCTTGGCGGCCTCGGCGCGCAGGATGCGCACGCACATGGAGTGGAAGGTCGAGACCCACATCGCCCGGGCCCGCGGACCGACCAGGGCGGCGACCCGCTCCTTCATCTCCCCGGCGGCCTTGTTGGTGAAGGTGATCGCCATGATCTCGCCGGGCTGCACGCCGCGGGCGCCCAGCAGGTAGGCGATGCGGTGGGTGAGCACCCGGGTCTTGCCCGAGCCCGCGCCGGCGACGATGAGCAGCGGGCTGCCCTCGTGCACGACGGCGTCGCGCTGCGGGCCGTTGAGGCCGGCGAGCATCCGGTCGAGTTCGCGGCCGGTCTGGCCGGGGGTCTGCCGGGCGAGCGCGGCGGTGCCGGGGAGGGTGTGCTGGGGGCTGCTCATGACGCAGCCACTCTAAGCCGGGACACCGACACCGCCGGGGGCCAGCGTGTCGGCTGGGGAGGGCGTGACCTGGCCGCACGGTCCGGGGGTGTGGCAGACTCCCCGGCGTGCTGATGCATCGCGAGTTTCACTACGGCCACCGGGTTCCGGTGTCCGTACTCGCTGGCTGATCAGCCACCGCACACGACGCCCCGGGCCCAAGGCCCCGGGGCGTTTTCTCTGTCCCGGGTCCGACGGCCTCCCACCCGCCCCGGAGGACCCGATGAGCACCACCCTCTCCCCCACCGACAGCCCTGCCGAGCCGGCCGAGCGCATCGACGCGCTGCGCGCCGAGATCGACGCCTGCGACGCCCAGATCATCGAACTGGTCCAGCGCCGGCTGGCCGTCTCCCGGGAGATCGGCGCGCTGCGCACCGCCTCGGGCGGCATGCGGCTGTCGCTGTCCCGCGAGCAGCGGGTGCTCGACCGCTTCCGCACCGCGCTCGGTCCGGACGGCGCCGCGCTCGGGATGATGCTGCTGCGTCAGGGCCGCGGCCGGCTCTGAGCCGCTCCACCCGTCCGGGGGACGATGCCGGGTGGTGCGTCAAGCTCGGCTCAGCGCGGTCGATGTCCTCACCGTGACCGCACGCGCCGTCTCGACCGAGGGACGCCTGTCCCGGTGGTTGCGCGGCAACTTGGCCGACCAGGCCCGGTACGCGGACATGCACACGCGGTTCCGCAACGCCGAGCCCATCGGCGCCCTGGTCGGTGGGACGACGCTGCTGGCCTCCTGGTGGCACGGTCCGGCGCTGGTGGGGCTCGTCGTCCTCGGCGGGCTGACGATGATCGGCGGCGTCCAGCTGCACCGGAGGCTGCCGAACGCCGAGGCCATCGGTGCCGTCGCCTTCCTGCTCCTGGAGGTCAACGCCGCTGCGGCGGTGGTGGTCAGCGGCGGTGCGACCAGCCCGCTGCTGCCCCTGATGGTCGTCCCCGTCTTCAGCCAGGCCGTGGCCTTCCGGCTGCCCCTGTTCGTCACCGGCATGCTCACCTCGATGGTGCTGGCCGTCCTGGCCGTGGTCCTCGCACCGCCGGCCGTGCCGGCTCCGGACTGGCTGCACGTGGTCGCCTACCTGGCGCTGCTGGGCTGCCTCGCCCTGGCGGGCCACTGGTTGCTCAGCGCCGACCTGCACTCCCGCGACGAGGCGGTCGTCGACCCGCTGACCGGGCTCTACAACCGGGTCACGCTCAACGCCCGGTTCGCCGACCTGCAGCGCCGGGCCGCCGAGGCCGGCACCTGCATCGGGTTGGTCATGCTCGACGTCGACCACTTCAAGCAGGTCAACGACGAACACGGGCACGACCGCGGCGACCTCGTCCTCCGGGAGCTGGCCGACCGGCTGCGCCAGGAGCTGCGCGTCTCCGACATCGCCTACCGGATCGGTGGTGAGGAGTTCGTCGTCCTCCTGCCGGGTCGGGATGCCCCGGGCACCCTGCAGGTGGCCGAGCGGCTCCGCCGGTCGGTGCAGGCCGAGCCGCTGTCGGGCCTGCCGGTGACCCTGTCGGCCGGCGTGGTGTGCGGCGCCGGCGGCACCGACGACCTGACCGACCTGCTCCGCGCCGCCGACGGCGCGCTCTACCGGGCCAAGCGCGACGGACGCAACCAGGTCGTCGCGGCCGAGCCGGTCCCCGACTCCCCCCGCCAGCCGGTCACCGGCGCCCACACCTAGGCTGCCGCGCGTGATGCCGCTGCCCACCGCCCCTGCCGAGCACGTCGACCGCGTCCTGTGCGTGCTCGCCCATCCCGACGACGTCGACTTCGGCAGCGCCGGGACGGTCGCCACCTGGACGGCGGCGGGCACCGAGGTCACCTACTGCATGGTGACCGACGGGGACGCCGGTGGGTTCGACGAGACCCCGCGCGACCAGATGGGGCCGTTGCGCCGTGCGGAGCAGCGCGCCGCGGCCGATGCGGTGGGTGTCACCGACGTCCGTTTCCTGGGCTACCCGGACGGGCGGCTGGAGCTGAGCCTGGACCTGCGCCGGGACATCAGCCGGGTGATCCGCCAGGTGCGCCCGCAGCGGGTGCTCACCAGCTCGCCGGAGCGCTTCTACGAGCGGATCGGGGCCAGCCACCCCGACCACATGACCGTGGGCGAGTCGACCCTGCGCGCCGTGTACCCCGACGCCCGCAACCCCTTCGCCTTCCCCGAGCTGCTGGCCGACGAGGGCCTCCAGGAGTGGACGGTGTCCGAGGTCTGGCTGGGCGGGGGCCCGCACTCCGACCACGCCGTCGACGTCACCGACGTCCTGGACCGGAAGCTGGCCGCGCTGCGTTCGCACGCCAGCCAGGTCTCCCACCTGCCCGACGGGCAGCTGGAGGAGTTCCTGACCGGCTGGATGCGGCAGAACGCCCGCTCCCACGGCCTGCCCGAGGGCCGGCTGGCCGAGGCGTTCCAGGTCGTCTACACCGCCTGAGCCGGATCCGGCGGGATCGGCGGGCTACAGCAACCGGTTGGTGGCCGCCCAGCGGGTGAGCTCGTTGCGGTTGGACAGCTGCAGCTTGCGCAGCACGTTGCTGGCGTGGGACTCCACCGTCTTGACCGAGATGAACAGCCGGCCGCCGATCTCCCGGTAGGTGTAGCCGCGGGCCAGCAGCTGCATCACCTCCCGCTCCCGGGCCGAGAGCAGGTCCAGCCCCGGGTCGGTCGCCGGGTCCTCCGCCGCCGGGGCCGGGGTCGCCGGCCCCGCGGCGGCGAAGGCGTCGAGCACGAACCCGGCCAGCCGCGGGCTGAAGACCACGTCGTCCTCGGCCACCCGGCGGACGGCGTCGCGCAGCTCGGCGCCGGAGATCGTCTTCGTGACGTACCCGCGGGCGCCGGCCCGGATGACCGCGATGACGTCCTCGGCGGCGTCGGAGACCGACAGGGCCAGCCACCGGGTGCCGGGCAGCTCGGCGCGCAGCGTCTCCAGCACCGCGTGCCCGCCGCCGCCGGGCAGGTGCACGTCCAGCAGCACCACGTCGGGGGTGCTGGCCCGGATGCCGGCGACCGCGCTGGCGACGTCCGCGGCCTCGCCGACCACCTCGACGTCCTCGCCGAGCTCGGTCCGCACGCCGGCGCGCACCATCGCGTGGTCGTCGACGAGGAAGACCCGGGTGCCGCTCACGCCGTGGCCTCCGTCTGCTCGCGTGGGAGGCAGAGCTCCACCTCGGTCCCCTCTCCTGGTGCCGAACGCACCGTCGCCGTGCCCTGCAGCCGGGTGAGCCGGCCGATCACCGAGTCCCGCAGGCCGCGCCGGTCACCCGGCACCGTGGCCGGGTCGAACCCGGCGCCGCGGTCCCGCACGAACACCGTCACCGACGTCGGGGTGACCTCGCTGTACAGCGAGACGCTCGCCGCGCCGGAGTGCTTCGCGGCGTTGACCACCGCCTCCTTCGCCGCCTGGCCGAGGGTCGCCACCGCGTCGTCCACGGGCACGTCGCCGACGACGACCGGGTCGACGGTGACGGCGTGGTCGGCCTCGACCTCGGCCACCAGCCGGGCGACCAGCCCCGCCCAGGTGCCGCCGGTGGCCACCGTCGGCTCGTACAGCCAGGCCCGCAGCTCCCGCTCCTGGCTGCGGGCCAGCCGGCCGACCACGGTGGGGTCATCCGCGTGCCGCTGGATGAGCGCCAGGGTCTGCAGCACCGAGTCGTGCAGGTGCGCGGCGACCGCGGCCCGCTCCTCGGACCGGATCCGGGCCGCCCGCTCGGCGGCGCGCTGGTCGAGCAGCCGGCGCCACAGCGGTGCGGTCGCCAGCACCAGGCCGACGAGGATGACGACGGTGGCGGTGAAGCCGTTGCGGGCGTTGGCCAGCTGGCCGGTGGTGGCCAGCAGCAGCACCACGCCCAGCACCCCGACCACGACGCCGGCGGCCAGCCCCCAGCGGCCGGTGCGGCGGGAGAGCGTGGCGTCGGTGTCGGTCTGCCGCCAGATCAGCGCCAGCCCGATGCCGGCCAGCACCAGCGGCAGGACGACGTCGTAGCCGCCGAAGGTGAGCAGCTGGGAGACCAGCCCGAAGGCGGCGAACGACAGCAGCGACAGCAGGATCAGCTGGCGGCGGCTGGGGCGCTGCCCGAGCACGGCCCCGGGGGCGCCGTCGCCGTCCGGGTCGGCGACCGGCATGGTCAGCCACAGCAGCGCGTAGGCGACGACCCCCACCCCGGTGAACGCCAGCCCCACGACGACGACCCGGACGACCAGCGGGTCCAGGCGCAGGTGCGCAGCCGTCCCCGCGGCGACCCCGGCCAGCAACCGGTCGTCGGCCGGGCGCGCCAGCGGGGGCCGGGCAGGGGCGCCCGTGGACGGCCGGGCGGCCGGCGCGGTGCTGGTGGTCACGGGACGATCGTGTCACCGTCCTCCGTGCAGGCACACCGGTGATCACCCGGGGCAGCGAGGCCGACGCGGATCAGGGTCGGGCCAGGGGTTTCCCGGATACCGCCGGGGCCACCGGGTCGGCAGGCTGGTGCCATGACCTCAGCACTCCCCCCGTCGGCCCCGCCGCCCACGGCCGCGCAGCCCCCGGGCTCCTGGCCGCCACCTCCGCCCACCCCCGGACCCGCGCCCCGCCCGCAGCTGCGGCGCAGCCGCAACGACCGGGTGATCGGCGGCGTCGCCGGCGGCCTCGCCGAGTACACCGGCATCGACGCCCTGCTCTGGCGGGTCGGCGCGATCGCCCTGACCCTCGCCGGCGGCAGCGGCATCATCATCTACCTGCTGCTGTGGCTGCTCATGCCCTCGGCGCCCGCCGCGCAGCCCGGTGACCCGGCTGCCCCGGCCACCCGGGCGCCGTCCGGCCCGCGCTCACCGGTGCCCGGGGTGACCGTCGCGGCGCTGCTGATCGTGCTCGGGCTCGGCGTCCTGGTCACCCAGTTCACCGACCTCGACCTCGGCCCCCGCGGCTTCCTGGGCAGCGCGCTGCTGGTCGTCGGCGTCGGGCTGGTGGTCGGTGCGCTCACCGGCGTCGGCCGCGGCGCCAAGGGCGGGCTGATCACCCTCGGTCTGCTGCTGTCCGCGGCGTTGCTGGTGGCCTCCACCGTGCAGCTGCCCAACGGGGAGATGGGCGACCGCACGTACCGGCCGATCACCGCCGCCGGCGTCCAGTCGGTCTACGAGCACGGTGCCGGCGACTTCACCCTGGACCTCACCGGGATCGACCTGGACGGCACCGGCCGGCCGATCACCACCGAGATCGACGCGGGCGTGGGCGACATCGACGTGGTGGTGCCCTACGCCGCCGACGTCCGGGTGAGCGTGGACAACGGCATCGGGGAGGTGGAGCTGTTCGGCGAGATCGTCGACGAGGGCTACTTCCCCGGCAGCGGCTCCGCCGACTGGAGCGACGACGACGACCCGGAGATCGTGCTCACGATCTCCTCCGGTCTGGGCGACGTGGAGGTGTCCCGTGGCTGAGCACGACCCCTACGGCCGGCAGCAGACCGAGGTCCTCCCCGGCGGGCTGCCCGCCGAGGACGACGCCGCGCCGCGCCGGGACGTCGACGCGCTGCCGCTGGTCGCCGGCATCCTGTTCATCGGGCTGGCCGTCCTGCTGATGACCGGGGTGACCCTGCCGCTGGACTGGTTCAGCCACGGCTTCTCCTGGGTGCTGCTGATCGGCGCCGGGATCGCACTGCTGGTCAACGAGCTGCGCCGGGCCCGCCGCCGCCGCTGACCCGCCGCCGAGGACCGGTGCCGGGCGGGGTCACCCGGCACCGGCCCGAGACACCGACCACGAGGGCCCGGGGAGCGAGAGCTCCCCGGGCCCTCGTCATCGGCTGATCACCGCCAGGCCGACGGTCGCGGCGTAGATGACCGGGATGAGCAGGCCCTCGAAGCCGATCCCCTTCCGGTCACGCATCACCAGCCCGGCGGTGAGGACTGCGATCAGCAGCATGGTGCCGCCGAGCAGCACGAGGCTGGTCGAGCCGGCGTCCCGGTACAGGGAACCGTCCAGGTACCCCAGGTCGGCGACCGCGATCATCAGCATGTCGAAGACGTTGCCCCCGACGATGTTGCCGACCCCGAGGGTGAGCTGCCCCATCCGCACCGCGGTGACCAGCACGACCAGCTCGGGCAGCGAGCTCACGGCAGTGGTGAGCGTGAACCCGATGATGCCGCCCTCCAGGCCGGTGCCGGCGGCGACACCGAGACCGGCCTGCCCCACCACCCAGCCGGCGACGCCGACGACCAGTCCCAGCCCGGCGAGGGTGGCCCAGAGCCGGCGGGTGGACCGGTCGGAGCCGCTCCCCTCGTCCGCGTGGTCGCCCTCGGTCGCCGAGGTGTGGGTGGGCACCCACATCGGGTGGTCGTGCATCCGGCGGAGCAACCGCAACCCGTAGGCGTAGAGCAGGGGGATGAGCAGCGTCACCGGGTGGACCCAGCCCAGCGTCAGCTGCGGCGTCGCGTAGGCGATCACCGGCAGCGACAGCATCGCCATGAGGACCACCGACTGCATGACGTTCTCCAGCGACGCCGCCGCGTGCTCGAGGTTGGCCCGGCGGTACACCAGGTCGGCGACGGCCAGCCAGACCGTCTGCAGCGCGATGCCGCCGACCGGGTTGGCCAGCGCGAACCCGGCGTCCCCCTCCAGGGCCCCGGTGAGGACGGTGACGTTGCCCGGCAGCGAGGTGACCGCGCCGAGCAGCAGGGCCCCGCCGATGGCGTCACCGAGCCCGGTCCGGTCGGCGAGCTCGTCAGCGGCCTTGGTCAGCCGGACACCGGCGAACACGATGACGACGGCCATCGCGACCAGTGCGATCGCGCTCGGGACGAGCGGCCACGTCCCGGTGGTCACCGCGGCACCTCCCACCGCCAACGGTCATGTCCGGCCTTCTCGCAGGGGCCCGCCACGAGCCGGTGACGTGCTGGAGCGGCCCCGTCGCAGGGGCCCGCGCCGAGCCTGCGAGGCGTGGGGGGCGACGGGGTCCCTACTCCCACTCGATGGTGCCCGGCGGCTTGCTCGTCACGTCGAGCACGACCCGGTTCACCTCGGCGACCTCGTTGGTGATCCGGGTGGAGATGCGCGCCAGCACGTCGTAGGGCAGCCGGGTCCAGTCGGCGGTCATCGCGTCCTCGCTGGACACTGGGCGCAGCACGACGGGGTGGCCGTACGTGCGCCCGTCGCCCTGCACGCCCACCGAGCGGACGTCGGCCAGCAGCACCACCGGGCACTGCCAGATCTCGGTGTCCAGGTGGGCCGCGGTCAGCTCCTCGCGGGCGATCGCGTCGGCCTGCCGGAGCACGTCCAGCCGCTCCCGGGTGACCTCGCCGATGATCCGGATGCCCAGACCCGGGCCGGGGAACGGCTGGCGCTGCACCAGGGTGTCGGGGAGGCCCAGCTGGCGGCCCACCTCGCGCACCTCGTCCTTGAACAGCGTGCGCAGCGGCTCGACCAGGGTGAACGTCAGATCTTCGGGCAGCCCACCGACGTTGTGGTGGCTCTTGATGTTCGCCGTCCCCGTGCCGCCCCCGGACTCGACGACGTCGGGGTAGAGGGTGCCCTGCACCAGGAAGTCGACGGTCTCGCCGTGCTCCTTGGCGTCGGCGACGACGTCGAGGGCGGCCTGCTCGAAGACCCGGATGAACTCCCGGCCGATGATCTTGCGCTTGGTCTCCGGGTCGCTGACCCCGGCGAGCGCGCCGAGGAACTGCTCACTGGCGTCGACCACCCGCAGGTCGGCGCCGGTGACGGCGACGAAGTCGCGCTCGATCTGCTCGGTCTCGCCCGCGCGCATCAGCCCGTGGTCGACGTAGACGCAGGTGAGCCGGTCGCCGATGGCCTGCTGGACCAGCGCCGCGGCCACCGCGGAGTCGACCCCGCCGGACAGCCCGCAGATCGCCCGCCGGTCGCCGATCTGCTCCCGGATGGCGGCGACCTGCTCGTCGACGACGTTGGCCATCGTCCAGCTCGGCTCGAGGCCGGCGATGTCGAACAGGAAGTGCTCCAGCACCGTCTGCCCGTGCGGGGTGTTCTTCACCTCCGGGTGGAACTGCACTCCGGCCAGCCGCCGGTCGACGTCCTCGAACGCCGCGACCGGGGCGCCGGTGGAGGTGGCGGTGACGGTGAACCCGGGCGGGGCGGCACTGACCGCGTCGCCGTGGCTCATCCACACCGACTGCTCGTTCGGCGTCGTCCCGAACAGCCGACCGGGGGTGGTGACGGTCAGCGGGGTGCCGCCGTACTCCCGGTCGCCGGTGCGGGCGACGGTGCCGCCCAGGCTGGCGGCCATCGCCTGGAAGCCGTAGCAGATGCCGAAGGCCGGCACGCCGGCCTCGAACACCGCCGGGTCGACCTGCGGCGCCCCCTCGGCGTAGACGCTGGACGGGCCGCCGGAGAGGACGATCGCCGCCGGCTTGCGGGCCAGCAGCTCCTCCACCGGCACGTCGGAGCCGACGAGCTCGGAGTAGACGCCGGCCTCGCGGATCCGCCGGGCGATCAGCTGGGCGTACTGGGCGCCGAAGTCGACGACCAGCACCGTCGGGAAGTCCATGCTCATCGGTGCGGTCAGCCCGCCCGGTGACCGGGCACGTCGGCCACGTCGCCCCGCCCGCCCAGGACCAGGTCGACCCGCTGGAACTCCTTGAGGTCCCGGTAGCCGGTCTTGGCCATCGTGCGGCGCAGCGCGCCGAAGAGGTTGGTGCGACCGTCGGAGGCCTCGGCCGGGCCGAAGAGCACCTGGTCCAGGGTGCCGCGGGGCGCCGCCGGGGCCGACGTGCCGCCGCGCGGCAGCCGCGGGTGCGCGGCCACCGAGTCCCACCACACGCCGCCGCCCGGGGCCTCCTCGGCGACCCGCAGCGGCTCACCGAGCTGGACGGCGTCCGCGCCGCAGGCCAGGGCCCGGGCGATGGCGCCGCTGGTCTCGATCCGCCCGTTGGCGATCACGTGCACGTAGCGGCCACCGGTCTCGTCCAGGTAGTCGCGGCGAGCCGCGGCGGCGTCGGCGATGGCGCTGGCCAGCGGCACCCGGATGCCCATCACGGCGTCGGCGGTCGACCAGCTGTCGGCGCCCACCCCGACGATGACGCCGGCCGCACCGGTGCGCATCAGGTGCAGCGCGGTCTGGTAGTCGGCGGCACCGCCGACGATCACCGGGACGTCGAGGTCGGCGATGAACTCCTTGAGGTTCAGCGCCTCGCCCGCGGTGGTGACGTGCTCGGCGGAGACGATCGTGCCCTGGATGACCAGCAGGTCGGCGCCCGCGGCCAGCACGGTCGGGGCCAGCCCGACGGTGTGCTGCGGGGAGACCCGGACGGCGGTGGTGACCCCGGCGTCGCGCATCTCCTTGACCCGGGCGCTGATCAGGTCGGGCTTCACCGGCTCGGCGTAGACCTCCTGCAGCAGCGCGGTCGGCGGCCCGGCGTCGGGGCCGGCGGCCTCGCGCAGCCGGCGCAGCACGTCGGTCGGGTCGTCGTACCGGGTCCACAGGCCCTCGGCGTTGAGCACGCCCAGGCCACCGGCCTGGCCGACCGCGACCGCGGTGGCCGGGCTGACCACTGCGTCACTGGGGCTGGTGACCAGCGGGATGTCGAACCGGAAGGCGTCGATCTGCCAGGCGGTGGAGACGTCGTCGTGGTCGCGGGTGCGCCGCGAGGGGACGATCGACACCTCGTCCAGGTCGTAGCCCCGGCGGGCGAAGCGGTTCAGGCCGATCTCGACGTTGTCACGTACGGGCATGGGTCAGCGGCCTCGGTAGTTGGGGGCTTCGACGGTCATCTGGATGTCGTGCGGGTGGCTCTCGGTCAGCCCCGCGGAGGTGATCCGGGTGAGCTGGCCGCGGTCCTGCAGGTCGGCGACGGTGGCGGCGCCGGCGTAGCCCATGCCGGCGCGCAGGCCACCGACCAGCTGGTGGGCGACCCCCGACAGCGGGCCCCGGTAGGGCACCTGGCCCTCGATGCCCTCGGGGACGAGCTTGTCGTCGGAGAGGACGTCGTCGGCGAAGTACCGGTCGCGGCTGAAGGACTGGTTGCCGCGCTTCTGCATCGCGCCCAGCGAGCCCATGCCGCGGTAGGTCTTGTACTGCTTGCCGTTCATGAAGACCAGCTCGCCCGGGGCCTCCTCGACCCCGGCGAACAGGCCGCCGATCATCACCGTGTCGGCGCCGGCCACGAGGGCCTTGGCGATGTCGCCGGAGTACTGCAGCCCGCCGTCGGCGATGACCGGGACCCCGGCCGGCCGGGCGGCGAGGCTGGCCTCGTAGATGGCGGTGACCTGCGGGACGCCGACCCCGGCCACCACGCGGGTGGTGCAGATGGAGCCGGGGCCGACCCCGACCTTGACCGCGTCCACCCCGGCGTCGATCAGGGCCTGCGCACCGGCCCGGGTGGCGATGTTGCCGCCGACGACCTGCACGCCGTGCCCGACGTTGGCGAAGTCCGCCTTGACCCGGGCGACCATGTCCAGCACGGCCCGCTGGTGGCCGTGGGCGGTGTCGACGACGAGCACGTCGACCCCGGCGTCCACGAGCAGCCCGGCCCGCTTGTAGGCGTCCTCGCCGACGCCGAGCGCGGCACCGACGGAGAGCCGGCCGTCGACGTCCTTGGTGGCGTTGGGGTACTGGTCGCGCTTGACGAAGTCCTTGACGGTGATGAGGCCCCGGAGCCGGCCGGCGTCGTCGACCAGCGGGAGCTTCTCGATCTTGTGCTGCTTGAGCAGCGCGAGCGCGCGCTCGGGGTCGACGCCGACGGGCGCGGTGACCAGCGGCATCGGCGTCATCACGTCGCGGACGAGGCGGTTCTGGTCGGTCTCGAAGCGCATGTCGCGGTTGGTCACCATGCCGACCAGCCCGCCCTCGGCGTCGACCACGGGGGCGCCGGAGATGCGGTACCGGCCCGACAGGGCGTCGACCTCGGCCAGCGTGTTGTCCGGGGAGCAGGTGACCGGGTTGGTCACCATGCCGGCCTCGGAGCGCTTGACCAGGTCGACCTGGCCGGCCTGGTCCTCGGCGGCGAGGTTGCGGTGCAGGACGCCGATGCCGCCCGCACGGGCCATGGCGATCGCCATCCGCGACTCGGTGACGGTGTCCATCGCCGAGGAGACCAGCGGGATGGCCAGCCGGATGCCGCGGGTCAGCCGGGTGCTGGTGTCCACGTCGGTCGGGACGATGTCCGAGGCGCCGGGCACCAGCAGGACGTCGTCGTAGGTCAGCCCCAGCGGGGCGAACTTGGCCGGCAGTTCAGGTGTGCGCTCGTCGGGCTGCATGTGCCGCCACCCTCTCGACTTCGGTGGGAGCGCCTCCGAGGCGCACGGGAACCCATCTCATGTTAGGCGGCCCCCGTGCAGGGCCTCCGCCCCGTTACGGTTGTCCGGCGGCCGGCCGGCCCGGCCACCTGCCGACTGACCAGCAACACCACAGCCAGCAACGCCACAGCAGGCCGGTGCACACCGGCGAGGAGGACACGTGGACGCGTGGGACGAGTTCGGCGCGCAGCCGGACCGCGACCCGGACTTCGGGGGCGATCTCGGCTCGGGCGACCACTCCGGACAGCCACCGCTGACCATGGAGGAACGAGCCGGCGTGCTCGACGACCTGGCCGAGCTGGAGGTCTTCCGCACCCTGCTGGAGCCCACCGGCGTCAAGGGCATCGTCGTCGACTGCCCCGACTGCCAGGAGGAGCACCACGTCGACTGGGCGCTGATGCAGGCCAACCTGCGCCAGCTGCTCGACGAGGGGCAGACCGGCCGGCACGAACCGCCGTTCGACCCCGACCCCGACGACTACGTCAGCTGGGACTACGCCAGCGGCTACGCCGACGGGGTGGCCGCGCTGGCCGAGCGGGAGGAGCCCACCGGCCGCCACGGCGCCGGCCGGCACGCCCGCGAGGACTGAGCCCTGCTCATCGCGACCCTCCGGGCCGCACCGCGGCCAGCTGCCGTGCCCGGCCGCCGCTGAGCCGTTCCGTCCGCTCCGCGTCGGACCCTCCGGGCCCACCGCGGTCCGGACAGCGGTCCTCCGGACCGCGAGGGTGCCGTCCCCGGCGCGGCCACTCGGGGATCGACGTCCAGATGCGCCTGAGCGCGGTGTCCGAGGGATCGGACACCGCGCTCAGGCGCTTCTCGGTGCTGGTCAGTGCATCATGCCGCGGCGGAAGCCGGTGGCCACGGCCTCGGCGCGGTCCTTGGCGCCGAGCTTGCGGAACAGCCGCCGGGCGTGGGTCTTGATGGTGTCCTCGGACAGGTAGAGCTCCCGGCCGATCTGGGCGTTGCTCTTGCCCTGGCTCATCCCGGTGAGCACCTGCATCTCCCGCGCCGACAGCGCGACGTGCGGCGTCTCGGGCACCGTGGAACGGACCGTGGTGGGGGCCAGGCCGGCCAGCGGGCTCGCGCCGCCCCACGGCGAGCCGGCGGGGGCACCGGCGAGGGCGACGGCGTGCTGCGGGCTGCGGGGCGCCGGGGCCAGCTGCTGCACCGGGCGGCCCTCGGGGCGCATGCCGGTGCGGGACAGCCCCAGGCCCAGCTCCACCGGGCTGGCGTCCCAGCGCAGGTAGCCGCGGGCGCCGAAGGCCACCGCCGCCCGCACCGTCTCCGCGTCGTCCGGGGCACCCAGCATGAGCACCGGGAGCGAGGGGTGCGACCGGAGCACCTGGGTGGCCACGGACAGCCCGCTGTCGGTGGCCCGCTGGGTCCCGACGAGCAGGACGTCGGGGAGCCGGTTGTCCAGCCGGGCCATCAGCGACGCCGGGTCACCGACCGCCTCGACCCGGCTGACGAAGGGCAGGGCGAGCAGTCGCCCGGCGACCTCGTCGCGGACCCGGCGCCGCTCGTCGAACACCCAGACCACGGCCCCGGTGCTGCCGTTGCCGCGCATCCTGTCCTCGATCACCCTTGCTCCCGTCTGCGCCGGCGGAGCCGGCGACCTGCCGCCCGGGCACGGCCCGGGCAGGTCCCGGAGCGAGGTGGGCCCCCGCTCCTGGGGTGCCGCACCCCCGGTGTCCCCGGACGGGTGGCGGGTGTCCCCCACCCCGGTGGTCGGCACTCCCTGTGACCACCTTGATCCGCACGGTGGTAGGGCGACAGGCACCGTCACCCCCGCGGGTGAGTGACGTGGGACGCGCGCCGTGGCACCCCGGTGGGGCGCGACGCCTGAAGCACATCTCGGCCGATCTCGCAGAACGAGCACGACCACACGTGTTTGCGGCCGCTCGGCAACGGGCATCGGGCCGGAAGTGACCGGGCAGACCCCCCGGTGCACCCGAGCCGAGGAGGTCCAATGGCTGACATCCGCCGACTGCCCACCCCCGTCGCCGAGGTCTGGGACTGGCAGTTGCACGGTTCCTGCCGGGGCGAGAGCACGTCGCTCTTCTTCCACCCCGACGGTGAGCGCGGGCCGGCCCGAGCGCGGCGCCAGGCCGCCGCCAAGGCCGTCTGCGGCACCTGCCCGGTCGTCCAGTCCTGCCTGCAGCACGCACTGTCGGTGCGCGAGCCGTACGGCGTCTGGGGCGGCATGAGCGAGGAGGAGCGGGCGCGGCTCATCGCCGCCGAGCCCGCCGCCATCGCAGCCGGGGTCTGATCGTCCGGCGGGGAGGACCTCACCCGCCGAGGAGCACGCGAGAGGGGGGGGGGGCGGGCGGCCGGGGGGGCGCCCCCCCGCGGCGGCGCCCACAGG
>NZ_JBJJTJ010000018.1:0-83433 GCF_054177765.1 Modestobacter lacusdianchii | reverse complement strand
GTCACGCCGTGCCTCGACCGCCAACCGGGTCGCCCGCTCACGCAGCTCGTCGGGGTACTTCCTTGGTGCCGCCATGACTCTCATCCTCACGTGGATTGAGAGCCTCCATCAGACCCGGGGCGGGACAAGCCGTTGGCCGAGCAGATCGACCACGCGGTCCGCGCGGCCATCGGCTGGCCGGCATCGGCGGCCTCATCGATCAGCAGCCGGTAGCCGAACTCGCGGTCATCGCGATGCGCGTCGAACAACGCGTTCGCCCGGTGCGCCTCGGTGAGCTCAGCGGCGGTGACCGGTGCGGCCAGCCACCGGTAGTAGGGCTGACGCGCCAGCCCCAGGACCCGGCACGTCACCGCGACCGGCACCCGCACAGGGGCCCCGGACGCGGCCAACTCGCGGACGAGCGGGTAGATCATTTTCCCGGCAGGTTCGCCTGCGACAGGTAGGCCGCAGCCCGGCGCAGGATCTCGTTCTCCTGCTCGAGTAGCCGGATCCGCTTGCGGGCCTCCCGCAGGTCCGCGTTCTCCGCGACGGTCGTTCCGGGCTTGACCCCGTCTTCGACGTCGGCGGCCTTCATCCAGTTCGTCAGGCACGACTCGCTGATCCCGAAGTCGGCCGCGATCTGCTTCAGGTGCTGGCCCGGCTCACGGTTGCGAGCGACGCTCACGACGTCGTCGCGAAACTCCTTGGGGTAGGGCTTGGGCACGGTGAACATCCTTCCAGCGGCACCTCTCGGCACCACAGATCAGATGTCACCTACTCGTGCAGCAGTCCCTTCCCACCTCAACGCGGGGGTTTGCGTTGGTACCGGCCGCCCCGTTGCGGCGCCCTGGCTGGGGACGTACCGTCGCCCCACTGCAGTCGGCGTGCTGCGTCGGCGCGCATGAGTTTGTTGGCTCTGCCGCCCTGTGTCCGCGGCAGTTGGGTGGAACCGTTTGGCCGTTCCGCGTAGCTGCGGACAGGGGGTGAAGCGCATGGACGTTGTCGCTGTCGCCGCTCGCCGAGATCTGCTCCAGCGCCGCGCGACTGACGACGCGTCGGTGCAGATGCGCGCCACCGCCAATTCTGATGGAGCGTCCGAGCGGGCGGCTGGACTTGGGTTGCACATGGCCTTCACGGTTGGCGGCCGCGGGTGCATGTGGCTCCATCTACAGGAGCGGCTGTTAGTCAGCGTCCGCGGCTTGAGCGTGGTACCAGCTATGACGGACGGGGCCCGCGCATGCGGTCGGCGGCTGGTAGGCGTCACGCGCCCTCGCTCCAGCTCATGGTGGCCGGGGTGGGGCCGGGCGAGCGCCTCAAACGGGTGCAGCCTCCGTGGCAGGCCGCGGCCGTCGTCGGCCCGAGGGACAGGCGGGGCCGGAGGGAGGCGTCGGCATGCCCATTGACGAACAGGCGCTGAAGCGCAGCCTGGAGCGGCTCACGGCCGGGTTGCCCAAAGTTCCGTCGGTGGGCACGTTGAGTTCCCGCGTCGCGCTGGTTGTTTCCGCAGCACGGGAGGTGCTGAGCGTGGAGGCCGTCGGGCTGTTGCTCCTTAGTGACACCGGACAGCTGCGCACGGTGGCCACCACCGGTCCGGCGTCCGCCATCCTGGAGACCGCTCAGGCGGACCTGGGGGTGGGTCCCGGTGTGGATGTGCTCGGCCACGGGTCGCCGGTGGCAGTGGCGGACATGCTCGCCGAACCCGCGTACGCGTTGTTGCGGGATCGGGTACGCGATGCCGGTCTGCGGGCGGTGGTGTCCGCTCCGGTGTCCGTGGACCGTCAGGTCGTCGGCAATCTCAACGGGATGCGCCCGCTGCCGCACGAATGGACGCCGGGCGAGATCACCGCCGCCGAGGCCTTCGCCGGGGTGATCGGCGCGCTGCTGGGGCTGACCGCGCGGGCGACACCGCGGGCACTGCTGGACCTGATGGCGTACTCCCCTGCGGGCGGGGTCGGCGCCGGACCGTCGTCCCCGGACGGCCACGACGGCGAGCGCAACTCTGGATCCACACGGAACGCCCGCGATGGTGGTGGGCGGCGATGACGGCCAGTGTCGATGCGCAGGCGCTGGCGGCCAGCCTGCGGCGCCTCAACGATCAGCACGACAGTGCGATGCTGGAGGCGTCACTGCGGCGGATCGTCGAATCCTGCGTCGCCCTGTTCGGCGTCGACGGCAGCGGAGTGATGATCGCCGACGAGCACAGCGAGCTGCGCTATGCGGTGGCCAGCGACGGCCTCAGCCACCTGCTGGAAACGACTCAGATGGAGACTGGGCAGGGTCCGTGCGTGGACACCTTCGTCCGCGAAGAAGCGACTTCCTGCGCCGACGTGGCCGACGACCCGCGCTGGCCGCTGTTGGCCCCGGTGCTGCGGGGGAAGGGGGTCGCGGCGGTCCTGGGCGTACCGGTGTACCTGTCCGGACTGTGCGTTGGCAGTCTGGACGTCTACCGCACCTCCGTGCAGGACTGGGACGACTCAGAAGCTGATGCCCTGGTCCGCTACGCGGAGGTGGTGGAGGCGATGCTCACCGCCGCGGTCAGCGCCGACCGGGCGGGCGAGCTCGCCGCCCAGCTGAACTACGCGCTGGACTACCGGGTTCCCATCGAGCGGGGCATCGGTTACCTGATGGCACGCGACCACATCGGCCACACCGAGGCGTTCACACGGCTGCGGGCTGCGGCTCGCAAGCACCGACGCAAGATCGGCGACGTCGCTCAGACGCTGTTGATCACCGGACGGCTGCCGGGGGAGCGATGACGCCGCAAATGACTCGGTCCTCGATGGCGGGAACAGGTCACGGCACCCGCGTGCCTTTAGACGCCCGTGGCAGGTTGCCAATCGGGCGTCAAGAGGACGCGTCAGTGCGCGAGTTGACGGTGACCGTCTTCCCTACCGGCGGTCGCATCCGCCTGGCTGGGCGGCTGGACCGCAAGACCTCCTACCACCTGCTCGACGCCGTCCGCATGCTCAATGCCGCGAGCCATTCCCACTGGGTCATCGAAACTGCAGAGCTGCGTTTCTGCGACGCCAGCGGACTGCGAATAGTCAACGCCTGCTATCGGACGGCGCTACGACAGGGAGCGCATTTGACCCTGCCGGAGGCCCCACCGTGGCCCAGGGCGGCTCTGGTCGCCATGAAACTCGACGCGCATGTGCTGGAAGAGGGGCATGCCAACAATCCTTCGGGGGAGGGGTCCTGATGGACATCTCTAGGACGCAGGAACGGGGCAGGCAGGAGAGGCCGACGAAACTGGTTCGTCGCGTGACCTTGCTGCTGGTTCTGCGAGGGGTCATCGCGCTCGTGTTCGGGCTGCTGGCGCTGCTATGGCCCGAGGCCACGGTGCTGGTCCTGGCGTTGCTGTTCGGGGCTTATGCCGCGGTAGATGGCTTCGGCATGATCGCCAGCGGCTTGGGTCGCGACGGTGACCAGGGAAGACGGTGGCTGTACGTGCTCGGCGGCATCGTCGGCATCGCAGCCGGTGTCACCGCCGTTGTGTGGCCACAATTGACGGCGTTGGCGCTCGTGGTGTTGGCCGGGGCGTGGGCGGTCGTCACAGGTGTCTTGGAGATCGTCGCAGCGATAAGGCTCCGCCGGGAACTCACCGGAGAGTGGCTGATCGGCCTCCTCGGGACCATCTCGCTGATCGCCGGTGTGATCATTCTCCTGCGTCCGGACGTCGGCGCCGTGGCTCTAGCGACCGTGCTCGGTGTCTACGCCATCGTCGCTGGTGTCGTGCTCCTGCTGGCCGCATGGCGGCTGCGCAAGGCGCAGGTAGTAGTCCTCGATCTGCCATGACCATCATTCCAAGCTCGATGGCCGGGCCCGGTTGCCCGCCGTCCTTGACTGACGGTCGCTCGACGTTTACGAACCTGCGCGGTGGTGATACTCCCCGCAGCATGTCGGTAGGGGCGCTGCGGACTGGTGAACAAGGCAACCGCGGTCGGTTTCAACCCCTTCGCGACCCAGTCTCGGCAAGCAATCAACACGGGCCATCAGGTCAATCTCGCGACGGCATGGCAGCGGGGACCGGACCACGACCGCCCGCGGTCCCGAAGGCCGCCGGCCCGCTAGCCGCCTCGACTGCAGGGCTCGGTTCACCCCCGCTCCGTGTTTGGCGCCGGGGTCGGTTCACAGCACTCCGCCACCGTCGGCGGGGAGAGAAGGGAGAGTGCAGTGAGTGTCATGCGTTTCGAACCGTTCGGTGACCCCTTCCGAAGTCTGGATCGGCTGACCAGTCAGCTGATGTCGGGCACCCGCACGCCGATGGGAATGCCGATGGACGTCTGGCAGGCCGAGGACGGCTACCACGTCGCCCTGGACCTGCCCGGTGTGGACCCGGGCAGCGTGGAGATCACCACCGAGCGAAACACGCTGACCATCCGCGCCGAGCGGCGCGCAGAGTACGCGCAGGGCTCCAACGTCCTGCTCGCCGAGCGGCCACAGGGCCGGTTCACCCGCCAGCTGCAGGTCGGCGACGCGCTGGACACCGAGAAGGTGCAGGCTAACTACAACAACGGTGTCTTGCATTTGACCATCCCGATGTCGGAGAAGGCGCAGCCGCGCCGCATCGAGGTGCAGCACGACTCGGGCCAGCAGCAGCTGTCCGTCGGATCGGACGGTGTCCAGAACCACGGCTCTGACCAGGGCTCTGACCAGAGCTCGGACCAGGGGTCGGACCAGGGCGGTTCCGAGGGGGAGCAGCGGGGCAGCTGAGAGCGGGGCCGGGGTGGGGCGAGAACCCGCGACGACGTGACCATCCCGGCCCACCTGCTGCCGCCGGTGCACGAAGCCCGACGGCAGCTGCCGTGACACAACCCGCCGCCGTACATCGGTGACCTCATGACGAGCATTCAACGGAAGAGCACGAGACGCGTAGGCGCAACCTAATCAGACTTGCCGTCGGTCTCCCGACCGGTGGCCTGCAGGGAGGGGTTCGGAATGGCCAAGGCAGTCGGAATCGATCTCGGAACCACAAACTCGGTAGTCGCCGTCTTCGAGGGCGGGCAGCCCGTCGTCATCGCCAACGCGGAAGGCGGACGCACGACACCATCGGTCGTGGCGTTCACAGAAAACGGGGAACGCCTCGTCGGGCTCCTCGCCCGTCGGCAGGCGGTGCTGAACCCCAAGGGCACCATCTATTCGGCCAAGCGATTCATCGGGCGCCGGTTCGCCGAGGTCTCCGAGGAAATTTCCGCCGTGTCCTACGACGTCGTACCGGGCCCGGATGACGCCGTCCGGTTCTCCGTGCACGGCAAGCAGTACGGCCCGGAGGAGATCTCGGCGCAGGTGTTGCGCAAGCTCACCGAAGATGCCAGCAAGTACCTGGGGGAGCGGGTCACGCAGGCGGTGATCACCGTTCCTGCCTACTTCAACGACGCCCAGCGCCAAGCCACCAAGGACGCCGGTCAAATTGCCGGGCTCGAGGTCCTGCGGATCATCAACGAGCCGACCGCCGCGGCACTGGCCTACGGGCTGGACAAGAAAAGCAACGAGACCGTACTGGTCTTCGACCTCGGCGGGGGCACCTTCGACGTCAGCATTCTCGACGTCGGCGAGGGGGTGGTCGAGGTTCGTTCCACGGCCGGGGACACCCATCTGGGCGGTGACGACTTCGACCGACGCCTCGTCGACCACCTTGCGGATGAGTTCCAGCAGAGCACCGGCATCGATCTGCGCCGCGACCCGCAGGCGCTGCAGCGACTGTACGAGTCGGCGGAAAAGGCCAAGGTGGAGCTGTCCTCCACGACGCAGACGCAGGTCAGCCTGCCGTTCATCACCGCCGACGCCTCCGGGCCCAAGCACTTGACCACCACGGTGATGCGGTCGAAGTTCGACCAGATCACCGCGGACCTGGTCGAGCGCTGCCTAGGGCCGGTGCAGCAGGCGATGACCGACGCGAAGGTCACTGCCAACGACCTCGATGAGGTCATCCTGGTCGGGGGATCCACCCGGATCCCGGCCGTGCAGGCGCTGGTGCGGCGGCTGACCGGCGGCAAGGACCCGAACATGAGCGTCAACCCTGACGAGGTCGTGGCCTCCGGCGCCGCCGTGCAGGCCGGGGTGTTGCAGGGTGAGGTGAAGGACGTTCTGCTGCTCGACGTCACCCCCCTGTCGCTGGGGGTGGAGACCCTCGGCGGGCTGATGACGAAGATCATCGAGCGGAACACCACCATCCCGACTCGCCGCACCGAGACCTTTTCCACTGCCGAAGACAACCAACCGGCAGTCGACATCGTGGTGCTGCAGGGCGAGCGGGAGCGGGCTGCGGACAACCGGGTGCTCGGGCGGTTCCGGCTGGAGAACATCCGTCCGGCCGCGCGTGGTGTGCCTCAGGTGGAGGTCACCTTTGACATCGATGCCAACGGCATCGTCAACGTCTCCGCCCGGGACAAGGACACCGGTAACGAGCAGCGGATCACCATCAGCGAAAGCGGCACGCTGGACCAGTCGGAGGTGCAGCGGCTGATCGCTGAGGCCGAGGCCAACCGTGCCGAGGACGCCCGGATCCGACAGGAGGTCGATGCCCGCAACGAACTGGATTCGGTGGCTTACGCCGTGGAACGTCGGCTGGCCGAGTTGGGCGACCAGGCGGCGGTGCACGAGAAGGCGCGCGCGGAAATGCTTATCGCCGAGGCGCGGCAGGCGGTCAACGACGAGGCGCCGCTGGACCGGGTGCGCGCGCTCTCTGCCGACCTGCAGCAGCTGCTGTCCGGACTGGCGGCGGCACCGTCCGTCGCGCCGGGTGCCGGCGATGGTCAGCCTGCCGGTGGCCGTCCCGGCGCTGCCGACGACGTGATCGACGCCGATTTCACCACCAGCTGACGAAATGACTGCATCCGACACCCCAAGTCCCGATCCGCGTCCGGACGCTCCCCGAGCGGGGGACGCGGCCCGGGAGGCAAGCGGTGGCTCCGCGTCGGGTCCCCAGGCGGCAGCAGGGCCGCCGGGGGATCCCGGCAGCGCCGGGCCCGGTGCATCGGTGGAGAGCGAGGCCGCTGCGTTGGACCTGGCTGACATGCGTGCCCGCTGGCAGCGGGCCGTGGCGGATCTGGACAACTTCCGCAAACGGTGCCAGCGCGACATCGACGACGCTCGCACCGGTGAGCGAGCTCGAGTCGCCGCCGACCTGCTGCCGGTGATCGACAATCTCGAGCTGGCCCTGCAGCACGCCAACGCGGATCCGGGCACCATCGTCACCGGCGTCCAAGCGGTGCGGGACCAAGCGCTGAGTGCGCTGGCTCGGCTCGGGTTCGAGCGTATCGAGGCCGCCGGGGCACCGTTCGATCCCAACCGGCACGAGGCGGCCCAAGTCGTCCAGGACCCTGACGCCGAGCCGGGGACCGTGGTCGCCGTGCTCCGTCCCGGATACACAGCTCCGCACGGGTTGCTGCGGCCGGCGGTGGTCGCGGTCTCCCAGCGACCCACCCCCCGTGCCGGGGAGCGGGCCTCTGACCCGGAGGGGCGCGGCTGATGACGACCAGCACCCGGGACCACTACGAGGTTCTCGGCGTCGGGCGGGATGCCGACGCCGAGGAGCTCCAGCGGGCCTACCGCAAGCTCGCCCGCCAGTACCACCCTGACGTGAACAAGGACCCGGGAGCCGAGGACCGGTTCAAGGAGATCACCGAGGCCTACGACGTCCTCTCCGATCCAGACACGCGAGCGCGCTACGACCGGTTCGGCGCGAACTGGCGACAGGTGCCGGAGGGGTTCGACCCCGACGCCGCCGGCCCGTTCGGCGCAGGCGGCGTCGGCAGCCCCTTCGAGGGTGGTCCGTTCGCCGGAGGAGGCGGCCGCCGCCGGGTGTACGTCAACGGGCAACCGGCCGACTTCGACGACGCCGGCATCGACCTGGACGACCTGTTCGGGGGCATCTTCGGTGGCCGGGCAGGTGGGGGCGGGTTCGGCGGTGGCCCAGTGCCGGGCGCGGACTCGGAGGCCGAGATCAGCTTGTCGGTGGAGGAGGCCTACACCGGTGGTCGACGTCGGGTCACGCTGGCCGGGCCCAGCGGATCGCGCACCTTGGAGGTGAACATCCCGGCCGGGGTGACCGATGGCCAACGGATCCGCCTTGCCGGGCAGGGCAGCGCCGGCAGCGGCGGCGCGCCAGCCGGGGACCTGTACCTGGTGGTGCGCATCGCTCCGCATCCCCGATACCGGGTTGACGGGCGCGACATCTACGTCGACCTCCCGATGACCCCCTGGGAAGCCGCGCTCGGTGCCCGCGTCCCCGTCGACACCCCCGGGGGGCAGGCGCAGGTGACCGTGCCCGAGGGCTCCTCCAGTGGTCGCAAGCTGCGGTTGCGCGGTCGGGGACTGGCCAGCCCGACCGGTCGATCCGGAGACCTCTACGCCGAAGTGAAGATCATGGTGCCCTCGCAGCTGTCGAGGGAGGAACGCAAGCTGTTCGAGGAGCTCGCCGACGCCTCCTCCTTCGATCCGAGGGCCAGCACGTCCGGAGGCGGCCGATGAGGTATCCGTTGGCCCGACCTCCCCGGTTGTCCCTCGACCAGTTCGCCACCGCCGCAGGGCTGCATCCTGACCTGGTGCGGCGGCTGGTCGCCCTTGGGCTGCTGGAACCGGTCAACCCGGCGGCGCGTCAGCCCGAGTTCGCCCCCAACCAGCTTGCTCGGGTCGCCCGCATCCAGCGTCTGCGGGTCGGCCTGGCGCTCAACTACGCCGCCCTCGGCGTCGTGCTCGACCTGCTCACCCGCATCGAAGAGCTGGAGGCCGCTCTGCGAGCGCGTCCCGGCACAGCCAGGAGGAGTGACTCAGCGTGGACATGAATCGACTGACCCAGAAGTCCCAGGAAGCGCTGCACGACGCGCAGACCAAAGCGCTGCGCTTCGGGCACACCGAGGTCGACGGCGAGCACCTGCTGCTCGCGCTCCTCGATCAGGTCGAAGGACTGGTACCGCGCCTGGTCACGTCCGCCGGCGCCGACCCCGACCAGTTGCGCGCCCGGGTCGAAGCCGACCTCGGCCGACGGCCTCGCGTCACCGGTCCCGGCGCCGCACCCGGGGAGGTCTATGTGACCCAGCGGCTGTCCCGGCTGCTGGACACCGCCGAGCGTGAAGCCCGACGACTCAAGGACGAATACGTGTCCGTCGAGCACCTCATGCTGGCGCTTCTCGAGGAAGGATCGACCAGCGCCAGCGGCCGGGCGCTCAAGGACGCCGGCCTGACCCGGGATCGCTTTCTCACCGCCTTGACCTCCATCCGCGGCAACCAGCGCGTCACCTCCGCCATGCCCGAGGTCGCCTACGAGGCCCTGGACAAGTACGGCCGGGACCTGGTCGCAGCCGCCCGCGCTGGGAAGCTCGACCCGGTGATCGGCCGCGACGAGGAGATCCGCCGGGTCATCCA
This sequence comes from Modestobacter lacusdianchii, assembly GCF_054177765.1. Classification (NCBI taxonomy): domain Bacteria; kingdom Bacillati; phylum Actinomycetota; class Actinomycetes; order Geodermatophilales; family Geodermatophilaceae; genus Modestobacter; species Modestobacter lacusdianchii. The sequence continues at coordinate 74,088 of NZ_JBJJTJ010000018.1, read as the reverse complement.
GATCCTGTCCCGCAAGACCAAGAACAATCCGGTCCTCATCGGCGACCCTGGCGTCGGCAAGACCGCCATCGTCGAGGGACTCGCGCAGCGGATCGTCAACGGCGACGTCCCCGAGGGCCTGCGTGACCGGACCGTCTTCGCCCTCGACATGGGCTCGCTGGTGGCCGGTGCCAAGTACCGGGGGGAGTTCGAGGAACGGCTGAAGGCCGTGCTGTCGGAGGTCACCGCCGCCGAGGGGCAGATCCTGCTGTTCGTCGACGAGCTACACACCGTCGTCGGCGCCGGCGCGGCCGAAGGCGCGATGGACGCCGGCAACATGCTCAAGCCGATGCTCGCCCGCGGCGAGCTGCACATGATCGGCGCGACCACGCTGGATGAGTACCGCAAGCACATCGAGAAGGACGCAGCCCTGGAACGGCGCTTCCAGCCGGTACTGGTGGAGGAGCCGTCGGAGGAGGACGCCATCTCCATCCTGCGCGGGATCCGGGAACGCCTGGAGGTCTTCCACGGCGTCCGTATCCAGGACGCCGCTCTGGTCGCGGCGGTCACCTTGTCGCACCGCTACATCTCCGACCGGTTCTTGCCGGACAAGGCGATCGACCTCGTCGACGAGGCGTGCGCCATGATCCGCACCGAGATCGACTCCCAGCCCGCCGAGCTGGACCAGGTCACCCGGCGGGTGATGCGTCTGGAGATCGAGGAAGCCGCCCTGGCCAAGGAGGAGGACGCGGCGAGCCGCGCCCGGCTGGAGGAGCTGCGCCGCGAGCTGGCCGACCTGCGCGCCGAGGCCGACGCCATGCGCGCGCAGTGGGAGGCCGAGCGGCAGGCGATCCGTCGGGTCCAGTCGCTGCGCGAAGAGCTCGAGCGGGTGCGGCTGGAAGCCGAGGCTGCTGAACGCGCCTACGACCTCAACCGCGCCGCCGAACTGCGTCACGGCGTCCTGCCGGAGATCGAGCGACGGCTGCAGGCCGAGTCGGAGCAGCTGGTCGGCAAGCAGGGCGGACGGCGGCTGCTGCGGGAGGTCGTCACCGAGGAGGAGATTGCCAACATCGTCGCCCGCTGGACCGGTATCCCCGTGTCCCGGCTGGTGGAGAGCGAGCGGCAGAAGCTGCTGCGCCTCGACGAGATCCTGCACGAACGCGTTGTCGGTCAGGATGAGGCAGTGCAGCTGGTCGCCGACGCGATCATCCGCGCGCGCTCGGGGGTCAAGGACCCGCGCCGTCCGATCGGTTCGTTCCTGTTCCTGGGTCCCACCGGGGTGGGCAAGACCGAACTGGCGAAGACCCTGGCCGCGGCGTTGTTCGACACCGAGGACAACACGATCCGCCTGGACATGAGCGAGTATCAGGAGCGGCACACGGTTTCCCGCCTGGTTGGCGCCCCTCCGGGATACGTCGGCTATGAGGAGGGTGGTCAGCTCACCGAGGCCGTCCGGCGCAAGCCTTACTCCGTCGTCCTCCTCGACGAGGTCGAGAAGGCCCACCCGGACGTGTTCAACACGCTCCTTCAGCTGCTCGACGACGGCCGGCTCACCGACGCCCAGGGCCGTACCGTCGACTTCCGAAACACGGTCATTGTCATGACGTCCAACATCGGGTCGCAGTACCTGCTCGACGGCATCACCGGTGACGGTGAGATCAAGGAAGACGCGCGAAACGCTGTCATGGCGGAACTGAGGGCGCACTTCCGCCCCGAGTTTCTCAACCGAATCGACGACGTCGTGCTTTTCAAGCCGCTCGTCCTCGCCGAGATCGAGCGCATCGTCGGCCTGCTCGTCGATGGCCTGCGGCGTCGACTGGCCGACCGCCGGCTGGATCTGCAACTCACGGAGGCCGCTCGGCGGCACATCGCCGCCGAGGGATTCGATCCCGTGTACGGCGCTCGTCCGCTGCGTCGGTACCTGCAGCGCGAAGTAGAGACCCGGGTGGGGCGGGCGTTGCTGTCCGGTGACATCTTCGACGGAGCGACTGTGACCGTCGACGAGCGCGACGGACAGCTCACCATAGAGATCACCAACCCGTCCGACGAACCAGGCCAACAGGCTGCCTGACCGGTCACCATCCGCAACGTGCTCCCAGGCGCGACTCCACTGGAACAGGACCGCTGCAGCTGTGCCTCGCCGCCTGCGGAAGAGGAGGACAGCAAGCACCTCGGCGTCCGCATACAGGAAGGCTCAACAGAATGCTTGGCAGGGAGCCCTACCGGATTCTTTGGCTTCTGCTGACCGTGGCGCTGCTCTGCGGCGCGTGCACGGGAACGGATTCGTCAGATGGGAACGACAGGCCGGCAGAAGGGGGCACGGGGACGCTAGCCCAGGTCCCGGACATCGCGGCGAGGCTGCAACCCAGTGTCGTCACGATCCTCACCGCAGCCGGGTCAGGCAGCGGAGTCGTGTACCGCGAGGACGGGCTGATCGTCACCAACGAACACGTGGTCCGGGACTCGATATCGGTCGACGTTGCCTTCGCCGACGGCCAGCGGGTCTCAGGCACTGTGCTGGCGACCGATGCGGTCACCGATCTGGCACTGGTTGAGGCTGAGCGCACTGGGCTTCCTGCTGCCAAGTTCCAACGCCAGCTTCCGACCATCGGGGAACTGGCGGTCGTCATCGGCAGCCCGTTGGGCTTTCAGAACACTGTGACGGCAGGCATCATCTCGGGGCTGCATCGTGAGATCCCGGGAAGCGCGAGCCAAAGTCAAGCTCTCGTGGACCTGATACAGACCGACGCTGCGATCAGTCCGGGCAACAGTGGCGGGGCACTCGTCGACGGGGATGGGCAGGTTATCGGGATCAGCGAGGCGTACATCCCACCGCAGGCGGGAGCTGTGTCCCTGGGATTCGCCATTCCGTCCGCCACGGTCATCGACGTCATCGAGGAACTTGAAGGCGACGGAGAGGCTGAGCACGCCTTCGTGGGGATCGAGCCAGCGACGATAACGCCCCAGATTGCCGAGCAGCTCGGCTTACCCAGCACCGAAGGGGTCATCGTGCGAGCGGTCGTCCCCGGTGGCCCTGCGGTCACCGCCGGCATTGAATCTGGGGATGTCATCACCGCCGTGGACGGCGAACCCTCCGCGAGTCCGGAGGACCTGCTCGCGGCCCTTCGTGATCGGGACCCCGGGGACACCATCACCGTGACCGTTCGTGGTGACGACAAAGAGGAACGCGACGTCGACCTGACGCTCACCGAGCGTCCGACGGCGAGCGAGTAGCAACAGAGCGACGGTCACCCCACCCGCGCCCCGTCAAGTCCCGACCTCGGGCGCTGTCGCTGGGTGACTCAGCTGACCTCGAGAAACGCCCGAACATGCATCCGCAGCAGTCGGCCCAGGGAGGCAGACATGATCCAGCAGCAGCCTCGAGCTGCAGCCGCGCACCGGCGGAAGCAGCCGCGTCCCCGGCCGCTCGGTCCTGGCGTCCAGCGGCGCGGAGGGGAAGCCTTTCCCGGCGCCCGATTTGGCCACCGGCGCGGAGCCGACGCCGCGCACGGGCGACCTAAGGCTCCGGCGCCAGCGGCACCGAGGAGATTCCAGTGGCCGGACCGGACGGCACGGACGGGCACGGGTGGGCCGATCTGCCCCGCGCCGATCGCAGGCGCACCGGCCGGGACTGACCACCGGTGACGGGTCCCCACCCGCGTGACCAGGCGCACGACGGGGTCGATCCCGCACCGGCGACCGGGCGCAGCCCCGCCGACGAAAAGGGAGGACCGGCGGTTGCCTCGGCCGCGGTGCCCGACGTCGTCGTCGGCCTCGTGGCTGCTCCCGGCGCCGCGTCCGACGTCGCCGGATGGCTGACCGGGGAGCTGAGCCGGCAGCTGTCCGCCGAGCACGCCGAGGTCCGCTGGGAGGTCCGGTGCGTCGAGGACAGCCTGGTACAGCCACCGGCCGACGACGCCGAGATCGTCGCCGCTGCCCGCGCGCGGCTGCTCTCCGAGGACTGGGACCTGGCGGTCTGCCTGACCGACCTGCCGCTGGAGGCCGACCGCCGCCCCGTTGTCGCGCACGCCAGCCCGGTGCACGGGGTAGGGGTGCTGTCGCTGCCGGCGCTGGGCCCGGTCGGGCTGCGCCGGCGGGCGATGCAGACCACCCACGGTCTCATCCGGGCGCTGCTCGGCCCCAGCGCGGCCTCCGATCCGGGTGGCCTCCGGCGGCGGGTGCGGGAACTGGCCTCCGAGCCGGCGGACTCGGCCGAGGGTGTGCGTTTCACCGCCCGGGTGCTGTCGGGCAACCTGCGGTTACTGCTGGGCATGGTCCGCGCCAACCGGCCGTGGCGGCTGGCGGTCCGCCTGTCCCGGGCGCTCACCGCGGCCATCGCCGCAGGGGTGTTCGCGCTGGTGACCTCCGACATCTGGCGACTGGCCGACGCCTTCGGCTGGCCGCGGCTGACCGCAGTGGCCCTCGGGTCGGTGGTAGCCATCGCGGTCACGCTGATCGTCGGCGCGCAGCTGTGGGAGCGGACACCGGACCGTCGGGTCCGCAAGCAGGTGACGCTGTTCAACCTGGCGACCACGGCGACGGTCGTCATCGGGGTGCTGGCGCTCTACGCGGCGCTGTTCGCCCTTGCCCTCGCCGGTGCCCTGCTCCTGGTGCCGCCCTCGTTGTTCCAAGGGGGGCTGACGCATGCGGTGCACCTGTCGGACTACGTCGAGCTGGCCTGGCTGACCAGCTCCCTGGCGACCGTCGGCGGGGCGCTGGGCGCCGGCCTGGAGACCGACGAGGCCGTCCGTGACGCCGCCTACACCTACCAGGCCGGCCGAGCCGCCAGCTGAGCGAGGGCGTCCTCCGACCGTCGCCGGTCGGCCCCGCCGCGGCACGAGGCGATCGGTTCGGCTCAGGTGCTTCGGTGCTCGGTCGCCTCCGGCATGGCCCGGCGAGCTCGCGGACGGCGGGCGGTCACCAGTCGAGCTGCTAGCGGCCCCAGGATCGCCAGAAGCAGCACGTAGGCGGCCGCTAGCGCCCCGAAGCGCGGATCCAGCGTGAACGCGTCTGTGTCCGCCGCCGCGGTCGTGGTCAACCCGGCAATGACGATGGAGAACTCCCCGCGGGGGATGAGCGCCACCCCGGCGCGCAGCCTGCCGCGGCGGCCGACGCCGGCGCGACTAGCAGCCCACCAGCCGGTGGCGACTTTCGTGGCGGCGGTCACCGCGGCCAGGGCCACGGCCAGCGGCAGCACGGCGGGGATCTGGGTGGGGTCGATCTGCAGGCCGAAGAAGACGAAGAACACCGCGGCGAACAGGTCGCGCAGCGGGCGCAACAGCTGCGCGGCGCTGTGCGCGATCGGCCCGGACAGCGCCACCCCGACGAGGAACGCCCCCACGGTGGCCGACACGTTCAGCTGCGCGGCGACCCCGGCCACCAACAGCGTCAGCCCGAGGACGCGCAGCAGGAGCACCTCGTCGTTGGGGGCGAACACCAGTCGGGCGAGCACCCCCGGTGCCTTGATTGCGAGGACGAAGACGCCGGCGACCGCGGCCAGGGCCAGCGCCAGGCTGCTCGTGGCGGCGAAGACCGTCAACCCGGACACCAGCGCGGTGAGCACCGGAAGGTAGCCGGCCATCGCCAGGTCCTCCAGCACGAGGACGGCGATCACTACCGGGGTCTCCCGGTTGCCCAGCTGCCCGAGGTCGGCCAGCAGCTTGGCCACGATGCCGGAGGAGGATACGTAGGTCACCCCGGCCATCGCGACCGCCGCCACCGGCCCCCAGCCCAGCAGCAGCGCCACCGCGGCGCCGGGTGCGGCGTTGAGCACCAGATCCACCACCCCGGCCCGGGCGTTGTGCCGCAGCCCGGCGACCAGCTCGTCGGCGGCGTACTCCAGGCCCAGCATCAGCAATAACAGGACCGCGCCCAGCTCGGCGCCGATCGCGATGAACTGCTCACCGCCTTCAGCGACGGTCAGCGGCACCGGGCCGTGCTCGCCGAAAGCCAAGCCGGCCAGCAGGTACAGCGGCACCGGGGAGACCTTGAACCGGTGCGCCAGCAGGCCCAGCAGGCCCAGGCCGAACAGAACCAGGCCTAGCTGGAGCAGCACCGTGCCCGTCGACCCGGCGGAGGCGGCCAGTAGCTCGTGGCTCGTCTCCTCCACCGCTACGGCTGGTCCTGGGTCAGCTGCCAGGTGCGGTGATGCGTTCGCGACCGGGGGTCGTCCTCACCTGGCGGTAACGCCAGCAGCTCCACCAGCGCCGCCCGTTCCTCAGGCTCCAGGCTGACTGACTCGATCACCGTGTCCGGGTCGTCCTCGGCGTACACCAGCAGGTCCACCATCCCGTCGCGGTGCACCACGAGACCCAGCCGGCGATTGGCCGAGGTGGCAAATTGATAGCGCGTCCCCACCCCGGGCAACGGTGTCTGCTCCACCTCCACCGAGCACCTCCCACCCGTCCCAGGACTGCCGCTCGAGCACCTAGATCCTCACTGTGAGCGGCCGCGGCGGCCAGCCGAGGCTTCCGGCGGAAGCGCAGCCCCGGACCAGCAGCTGCGTCCGGCGCCGCAGGCTGCGGTCGGTCATGCGTCGGGGAGCTGGAGTTGACGGAACAGGCTTCCCCCGCCTTCTGCAAGCGGCGGCTCAGCGCCGTGCCGCGAGCACCGACGGAGTGGTGATCTCCGCGGGGGTGCGGGGCAGCACGGTCGCGAAGAAGTCGCGGGCAGCCGCCGTTGTGCCGACGTCGCGGCCAGCTCGCTCCGAGAGGAACCAGCGGTGCTCGAGAACCTCGTGGAACACCTCGGCCGGCGCCAGCCGCCCGGCCAGGTCCGGAGGGATGGCGTCGACCACCGGCCGGTAGACCTCGGCCAGCCAACGGTAGGCGGCGATGCTGTCGGGGACCGGTTCGCCGGTCTTCTGCTCCAGGTAGGCGCGGAACGTGCGCAGGTCGTTGAGCAGTCGGCGGGCCTGACGTTCGGAGACCTCGAGGCCCGTCAGCCGGAACAGCTCGCGGCGGTGGTGGCCGGGCTCGGAGACGCGGGTCTCCACCCGCAGCTTGGCGCGGCCGTCGGGGAGCGTGATCAGCTCCACCTCGCCGACGTCGAAGCCCAGGTCGTTGAGCCGCTGCAGGCGCTCGGCGACCCGGTAGCGCTGCTCGTCCTGGGCGAAGACCTCCTCACGGGTCACCTCGTCCCACAGCGCCGCGTAGCGAGGCCTCAGGCTGTCGGCCACCGCGATCGGGTCGATGTCGGCGGGAAGCAGCTCTCCACACTGCAGGTCCAGCAGCTCACCCCCCACCCGCTCCCGGGCGAGCTCGATGTCGTAGTCCCGCAGCCCGTTGCTCAGGGTCGGGTGGCGTTCGGCGGTCTCGGCGTCGACGAGGTACGCGGCCAGGGTGCCGGCGTCCAGGCGGAACAGGCTGTTGGACAGCGAGCAGTCGCCCCAGAACACCCCGGCCAGGTGCAGGCGGACCAGCAGCACCACCAACGTGTCGAGCAGCTGCTCCGCCGAGTGCTCACCGATCGGCAAGGAGAACAGGTACCGGTAGGACATCGAATACTCGAGGTAGCGGGTCACCAGGACGGCGTCGAGCCCGCCGGGGCGGTCCACGCAGATGCCCAGCACGGACACGGTGGGCAGGCCCCCGTCATCGAACTGTCCGAGCAGGGTGTACTCGTGCCGGGCGAGTGGTTCGGCCATCTCCTTCAGCGCAAACACGTGGCCCCGCTCGGCGACGAACCGCACGACGTGCCGGGAGAGGCCGCGCTGCGGGATCTCTAGCAACAGCTCGGGGTCCCACTCCTCCAGCGGCAGGTTCCAAGGCAGGGAGAGCAGCCCGGCGCCGTCGGTGGCCGGGGGGCGGAACAGGTACCGCATGGCGAGCTCCGTCGATGATCAACAGCGGTTGCCCGCCCACTGCCGGCGCGGGACTGTGACGATCCCATGCCGGCCGACAGGACGCGCGCAGGCGGGTGACCACGGGGCTGGCGACGGTGCGACATACAGCCGGGTCAGTCCGGCGGCTGACCGGAGACGCCCGGTTCGGGCCGGGCCAAGTGACCGGGTTGCTTCAGGTGCCGCCGAACGGCGACAAGCGCGACGTCGTCGGCGGGACCGGTCGTGCATTCACAGGAGGGCGGGAGAAGGACTCCATCCTCGATGACTCGCTGATCAGCGCGCTGCACCCGCTTCTAGGTCCTTGACGACGCCGGGGGCGATGGCGGACCGGCTCCGCAGTGGTCCCAGCCAATGCCGCGCGACGCATCTGCTCGCTCGAGCGGGTGACCAGGATCGAACCGGCATGGTCAGCTTGGCCGGCAGTAGATCGCCGTCGCCGATGCTGATCACCGCCTCGGACTCGGGCAATGGTCGTCGCCCAGGTGAAGGTCGCCCTCGCCCGCGGCCGCGAGGTCATGCTGCGCCGAAGGATGCCCGCCGGCGGGAGACGGTGCGCTTGGTCGTGCCGAGCTGGGCGGCGATATCCCGGATCGAGCTACCCCGAGCGGTGAGACGGCGGACGACTTCTTGTTGTTCGCCTGAGGTGAGTTCGTCGTAGGTGATGTGATCGCCGGCAAGGGCGCGTTCCACGGCGATGTCGTCCAGGTCGTTCCGCTGGGAGGGGCTGGCGGCGAGCGCCGGCGGTGCGGGGTCGGCGTCAATGTCGTCCCAGGCCAGCGGTGGCAACCAACCCCGTTCCGCCGCGTGGGCTCGAGCGGCGTCCGCGGCGGCACGCTGTTCGTCCGTTGCCCCCGGCGGCCTGGCGTTCCACAGCCGCTCATAGAGGGCGGCGACGTCGTGGGCGGTGCGGGCGGTGACCGACTCGCCGGTCACGCTTCGGCTCAGGCTGCTGGGGCGGCGGCTGAGCTGGGCTGCCAGTAGCTCGGCCGGCCATCCGACGGCGATGAGCGCTCGCAGGCGTCGGCGGGTGCCGGTGGCGTCGACGCGGCTGCGGGGTGCCCGGCTGGCATCGTCGATGCCGATGCGGAGGACCCGCGTGGCCGTGTTCGGGCGGACCCTCTGCGTGCCCGAGGAGTCGCCGCGACCATTCTGGGCGAGCTCGCGGATGTGGCTGACCGAGATGCCCGCAAGCCGCGCGATGCGCTCGACGCCGATTCCAGCTGCGCGGAGAGCCGCGATGTGCTCGCGGACTGGGCCGACGTCGACGTACGGGTGCCAGCGGCCGTAGAGCCGCTCGCGGGTGACGCTGCGGCTGCCGGCGGTGTTGGCCGCGGTGCAGTCCGTGCAACGGCAGCGGTCCCTGACGTAGGCAGCGCGTGTTCCGTGCTGATGGCGGGCCTGCGGGTGGGGGCACTCGCGTAGCACTCGCGCCTGGAGTCGCTCGGCTCGGCGAGCGGCTTGCTCGAGGCCGCGCCGGTGCTTGGTGCAGGAGTGCCGCGGATGGTGAGCGTCGGCGAGTGGTGCGCTGGCGTAGTCGGCGGTGTAGCCGCAGGACGGGCAGGTGCGGCTGACCCTCATCGCCGCCTCAGCTGCCGCGAGGGCTCCGACCTCCCGGTGGCGCGGGGGTGGCGGCCGAGGACGCCGGCTTGGTGAAGTCTGTTCTCGATCCAGTCGGTGCGAACGGTGCCGGCATCACCGACGTGTTGGTCGAAGGCCATCGCGGTGAATTGGGCGGCGACTGCCGACCATTCGTCGTCGGAGAGCGACCGCTCCAGATGGGCCTCGACGGTGGGCCGGTCGACGTAGGCGACGCTCGCTTCGAGGAGATCGCCTAGGTCGGTCAGCAGCCGGTAGGCGTCGCCGCCGTAGGCGGTGACGACGGCCTCCAGGGCCCAGGGGCGAATGGACTCCCGAATCAGCGCGATGCCGTCGTGGCCGCCGGTGACCTGGGGGCCAGAGGTGCCCGCAATGGGACGGGGGACCGTGTCAACCCCGCTCGGTTTTCGGGCTTGCTTCTCCATCGGCGCTCCACTCCTGCGGCCGTTGCTCTCAGCCGGAGAAGGCGCCAATTGGGCCCGTTTGGTGACACAGCCAGCGGATGTTTTTCGCTACTGCGCTGAATACGTGGTGCGCGCCGGACCGGGATCTGGGGCTGTGCGCAGCCGTTACGGCGACCGCGCATGTCAGCACCGGTCGGCAAGCTGACCGGCACCTGCTGCGTGGAGGAGGTCCGGAGATGACGACGAGCGAGCGTCGACCGCGCGGTGATGCGCGTCGCCACGCCGTCGGGAGCGGCTTCTGGCGGATAGTCGCCGCAGCTCCCGCCGTGCTCGGCAGTTCGCTGCTGATGCTGGCGTCCGTCCCGCTGGGCCCGTGGGCGGCGCTGCTGCCGTTGCTCTGGGTAGCCAGTGCGGCGGTGCTGCTGACCCGGGTCGGCGAACGGATAGTCGTCCGCGGGGCGTACAGGTTCCGTCGACCCAGCCCGGCGCAGGCGGTGGCGCTGCAGCCGGCATGGGCGACTGCCCTACGAGTGACCGAAACCGCCGCCGGTGACGCCGAGTTGTACGTCCAGGCCGCTCGGGTGCCCAACGCGTACGCCGCCGGTGGACGCAGCGTCGCGGTCACCAGCCGAGCCGTGGAGGACTACAAGTCCGGACGACTGTCGGAGAACCAGCTGGTGGCTGTGCGGGTCCACGAGCTCGGCCATCACGCCTCGGGAGCGACTCGTCCGATGCTGCTGGTGTCGTGGCTGGCCGCGCCCTGGCGCGTGGCGAGGAACCTGCTGATCGCTCTGGCGAGCGTTCTGTCCGGGCGTCAGAGCCAGCGAGGAACCATGGTCGCCGTGGTCGTCGGACTGGCCGTCGCCGTGACCCGGACACTGCACCAGGGGCAGTGGATGGTCGGGGGAGTGCTGGTCTTTCTCGGGTTGGCGGTGGTGCTCTGTCCCCTCGCTGACGCCGCGATCAGCCGGCGGGCCGAGTTCGTCGCCGACCGCTTCGCTGCCGACCACGGCCTCGCACTGCAGCTCGCTGCGGCACTCGGCGCGATGGACGACGGTCAGCCTGCTGCAAGCGGGCGGTTGCGGCAGCTCTTGGCGTCACACCCGACTTCCGAACGGCGGATCCGAGCTCTCCTCGCGGCGAATACCGCCTCGCGGGTCTGAGTTCGTGCGCGGCGGTGCTGCCCCAAGTGGCACCGTGTCCCCGGGGACTTCGTAGCGGCGGGGGAGGGGCGTCCGAGGGACCGGAGCGGCAGGAGTTCCGCTGCTCCGGTTGGCGAACTACCGGGGGAAGGTCTCCTCGTCGATGCCGGTGAGCCCCCACGGTGTCGCGTCGACAAGATCTTGATCACCAGTGACCTCACGCAGATGTGGACACCAGGCCAGGAATCGCTCGTCATCCGGTGGCGAAACCTCGAACCTCCGGGCCTCCGGCCCCGTTGTGGTGTCGGCTCCGAGGTCGCGGCTGACCATGGTCGGGTGGCGGAGGAGGAGCCCGGGGATAGGGACGCGAGTGCCGCCCACCTCCAGTTGGCCTGGGTGCACGGCTATTACTTGGGGAGGTTTGCCGGTGACCGCGGTGATGATCAAGGGGCCGCGGGTGGAGGCGACCAGGTTGCCCTCAAGGATTAGGCGCGTCTGCCGCAGATGTACTCGGGCGGCATCGTCGTAGGCACCGATGCAGGGATCAGATCCTCGCCGGTCGCAGTCTCGATCGCGACGATGTCGGACACGGTCTCGGTGTGCGCCCGCACCTGGGACAGCGAGTGCTCATCCAACTGCGACGGCTCCAGTGTGACGAAGGCCTCGCCCCCCACCTCGAACACCATTGTCTCGGCCTCGTGCAGCTGCAGTTGAAGCTGAGTCGAGGCGAGAATGAGCTGGTTCGTGGAGTTGAACGCTTCCCACTGTGCGACCGAGGGACGCGTCAGCAGCTCGCCTTCGACGTCGAACTGGAAGTGGACCATGACGCTGCCGGCCACGAGGACATGCCAGTGAGCGGTGCTCCCCTCCACGCGCCGATGGGCGACCGCCGCCTCGTACTCCGCCACAGTCGAGGCATCCCCACGTGCGAGTCGAACACTGACATGGTTGGCGGGGTCCTGCCGCAGAAGGTCGGTGACGGTGAACGGCCTCCAGTCGTCGGTCAGGCCCAACGCGGAGTCCCGCAGGTCGGGGACGGAGGTCTCCGGCGGCGCGACGAGGATGCGCGCGGTCTCCGTCAGCTCGGAGGCGCCGACGATTACGTCCTGGTTCCAGGCTCGCTCGTCGATAGAGATTAATCCCGCTTTCCGCAGGGTCTCGACGAACGAAAGGGTCGATGCGGCGAGTGCGGCAATCCGAGAGAAGACGCGGACCGCCGCCGCATAGCGTTCTCGTAGCGGAAAGCGCAGTGCCTCCTGCTTGGGGCCCTTCGGGTCGGCGTGGACCAGGTCGGCGTACAGCCATCCGGCCGCCAGTTGGGTGTCGGACACGAGGGGCGTTGCGTCCGTGCCATCGACCCGAATGGACTGGACTGCGTAGCCCTGGATCGCAGTGCCCTGGAGTTCGGAGGCCTCCCAGGCGCCGCGAAGGCGTTGCAGCCTGTCCCGATGAGCATCCGTCGTGGCCGCCGAGCCATGGAGCAGTCGTTCGACGGCGTCCAGGACCGTGACGTAGTAGATCGGCTCGCTCTTGACCGTCAGCGGGCGCACGCGGGCAGCGAGTGACTCGAAGGCCTCCTCGTCCTCCGGCAGCTTTCGCGTGAGCGACGTCGTGCCTGAGATGTCGAGATGGCCCGTGAGCGATCCCTGCGCGTGATGAACGAGGGCATCCCAGTCGCGAACCAGCGAGTGCGCCTGGATGCGACGAGCGCGTAGGACGAACTGGGCGATGGTGTCTTGGTCGTCGAGGTCGGCCACGACTCAAGCTTGGGGCACGTCGGCTGCTCCCGGGGACGACTCGCCCTGCCGCCAGGAGAGCGACGAGCGTTGATGGCTGAAGCCGGACGAACGTGCCGATCTGGACGGAAGTGACCGTCGTTGAGTGATCTGCCTGCGACCGGCTCGCTTTCGGGCACCGAGGTGGTCGCCGGTGCGCGCGACCGTCTGCAACGCATGGTCCCGTACGGTCGAGGCGTGGGTCCTGGCGATGGCCTTTTCAGACCGTTCATCCGTGAGAACAGGCCACTGTCTGGATACCTGCGCCAGAGGTTCGCCGGCCCCCTACTGCAGCAGGTCACGGGGTTGGAACCCGCAGACTGTGAGCGGTCGACCGAGCGGGTCGTGAGCGAGCTCATAGCGGCGGCCCGCGTGGAGCCCCCCCGTCCTCGGTGGCTGGGATCGCGGCTCAGTGCGGGAAGGGGCGTGGCGCCCAGGTCTCGAGCGCGGGACACGAGTGGCCACCTACAGGCACTACGTGGCTATCGAGGTCATCGGCGACCATGAGCTCCTGGAGTGGTGGCCGGACGACGCAGACGTCGACCTCGCGGTCGTCGATCCTGGCGAAGTCGCTCTTGAGCAAGTCGGCGACTACTCGGCGCCCTACGACTACGAGGCCGAACTTCGCCGGCACGGCCAATCGCTGGCCCGCGAGCAGTGGACTTTGCAGTACCGCGAGGAGCGTGGCCCGGTGGCGCTGTGGACCTTCGTCGATCTGACCGAGGACGAAGAGGATGAGGTCGAGCGGGGAGCGCGCGACCTCCGCGCCAAGGTGGAACAACAGCGGAGCCAGATCGAGCCGATCGTCGCGGCCATACGGGGCCAGACGGAGCGCTTCTTCGCCGACGAGCTTCCCTCGGCGCTTACCCAAGCGGTGGAGCAGCGCAGGCAGCGGGTTCGCGCTCGTCAAGCAGTGGCGGACAACCTCAGCTGGCCGGACGGGTGGAAGTACGCACGCCCACAGCTCGAGCGCGCCGTGCAGCCTCAACCCGAAGGTAGCCGCCCGGCGGCCGAGAACGCGCTTGTACACGTGGAGCACCGACCGCGGCTGGCGCCGGCCTCCTTCGATGACGTCCAGCGCACCATGCGGGTCTGGGCCGACGCCGTGGAGCGGTATCCGCGAGCGTTCAGCCGCCTGCCGGAGGACCGACTCAGCGACCTACTGGCAGCCACGCTGAACGCGGCGCTGCCCGGCGCCCAACGGGAGGTGTACCGACGGACCGGCAAGTCGGACATTTTCATCAGCGCCGACGTCCTGGCCGAAGGGACAGGACCAGCCAAGGTCTTCGTCTGTGAGAGCAAGTGGTGGGGCGGCCGGGCGAAGGTCAACGAGGCCTTGGACCAGCTCCTGAGCTACCTGGACACGAAGGACACCGCGGCCGTCCTTCTCTTCTTCCACAGACTCGCCGACCCGAATCGGCCTCGGATGGAAGCCCTGGAGGAACTTGTCTCCCGAAGCGACTACCGAAGCCAGACGCGCGGGGCGACAGGCTGGCCGGTGCTGACCTTCGACACCGGGTATGGCGGCATTGTCGAGGTCTGCCTTGCCATGGTGGACCTGCCCGGTCTCCGGCGGACGGCTGAGAGGCAGGCACGCCAAGCGTGCTAGCGGCCCTCAACGCGGGGTCACCCAGATCAGGCACTCTTTACGCACCCAATACCCCCGTCCTCAGTCGTCGCCAACCATCGCAGCCAACGCTCTACACCGCGTTTGAGCTGGGCGTTCAATGCCTGGTCAACGCGAGCCAACGCCTCAAGATCAAATCGCAGGGTTATAGGTTCAAGTCCTATCGGGGGAGCCACCCGGGCCTCTGGCCGGCGGAGACGCCGGGCGGGGGCCTTTCTGCTGCTCCGGCATGAGCAGCCTCGGCTTGTGGCGCCCGTGTCCGGGCGCGCGCCCCGTCCACCGCTGTTGCCGGGTGGCAGCTCGGGACGGGCCCCCCGCCTCGAGGGCGCTTACGCTCGGGGAATGGCGTCCAACCGCAAGCCGCTGGACGACCTCCGCGAGACCGTCGGCCGCCTGGGCGACCAGCTCCCGCGGCCCGGTCTCCGCGCCGTGGACGACCTGATGAACGACCTCTTCGGCGGTCGCCCCGGGCCGGCCCGACCCCTCCCGGAGATCCAAGCCGAGCTCGACGGGCTCATCGGGCTGGAGGCGGTGAAGGAGCAGGTGCAGGCGCTGGTCGCGTTCCTACAGGTGCAGGCCCGCCGGAAGGCGCACGGCCTGCCCGAGGTGGCGACGTCGCAGCACCTGGTCTTCCTCGGCAACCCGGGCACCGGCAAGACCACAGTGGCGCGGCTGCTGGCCGAGATGTACCGAGCGGTCGGCCTGCTGCAGAAGGGCCACCTGGTGGAGGTCGACCGGGCCGCTCTGGTCGGGCAGTACGTCGGCTCGACCGCGATCAAGACCGACCGGGTGATCCGCAAGGCGCTCGACGGCGTCCTGTTCATCGACGAGGCCTACTCGCTGTCCCCGGAGTCCGACGGCCGGATGGACTTCGGCCCCGAGGCGATCGAAGTCCTGCTCAAGCGCATGGAGGACCACCGCCACCGCCTCGTGGTGATCGTGGCCGGCTACCCCCAGCTGATGGAGGCGTTCCTGGCCTCCAACCCGGGTCTCCGCTCCCGGTTCGCCCGGGAGATCGACTTCCCCGACTACTCGACCGCCGAGCTCGAGGCGATCTTCACCGGCGTCGTCCTCCAGCACGAGTACCTGCTGGAGCCCGGTGCGGGCCTGACGCTGCGTCATGCCCTCGGCGGACTCACCTCCGACCAGGAGTCCGGCAACGCGCGCTTCGCCCGCACGCTGTTCGAGCAGGCGCTCAACCGCCAGGCGCTGCGGCTGACTCGCGAGGGCCGGAGCATCGACGACCTCGACCGGGACGACGTCTCGACCCTCACCGCGAGCGACATCGCCGAGGCCGCCCGCGCGCTGGGCGAGTAGCCGGGAGCACGGTCAGACGCCGGCGCCCTGCGCGGCCGGCTCGGCGTCCTGCCCGGCCGCCGCCGGGGCCATCCACATGACCTGCCAGCCGTGGCCGTCGAGGTCGAAGAAGCTGCGGGAGACCATGAAACCGAGGTCCTCCAGCGGGTCGGCCTCCACGGCGCCGGCCGCCAGCGCGGCGTCGACGACCCGGTCGACGTCCTCCCGCGACGGGACGCTGAAGCAGTACAGGGCCAGCGCGTGCGTGGCCGGGTCGGCCATCGGCAGCTTCGAGTGCTGCGCGAAGGTCGCGTGGTCACCGAGCATCACGCTGGCCTGCTCGCCGACCAGCATGCAGGCGGCGCCCTCGCCGGAGAACGCCTCGTCGAAGGTGAACCCGAGCGCGGTGAAGAACGCCCTGCTGCGCGCGACGTCGGCCACGGGCAGGGTCACGAAGAACATGCGCCCGGGGTGGGCGGGGCTGGTCACGGTGGGTCTCCCGTCGGTGGTGAGGGTGGGTACACCGGCCTGGACCGGCGCGGCCGGCGGAACTCATCGCTCCCGCCGGGAAGCCGGACCTGCCAACGCCGGCGCGCGGCCGACGGTGAGTGGGACGTCCGTGGTGCCCGCCGGGCGCCGGGCCGTGCTAGGCATGGCGCCCACCAGGACGCCGCCGAGAACGGAGTGACCCGGGATGAGTCGCGCATGGCAGGTCACCTTCGACGCCGCCGACCCACGGGCGTTGTCCACCTTCTGGCGTGACGTGCTGGGCTACGTGCACCCGGCCCCGCCCGGCGTGGACCTGCCCGCCGGCGCCGACCCGCTGGCCGCCTGGGACGACTTCCTCGCCCGGGTCGGCGTGCCCGAGAACCAGCGCAACTCCAGCTCGGCCGTCGAGGACCCGGACGGCGCCGGCCCACGGCTGTTCTTCCAGCAGGTCCCGGAGGGCAAGGTCGCCAAGAACCGACTGCACCTCGACGTCCGGGCGGCTCCCGGGCTCGAGGGTGAGGAGCGGATGGCGGCGCTGGAGGCCGAGTGCGACCGGCTCCTCGGGCTGGGCGCGACGCGGGTGCGCCGCGCCGAGCCCGACCCGCCGTTGAGCCTCGGGTTCATCGTGATGACCGACCCCGAGGGCAACGAGTTCTGCCTCGACTGAGCCGGGTGGTCAGTCCTCCAGCAGCCAGACGGCGGTGTTCGGCGGGAGGGCGATCGTGCCGGCCCGGTCGTGCACCCGCGCGGCCGAGGCCAGCAGCACCGAGCCCGACGTCCGCTCCAGCACGGTCTCGCTGCCCATGTTGACCACGCAGCGCACGACCTCGCCGTCCCCGGTGCAGCGCACGGTCAGCACGTCGCCCTGGGTGCTGACGACCGCCTCTCCCGAGCCGAGCGCCGGGTGCGCCGCCCGCAGCGCGAGCGCCCGGCGGTACAGGGTGAGCATCGAGCCGCCGTCCCGCACCTGGGAGGAGACCGCGTAGCGGTCCCAGTCGGCCGGGATGGGCAGCCACGGTTCCGCGGAACCGTCGGGGGAGAAGCCGACTCCGGCCGAGGCGTTCCACGGCATCGGCACCCGGCAGCCGTCGCGGCCGGCGCGGGCGCCGCCGCTGCGGAAGAAGATCGGGTCGGTCTTCGCCTCGTCCGGCACCACGGCCTGCGGCAGGCCCAGCTCGTCGCCGGCGTAGAGGTACGGCGAGCCGGGCAGCGCCAGCACCATGAGCGCGGCCGCCCGGGCCCGGGCGGTGCCGAGGTCGCCGCCACCGAAGCGGGTGACCTGGCGGTCCTTGTCGTGGTTGCCCAGCACCCACGACACCGGGGCGCCGACCTCGCTGAACGCGTCGAGCGCGGTCTGCACCCCGTCGGCGAAGGCGGCGGTGTCCCACTTCGACTTCAGCAGCCGGAAGGAGAACGACTGGTGCATCTCGTCGGGGCGGGAGTACAGCGCCACCTGGCTCAGGTCGGCCAGGCAGACCTCGCCGACCAGCATGGCGTCCTCGTACTCGTCGCAGACCGACCGCCACTGGCGCCACACGTCGTGCACCTCGGGCTGGTTCCAGGTCATCGCCTGCTCCGGGCCGTGGCCGAACAGGGTGGGGGAGTAGGCGCCGGGGTTGTCCCGCAGCTGCGCGTCCTTGAACAGGCCGTAGGCGACGTCGACCCGGAAGCCGCTGACGCCGCGGTCCAGCCAGAACCGCAGGGTCTTCTCGAAGTCGGCGGCCACCGCCGGGTCGCGCCAGTTCAGGTCGGGCTGCTCGGGGGCGAACAGGTGCAGGTACCAGCGGCCGTCCGGGGTGCGCGACCAGGCCGGCCCGCCGAACAGCGACTGCCAGTTGTTCGGCGGCTCCTCCGAGGCGGGCGCGAAGTGGTAGCGGGACGCCTCGGGGGAGTCGGGGTCGGCCAGTGCGGCCTGGAACCAGGGGTGCCGGTCGGAGGTGTGGTTCGGGACGACGTCGAGCACCACCCGCAGGCCGAGCCGGCGGGCGTCGGCAACGAGGGCCTCCAGGTCGGCGACGTCGCCGTAGTCGGGGTCGACCGCGCGGTAGTCGCAGATGTCGTAGCCGCCGTCGGCCCCGCCGGAGGGGTAGTGCGGGTTGATCCACAGTGCGTCGACGCCCAGCCAGGACAGGTAGGGCAGCCGGGCGCGCAGCCCGGCCAGGTCGCCGATCCCGTCGCCGTTGCTGTCGGCGAACGAGCGCAGGTAGACCTGGTAGACCACGGCCGTCCGCCACCAGGGCGAGGCCGAACGCTCGGGGGCGACCTGCTGCTCGGTCGCGGTCCCCACAGAGGCGAGCCGACGTGACATGTCGCCATCATCGGCACGCTCGTCGTCGAGCCGTGTGGTCTGGGTCACCAATGACGAATGAGATGTCTGTCGGGTCTTGCCAACGGCCGGGCGTCTGCGCTGGTGGGCCTGGGTGTCCGGTGGTGTGCGACCGGATGTGCCACCCTGGGATCAGGGCCCGACGCGGCCCCCGGACGAGGGTGCCGTACCCGGACTGCGACAAGACGGCACGGAGGAGACCCCCATGTCCTGGCTCGTGCTCGTGCTGTCCGGCGTCCTGGAAGCGGTCTGGGCCACCGCGCTCGGCCGGTCGGAGGGCTTCACCCGGCTCGGTCCCACCGTCGTCTTCGCGGTCTCCGTGGTCGCCAGCATGGTCGGCCTCGCCTACGCGATGCGCACCCTGCCGGTGGGGACGTCGTACGCCGTCTGGGTGGGCATCGGCGCCGCGCTCACCGTGGCCTACGCGATGGCCACCGGCGAGGAGGCGGCGTCGGTGGCCAAGGTGCTCCTGCTGCTCGGCATCGTCGGCTGCGTGATCGGGCTCAAGCTGCTGCACTGACGGCACGCCGGCCGTTCACCTGATGGTTGGGCGGGTGTGGCCTGGGGCACACCTGGAGTGTGAGCACGTACGCCGTCGGATTCGCCCGTCCCGACCGCAGGTCGTGGGCGCAGCCGGTCGACCAGCCGATGTCCTGGCACGCCGTGGAGGCGCACCGCCCCGCCGACGAGCTCGACGGGGAGGTCGAGCTCGCCGTCTGCGGGGCGATCGTGCAGGTCTGGGGCGCCCAGCGCTGGGACCGGATGAGCGCCGGTCGCTCCACCTGCGCGGAGTGCCGGCAGCGGACCGCCCCGGAGCTGCGGCGCGTCGGTTAGATCGACTGCGGCGGCTCGGCCGGCTTCTGCTCGGCGCGGGCCGACCGCCGTCCGGTGATCGCCGAGATGCCGGTGATCTCCCGGCCCACGATCAGCGCCTGCACGTGGTCGGTGCCCTCGAAGGTGTAGATCGCCTCGATGTCGGCGTGGTGGCGGGCGATGTGGTGCTCCAGCAGGATGCCGTCACCGCCGAACAGGTCGCGGGCGTCGGCGACGATCTGCCGGGCCTTCTTGCAGTTGTTCATCTTCGCCATCGAGGCCATCGCCGCGGTCATCCGGCCCTCGTCGGCCAGCTTGCTCAACCGCCAGCTCAGCAGCTGCATGCTGGTGATCTCGGCGAGCATCCGGGCCAGCTTGTCCTGCACCAGCTGGTAGCCGGCGATCGGCTGGCCGAACTGCTCCCGCTGCATCGTGTGCCGCAGCGCCAGCTCGTAGGCGGCCTCGGCGATGCCCAGCGCCCGCCAGGCCACGGTGTACCGGGTGCGGTCGAGCACCACCGACACGTCCTTGAACGACCGGCAGTTGGCCAGCTTGTTCTCCGCCGGCACCCGCACCTCCTCGAGGGTGATCTCGGCCTGCCACACCGCTCGCAGCGCCGTCTTGCCGGTCATCCGGGTCGCGGTCCAGCCGATCGACCCCTTCGGGACGACGTAGCCGCCGACGGCGCCGTCCTCGTCGCGGGCCCAGATCAGCACGAGGTCGGCGATGGTGCCGTTGCCGATCCACTTCTTCGCACCCGTCAGCACCCACTCGTCGCCGTCGCGGCGGGCCCGGGTCTCCAACGCCACGGCGTCCGAGCCGTGCTGCGGCTCGGTGAGGCCGAACGCCCCGATCAGCTCCATCCGGGCCATCGCCGGCAGCCAGCGCTCCCGCTGCTCCTCGTCGCCCAGCAGCGCGATCGACTGCATCGCCAGGAAGCTGTGCACGCCGTAGAAGGTGCCCAGGCTGCCGTCGGCGCGGGCCCACTCGGCCGCGACCAGGCCGGCGGCGACCGCGCTCATCCCGGCCGAGCCGTAGCCGGCCACGGTGCCGCCGGCGATGCCCAGCTCGGCGATCTTCGGGACCAGTTCGAACGGGAACTCCGCCCGCTCCCAGTAGTCGTTGATGACCGGGGTGACCTCGCGGGCGCAAAACTCCCGGACCCGGTCGCGGACCTCGATCTCCGCGGGCTCCAGCAGGTCCTCGAGGGCGTAGAAGTCGGGTGTGGTGGCGTCGTTGCTCACCGTTCGGACGGTACGCGCGGGTGGCACTCGGTGCCGTGTGCTCAGCGCCGCTCCAGCGACCCCCGCAGCAGGGCAGCCTGCCCAGCGTGCTGCAGGTCGTCGGTGATCACGCTGACCAGCCGGACGCCGAGGGTGACCGGCGGGTCCCAGCGCTCGTCCACGACGCGGTCGAGGTCGGCGGGGGAGAGGCCGCGGACGAAGTCGGCGGTGCGGGCGTGCACGTCGGCGTGGTGGTCCACGAGCAGCTGCGGATCGGTGATCTGCGTGCGGGCGACGTCGGAGCTGCTGAACCCGTACCCGATGGCGCCGACGTCGAAGGGGAGTGCGAACCGCTCCGCCCAGCCGTTGGCCGTGTAGGCCTGCTCGACGCCGGCGACCTCGGACACGTGGTCGTCCTGCACCCGGGTGAGGTGCCAGACCAGCCAGGCGATGGTGTTCGCCTCCGGGTCGACCCGCGCGGTGAGCAGCTCGGGGTCGATGCCGTCGAGGGCGCCGCGCACGGCCTCCTCGACGTTGTCGAACGCGGTCAGCAGCAGGTCTCTGGTCTCCATGCGACCGGCCTACCCGCGTTCCCCCGCGGGTCAATCAACGCGGTTGGTCGGCGTCCTCGCGCAGCAGGCTGCTGGCCAGGGTCAGCGCGAACACCACGATGAGCAGGGTCTGCGTCATGACCAGCGCACTGAGCAGGTTGGCCACCGAGCTCTCCGGCTCCACCGGTGACCCGCCGGTGGTGGTCAGGCTGCTGAGCGCGAAGTAGGCGAAGTGGGTGAGCCGGTCGAACTCGGCCGCCAGGCCGGCTCCTTCCCGGGCCGCGCTGAAGCCGCCGGTGAACCGCTGGACGGCGGTGCAGGCGACGATGTCGGCGAGGACGGCGTAGGCGGTGAGCCGGGCGAACACCCGGATCTCGGCGGAGGCGGGCGGCTGCGCAGCGGCGGTCCGCCCGGTGAAGCCCAGCATGTGGAACGGTCGCGCGTAGGACCCCGCGGTGACGTACCAGGTGACCGCCTCCACGACGAGCACCGTGCTGACCACCGCGGTGGTCACCGCGAGGACGACGACGAGCGGCACGTCCGTGCCGGGGACGTGCAGCGCCTCCGCCCGCCGGGCGAGGGCGAGGTCGGCCAGCAGGCAGACGGCCGCGGCGGCCTTGACCAGCGGCCGGGCGCCGAAGAGGCAGGACGCCGTGCGGCGGGCGACCTCCCGCGTGCGGGCCTGCTGGCGGGTGTCGGTGTCGCGTTCGTGGGTCCAGCCCCGCAGGACGTGGTCCTTGATGCCGAAGGGCAGGAAGAACCGCCCGCGCCCGCGGAGGAGGGCGATGCCCTCCTCGACCGTCTGCGGCACGTCGGCCTGGTAGGCGGCGCTGTACTCCTTGGCGTTGGCGGCCGCCCAGCCGATGGCCCGGAGGATCGCGTACGCCTTCACCGCGAGCAGCAGCAGGACGCCGCTGACGACCACGAACTGCGGCCAGCCACCCCAGAGGACGGCGACGGCGGCACCGGCGACCGCCAGTGCCTTCTGCCACGACCACAGGCGGGCTCGTGCCCGGATCCACATGACCTCGTCCAGCCTCTCGATCGACGCGGTGTCGACCGGGAGATCGGCCGGACCGGGCGGGAACTGAAGTCGTCAGTCGTCCTCGTCGCTCGCGGCCTCCAGCTCCTCGACCTGCTCGGGGGTGGCCTGCTCCAGGGCGATGTCGCGGGGCTCGGGCAGGTCGTCGTCCATCGGGGTCGTCATGTCGACACCCTGACCCGGGTCCGCCGCGCACGCTAGGTTGCCCGGAGCGCCCGTCCGGAGGAGGCCCGTGTTCGTCCTGATCGCCCGGCTGACCCGCCTCGTGGGCAGCCGGCTGCACGGCTGGCGGCTGCCGCTCGTCGTCCTGGTGCTGGTCTTCCTGACCAGCTGGGCGGCGATGGCACTGGCCGAACCGGCGGGCAGCGAGCTGGTCTCGCCGGCCACGTACTGGTGGTACTTCGTGGTCACCGCCGCGACGGTGGGCTACGGGGACTTCTTCCCGGAGTCCGCGGCCGGGCGCGTGGTGGGCGTCTACGTGATCGTCGGCGGCATCGTCACGCTGACACTGCTGTTCACCCGCCTGGCCGACTACCTGCAGTCGGTGCGCGGGAAACGCCGGAGGGGTGTCATGGCACTGGAGCTCACCGACCACGTCGTCGTCCTGGGGTGGTTCGCCGGGCGCACCGAGAAGATGCTCGCCGAGCTCTGCGCCGAGGGGTCCTCCCGGATCGCGCTGTGCGCGTGGGACGACGTCCCGGAGAACCCGGTGCCGGAGGACCCCTCGGTCTCGTTCGTGCGCGGCGATCTGACGCACGCCGACGTGATGGCCCGGGCCGGGGTCGACCGGGCCCGCACGGTGCTCATCGACGGGCGCGACGACAACGAGACCCTGGCGATGGCCGTGGCCGTCGACCACGCCAACCCGGGGGTGCACATGGTCGCCGCGCTGCGCGACCTCGGACGCCGGGACAACCTGCGCTACGTCAACCCGCGGATCGCCTGCGTGCAGTGGCACATGCCCAACCTGGTCACCGAGGAGGCGCTGGACCCGGGGATCACCGAGGTCTACAGCGACCTGATGAGCAGCCAGGGGCACGGCAACACCTACTCGGTGCGCCTGCCGGCCGGGCCGGGGGTCACCTTCGGCGAGTGGCAGGTGCGGCTGGGGCAACGGTTCGGCGCGACCGCGCTGGCGGTCCGGGACGCGGGCGGCCTGACGGTGAGCCCGGCCTGGGACGCCCCGGTGCCGGAGGGGGCGACGCTGTACTACGTGGGCCGGGCCCGGATCGACGCCCAGGCGCTGCTCGCCGCCCGCTGAGGCGGCTCACTCCGGCAGGAGGGTGCTCAGCATCCGGGCGGTCATCTCCACCAGCGGCAGGTGACGGGCCAGCGTGCGGGGCTGCGCGCGGGAGGAGACCCCGCAGAGGGTGCCGAACACCTCGCCGCCGCGGGTGATCAGCGGGACGCCGATGTAGGCGGCGACCCGCACCGGGAGCCCGGTCTGCAGGTCGGCGTAGGCCGGTGTGGCGGCGGCGACGGTGGCCACCCGCGGGCCCAGGCCGCTGACCATCGGGCGGCAGAAGCTGCGCTCCCAGGGCACCTCCGTGCCGCGGGGCATGAGCGCCTGCGGGTGTGAGTGCAGCACCACCTGCATCGGCTCCTGGACGTGCGTCACCATCCACACGTCCAGCCCCACGGTGCGGTGCAGGAACGCGACCGAGGCACGGGCGGCCGCCGTCCAGTCCTCGAAGGGGACGACGTCGTCGTCCACGACGAGCGGGACCATGCCCGCGATGATCCTCGCTGTCGGACGCGGGTCAATGCGCCCGGCCGCTCCGGATCCGGTACGGCGGGGTCCTCCCCGAGCGTGATCATCGGGCAGCTCACCGTCATCGCGGCGTGCGGTACACAGGACGGGTGCCTCCCGAGCAACCGACGACGGCCGACCAGCTCCACCGCCCCGGGCCGTTGCGCTGGCTCTGGTACGCGCTGGGCGGAGGGCTGCCGGCCCGGCACCGCAGCTGGGTGCTGCACGACACGACCACGACCACCTGGGCCCACCGGCACGTCGCCCGCGCCGCGGTCCAGATGAGCATCCCGATCGCGCTGGTGCTGCTGCTGGTGCCCGGCCCGTTCTGGATCCGCGGCATGACCGCCCTCGGCGGGGTGCTGCTCGGGCTGATCTTCTCCACCGCCTACATGACCGAGACCACCGAGAACCGGGTGCGCAAGGCCGGTTACCCGGCCGGCACGGCGCAGGCGGTGCGGGACGAGGCCCAGCTGGGCCGGCAGGCCGCCGAGACGGCGAGGCGACGGGCGGCCGCGGAGAAGCGGGCCGCCCGGTACCGCGAACGCCAGGGCCGCTGAGTCACCGCCGGTCGAACAGGGTGACCTGGTCGGGCCGGGCGGTGAACGGGTTGGCCCACTCCGACGGCGTGCCGGTGATCGGCTGGGCGTCGGTGACCACCACGTACGGCGTGCCCGGGTAGACCGCGAGCACCCGGGTGGGGGAGGAGAGCTCCTCGGTGCGCTCGATCAGCTCACCGCGGCGCAGCTGCTGCGTCGTCCGGCGGCCGGACAGCTGCTCGCCGACGGCGGCGACCCACTGGGCGCCGTCCTCGGTGAAGGCGATCGACCGGACGCGCTGCCCCGGGGGCGCCGGCTCGCAGCCGGCGAACTCGGCGAGCGCGTCGTAGAGCCGCTCGGCCTGCTCGTCGTCACTGGCGCGCGGGAGGAAGAAGGCCACCATGCCCGCCATCCTCACCGGTGGTGCCGACGGTTCAGCGCAGCCGGCGCCGGAGCAGCTCGTCCTCCTTGCGGAGCACGACCGCCATCAGCTCACGGACGGCGCCCTCCGCCTGCCGGCCGATCAGCGGGGCGTCGACCGTGACGTCGCCGGTGACGGTCGACCGGGTGCCGCCGTCCGCCGGGACGAGGCGCCGCTCCCCGGTGACCCGCACCGGCCGGCCGAAGACCTCCGAGTGCACGTCCAGGTCGCTGCGGTGACCGCCGGCGCCGTCCGGGGCCCAGGCGCTGCGCTCGGTGACGGCGACCGAGGAGCCGACGAAGCGGGCGAACACCGGGGGGATGCCGGCCGTGGGCGCCGACAGCCGGGTGGTCGTGGTGGCGCCCGTCGCGGTCGCCTCCTGCACCTGCGCGCCGAGCGCCGCGGCCCGGTCGCGGAGGAACTGCTCGTCGGTCAGCAGGGCGAGGACGGCGTCCGGGGTCGCGGGGTAGGTCTGCGAGATGTCGATGGCCACGACCCCATCCTCGGGGGTCGCGGGACGGGCCGCCCGGGGTCGTCGCGTGCCAGGCTCGGAGGGTTCGATCCGCGAGACCTACTAGGCGCGCGACAAGAGCTGACACACCGAGCACTTAGCCCGGTTCTTCTTCGGAGGAAATGGGCTTTTCGCTGTCGTCATCCATGTTCGGTGTGACCATCTCGAAGATGTACCCATAGTCGATTGGCACACCTACCGTCATGTAGTCGTGCAAGCGCACCCCAGCAATGCCTATGTAAGCCATGAGCCTTCTGCGGTGTTCGAGGTTGTAGCTTTCCTCATTCCCGGGCTGGCCGATATGTTGTACGAACATGGCAGATCGTACGCAGAATTCGCGCACGCCGTCGTCTTCGATGAAAGTGCCGTATTCGTTGAACCGCGCACCTATGATCAAAGTGCGAGCGGTGAGGTCGCCCTCCAGATAGCTATTAGGACTGGTTAGTATGTCCTCTCGCAAACCACGCACGTACTCCAAGAGTTCACTCTTGTAGCGAACCTGTTCGGCAGCCTTGGTCTTGTAAGCTTCGTCTCGCCTATCATGCCAGCGCTTCAAGAAGTACAAGCTGATCACAACGGCAGCACTGCCGGAACTTCCCAGCACCGCTACATAGACACGCTGAGCAAAGTCAGACCAGATAGTGTCCGTATAAACAAGCAGTGCTGTGAGAAACAGCAACCCGCAGGCGGCGTACAGCACATAGGACCATCGGCGCTGATTCTCAGGAGTCACAGGCCCATCATGCCTGACTGATGTTGGCTGCCGGCGCCCAAGACGCGACTGCCCGGCTCACTTCTGCGGACCAGGCTTGTTGCTCTCCTGACGCATCCTCCACAGCTCAAAGAGGATCTGCATGACGACCGGCGCAAGCGCGGTAGCAAGCTCGGAAATGTCCATGAGGCGAAGGCTAGGGCTAGCCCCCCACAGGTGTGCAACCCCACTTCTGCGTGTCGTCTTCCTCCGTCGCGCGGGCCCCCGTGGCGTCACGCACCTCTTGTGTCGTCTTCCGACCCAATGGCCCCATTGGTGCCGCGCCGATCAATCTCTTCGCGCCCGTGCGATGACTCTCCACTATGCACCTGCTGTACGCATCTTCTTAGCCACTTAGGTCAAGGTCTTCCGGAACGGGGTAATCAAGCAATCGCAAGTCCGAAAGTCGACCGCATCGTTCATCGGCACTGGGGCAATTGCTTCCTGTGAGGTGCAGTGTCGGTGCACACTCGCCACCTTCTAGGTTTCAGTGGTGGGGCGGGTGGGGCTCGAACCCACGACCCAGGGATTATGAGGTATCTCAGGGCCCTTCGCCGACCTGCATGATCATCGGTGATTTGCGTTCTGAGCTGCGGTTTCATGGTTGGCGGCCGATGGCCGTCGATGGTCCGAAACGGCCCTTTTGTGGGCACCGTGTGGGCACGGTGTGGGCACGGCGGGTACGCATACCAGGCAGAGGTACCCGGCTCACGCATCCCGGCTGGAGCGGTCGGGTCGCTCCGGCGGTGTGCTGCCTGCGGGGCTTGGCGCCCGTCGGGGATACGCCTACACTGAGCCTTGCCTGTCGCGCTGAGCTTCAGGAAGTGAGCCCGGCTCCTCTCCGGACGGTGAGCGGCCGGGCTTCGCGCTGTCTACAGCGCCGACACGTCCTCGGCGGCGGTGATGTCCGCGATGCGCGCTCGCCAGGCACCTCCGGCGGAATGGCTCCAGGCCAAGGCGTCGGCGACCCACAGAAGCGGGTCGCCGTGCGGCGGCAGGTGCACGTAGCGAAACGGTTGGGGTCGGGCGAGGCGGCGGAGTTCCTCGACGAGCACCTGACGGTCGCGCTGATCGCGCCCTTGGCGCGACTCGATGATCAGTCGCTGCACCCCGCGGTCGAGAAGCGGGTCGACCATGCGACGGAAGCTTTCGGCGCGGACGTCGGTATCGCGGCCCTTGCCGTAGAAGGCCAGCGCCGACAGTTGGCTGCTGCCTACAACTGCGTCGAGAATCTGCCGGCGGCGGCTGTCGCGCTCGGTCACAAAGTGCCACCGCCGCTGCCCGGGCATGCAGAACGACCGAACGAGCCGGCGTAGCGCGTCTACGTCTCCGTCCGCGACGACCGCGACGCACACGTGGTAGTTGGACCCACGGGCCGACTCATCGACGAATGCCTGGGCGGTCAACCGGCTGCCAGGCGGGCCCGCTCGACTTCACCTCTGTGATGCCAGGCGCCAGGCTGGATCGGCTCCCTCAGCTGCTGCACGAGCAGCATTCTGGACGACCGGCGAAAGACCGGGGCCCGGGCATGCGCGAGGAATCCGGCTCCCACGTCGGCAGCACGCCCGCGGTATCGGCGACGCGCGTCCCACCCGATCAGCGTGCCAGCTGCCTCGGTCGCGGGAAGGGCGCTTCGCGTCCCTTCGGGATCGGCCTGCGGCCGACCCTTCCCTCGACCCGCGGCAGCCGGACCGGGCGGGTTGTGGGAAGCGCAGGGGAGTGTGGACGGCGGGCGTCGGTCAGTGGGTGGTCCCGTGGGCCGGAAGCTCACTCCAAGGGGACCGTCGTCCCGACGGGTGATCGTCGTCCTGGACAGAAGGGCCCCAGACTGATGAGCTGTCGCGTACGGCCAGCTGGCCGATCAGGTTAGCGCCGCTGCCGGTAGTGCCTCAAGGTGGCGCCGGAGCCACCAATACCACCCGTCAGACAGCCGCACGCAGTAGTCCGGTGCACCGCCGGCCTGGATGCGTAGGCCATCAGGATCGTCGTCCATGACGTAGAGCTGAACGTCTTCTGGAAGCGAGGCCCGGTGTGCCAGCTCGCATCGCAGCCACTTCCACATCAGCTGTTCAAGGCTGACCAGCTGGCCTCGGTGCTCGATCGCGATGGACCAACTGTGCCGGTCGGCGATGAAGGTGCGGAAGGCGTCGCCGTCCTTCATGTCGGGACGCTCGTTGCGAGCTGCGGCGGTCACGGCGATTAGGAGGTTAAGCAGTGCACCCTCGCGGCGACCGCGCGTCCAAAGCACATCCGCGTCCTCAAGTCGGTCCGCAATGCTCATGGTCGTCCTTCTGTCGTTGACCTCCGCGGCCGCCTGACGCTGCCTGGCCATGATGCCCGTGCGCGGATCGGCCAGCGGGAGCCGACCACTAGCGTGTGACCGTGTCCGGCTTCGAGTTGCTCGCGGCCCTCGTCGGCTCTTTAGCGTGGCCTGTCGTTGTTCTCGTTGTGGCGGTGCTCTTTCGACGCCAGCTCGCCGCTCTGCTTACCCGGCCCTTCA
Source organism: Modestobacter lacusdianchii (assembly GCF_054177765.1). Lineage (NCBI taxonomy): Bacteria > Bacillati > Actinomycetota > Actinomycetes > Geodermatophilales > Geodermatophilaceae > Modestobacter > Modestobacter lacusdianchii. Next base: position 45,510 of record NZ_JBJJTJ010000018.1, on the reverse strand, counting down.
CGAGCCTCAAAGCCGGACCGGTGGAGCTGGTGTGGGACCGCGAGATCGCCGAGGTCGAAGCGGAACTCGGCGAGCCTGGCCTGCCGGAAATTCCACGACTCGACGGTGCTCGGCCGAGCGAGCAGCTGGCCGAGGTTGCCCGTATCGCGCCGGCCGCGGCCGTAGTGCAGGCATTCGCCCGCGTGGAGGCGCAGTTGCGGCAGCTGCTCCTCGACGCCGATCTTGACCCCGGCCGAGGTAGCGCGATGCAGCTTGCCCGCCGCGCGCAGGAGGCAGGCCTGGTACAGCCGGAGACGGTCAGGGCTATCGAGGGCATCGCGGTGCTGCGCAACCTCGCGGCACACGGGCACGAGGCCGAACTGGACGAGCCCCGGGCCCTGGACTACCTCGCGTTGACCGACGCCGTGATCTACGCCTTGACGCAAGAGGGCCGCAAGAGACCCGGTGGTGATGCCGGACCCGCCGCTTCCCGGTAGTCGAGGAGGCGGCCTTGGCCGGCGACGCGTCACGCGACGGCGTCTCACTACCAAGATCACTCCCTGTCGAGTCAGACTAGGGAGGTGATCAAGGGGGAGCAGGGAAGCCGACTGTGAAGGCTTCGGACCTCGAGCGGGAACAGGTCCTCGACTACTTCGCGGCTCAGATGGCCGACGACCCGGTGGTGCACCTGGAGAAGGTCGCGGTCGAGCGGGTTGGCTCGGTGCTGCACGACATCTGGGACGTGCACTGCAAGGGCAGCCACTGGTGGGCAATCAGCAACTCGCTGAACTACTACTCGCAGGACGACTTCAAAAGCCGGGACGTCGCGCTGACCTTCCACGTCGGGCTCATGGTGCGCATCGCCAGCCGCGAGGAGGTCCCAATCACCGAGGAGGCCGCGGGACTGCTTCCGCGAGCCTGGCGCCTGTGGGAACAGGCAATCGAGTCCCTCGACAGCGGCCGCGAAGCCGAGGACTTTCAAGCCCTCGGGGTGCGACTACGCGAGGCGATGGTCACCTACGCCGACGAGGTTGCCGATGACGCACTGGTGCCAGAAGGCGACGTCGGCCCCAAGGCAGCTGACGTGGTGGGCTGGACCAACCTGCTGGTCGCGCACCTGGCCGAGGGACCTTCCAGCAAGCAACTGCGGTCCTATGCCATCAAGCTGACGCGCGAGACGTGGGACTACGTCAACTGGCTGACGCACGCGAAGAACGCGATCGCCTACGACGCGCACATCGGTGTCGCGGCCGTGAGCCACTTCCTGTCGATGATGACCGCGGTATGTCTGCGCGCTGGGACCGGCGCGAGGAACAGGTGCGAGAGCTGCGGCTCCTACCGGATGGTGACCGGTTCCTGCATGCGCTGCGGCTGGCAGGATCTGAACTACGTAGCGCCGGATTCCCGGCAGCTGACTGAGATGGAGCTTGCCGTACGACTGGCGAAGCCTTGCGTGCCCAGTTCGGACATCTCCACGTTCATGTCACCGGACGACTACCGCTAGACCATCCCTCAGCGGGAACGGTCAGGGTCGATTGCGTGTCCCCGCCCCGGCAGACACGGGTGAAGCCGCCTCCCGCAGCTGGGGGGTGAGGACACAGGGTTCAGCGGCCTAGCAGACGGACGCCGACGTAGGCGACAGTGCCGACGAGGAGCCAGGACAGCAGCCCGAGGAGCAGGGCCCGTCCGCCGGTGCGGCGGAGGGTCGGCAGGTGAATGCCGGTGCCGAGGCCGACGAGGGCGGCGGCGAGCAGCACGCCCTGGACGGTCTTGGCTGCGTCCAGCACAGGTGCGGGCAGCAGGCCGGTGCTGGCCAGCGCGATCGCGCCGAGGAAGCCGGCGACGAACAGCGGAAGCAGCGGCGGGCGCCGCCGGTCGGCCGTGGCGCGGGCCGTCCCGCTGGTCGAGGCCCTGACAGCGGCGCGACGGCGAGCCAGGCTCATCCCGGCGACCAGCGGAGCGAGCAGCACGACACGGCTGAGCTTGACCACCACGGCGGTGGTGAGCGCGCCGGGGACCCGGTTGGCGGTGGCGACGGTCTGCCCGACGTCGTGCACGCTGGCGCCGACCCAGCTGCCGAACGCCACCGGGTCCAGGCCCAGCGGGTCGCGCAGCAGCGGCAGCAGCAGGATCGCCAGGCTCCCGCACAGCGTGACCAGGGCGACCGCAACGGCGGTGTCGTCGTCGTCGCCGCCCGCGGTCTCCTCCATCGCGGCGACCGCCGAGGCCCCGCAGATCGAGAAGCCGGTGGCGATCAGCAGCGAGCGGGCCGGGGGGACGCCGAGCAGATGGCCCAGCAGCCGGGTGCCGGCGAACGTCACGGTGACGGTGACCACGACGACGACCGCGCCCCCGACCCCCAGGTGCAGCAGCTGCGTCAGACCCAGCTGCAGCCCAAGCAGTACGACCGCGATCCGGAGCAGGCGGTGCGAGGCGACGTGCGTGCCGACGTGCAGTACCGGACGGTGCAGGCCCAGGTTCGCCACGAGGGCGCCGAGCGCGACGGCCACCGTGGAGGGGTTCACTGCGGGCAGCAGCTGGGACACGCCGAACGCGACCCCGGTCGCCGCCGCAACCATCAGCAGCCCCGGCAGCGGGGACGAGGCGCCGGGCGGCGGCACCGGCGGGCAGCTGGGCCGGCAGCGGCTCGGCGAGCGCGAGCCGTGGCGGACGGCGTGGAGCAGCGTGTTCATGGCACCTCCTACAGGTGGTCGGACTCCACGATCACGCGGGAGCGAGACGGCCGGTAGCCCCGACGCCCTGATGCACCCATCAACGATGCCGATGGGTTGCCATAGCATTAGCCGATGCGGCTGCGCCATGTTCCGGATCTCGACTCGCTGCAGTTGCTGCTCGAGGTCGCCGACGGCGGCAGCCTCGGACAGGGCGCCGCACGACACGGAATCAGCCAGCCTGCGGTGAGCGCCCGGGTGAAGGCGATGGAGCGCCTGGTCGGCTTTCCGCTGCTGACCCGAAGCGCCCGCGGGTCGAGCCTGACCCCGGCCGGCGCGCTTCTGGCCGACTGGGCTCGCACGGTGCTGCAGGCCGCGCAGGTCCTCGATACCGGCATCGACACCCTGCGCGCCGACCGGACAGGGCGGCTTCGCGTCGCGGCCAGCCAGACAGTCGCCGAGCATCTGCTCCCCGGCTGGCTGGTCCGCCTGGCCGCCGACCACCCCGACACCGCGGTGAGCCTGGACGCCGGCAACAGCGCGCAGGTCGCCGCCGCCGTTCTGGCTCAGCGGGCCGACCTGGGCTTCGTCGAGGGCCCCGACCTGCCCGCCGGCCTGACCGGACGGGTCGTCGCCCGGGACCGGCTGGTCGTCGTGGTCTCCCGCGCCCACCCGTGGGCCCGGCGTCGCAAGCCTGTCGAGGCTGCCGAGCTCGCCGCCACCCGCCTGGTCCAGCGCGAAGCCGCCTCCGGCACCCGCACCTCACTCGAGCTCGCCCTCGCCGCGTTCGCACCCCTAGCCGTACCGCTGCTAGAGCTGTCGACCAGCAGCAGCGTGCGGTCCGCGGTCGCCGCCGGCGCCGGCCCGGCCGTGCTCAGCGATCTGGCTGTCCGCGATGACGTCGCCGCCGGCCGGCTCGTCCAGGTCCCTGTCCGTGGCGTCGACCTCACCCGCCAGCTCCGGGCCATCTGGCCATACGGCCAGCGCTTGGCCACAGCCAGCATCGACCTCCTCGCCCTGATCGCACCGCCGGGCCGCCCGAACGCGTCGATCCCACCCCGAGCAGCGCCCCGGGATGGACCGGGCGGCACTGGAGCAGGTAATCATCAACGCTGAGGCAGTGGAAACACGCGCCGCGGAAGCATGCACCGCCTCGACGCTCAACCTTGAAGCCGCACGAGAGGTAGCGCGGCTCAACCGGATGGCACCGGCCCCCGCCTCGGAGATGCTGGACGCCGCCCGTCTGCTCCTGCCGCCCGAGTCGCAACAAGCGTCATCCCTTACCGACCGCATGTGGCCGGCCTGGCTCACACCCTCGAGACCCGGCCCGTCCAAGCAGGCATCCCGAAACCCGACCGGCCTGCAGGGCCCCTCGAGTCAGCAACCGCCGCCCCGAACGCGGTCTCGCAGCGGGAACGTCGACCGGGAACGTCGCACAGCTTGGAATGAGTCCCCGGGGCGGCATCCCGTAAGACCCGCCCGGTGACCTGTCCCGCAGCTGTGGGACAACCGGGACAGCCTCATCAGACTCCTCATGGCCGAGAGAGCTGCGTCGCCCGTCCGCTGCGGCACCCAACACCCCACCGCCTGTGCGGAAGAACGGAGGGCCCGTGAGTGCCACCGGCACAGCGGGACGTCATCGTCGCGAGGAACCGGCGAGTCGTCATCCTGTTTATGATCATCGACGGCTGTTAAAGGCGTTTGAACAGATGTCTGCGATTGCGCGTAACCATTAGCTATCAACGTTTATAGCCAACAGTCAGGCCTTTACTGCAGAACGGCACGCATGCTACCAATGAGGTAGTCCGGGCCCCGCTTCGCGGGGCCCATCGTCGCTTCTTGGGGTGACATGTTGGTCATTGTCGAATGGCGTTGGAAATGCATGGTGGAATGAAGATCTACGCCGGTCCGCCAGCGGCCGCCCGGCAGTACCTCGAGGCCGACCGCGGCCGCGCTGATGACTACTACCTGGCCGAGGGCACCGGCCTGGCCCGCCGCTTCACGGCCACCGCCGGGCGGGTGGAGGAGCGTGCGCCGTTGACGGGGGAGACCTACGAGAGCTGGGTGGCCGGCCGGGACCCGGACACCGGCGACCCACGGGGGCGGCTACGGACCGACGAGCGGGCGGTGCGGTTCGTCGAGGTGGTGGTCAACGGCCCGAAGTCCTGGTCACTGGCCGCGGCTCTGCATGAGGACGTCGCCGCCGCCTACGACGCCGCCCAGGACCGCGCCGCGGCCGAGATCATCCGCTGGATCCCCGCCCACGCGACCACCCGGATTGGCCCGCGCGGCGGGCAGGTGCAGGTGCCGCTCGAGGTGCTGGAGGCGGTGACGGTGCGGCACTACACCTCCCGCGCCGGAGACCCGCACCGGCATCTGCACCTGCAACTCAACGCCCGGGTGTTCGCCGCCGACCAATGGCGCGGGCTGCACACCGTCGGCGTCCGCGACTTCCTCGCCGCCATCAACGGCATCGGGCACGCCGCGGTCGCTTGCGACCCGCAGTTCCGCGCCGCACTGGCCGCCCACGGCTACACCCTGGCTGCGACTGGAGAAATACTGGAGCTCGCCGAGCACATCGGTCCGTTCAGCGCCCGGGCGGCGCAGATCGGGCGCAATCTCGATCGCTACGAACGCGACTGGACCGCCGCGCACCCCGGCGAATCCCCGGGCCCGGCGCTGCGGCGAGCGTGGGACGCCCGCGCATGGGCCGACGGCCGCCCCGACAAGGTCACCCCGCGTTCGGGGGCCGACCTCACCGCGCGGTGGCGGGACGAACTGGCCGCCCTCGGCTACCGCGACCCCGACCGACCGGTCCAGCTGAGCCCCACCCCGATCGGCGTCCTGGACCGCGACCGCGCCGCCGACCAGATGCTCACCCGGCTGGCCGCCGGCCGCTCGGCGTGGAACGCCGCCGATCTGCGCGGCGAGGCCGAACAGCTCATCGCCGCTGCGGGGATTGTCGCTGACACCGCGGTGCGTGGGGAGTTGGCCGAGGATCTCACCGCCCGCGCCCTGGCCCGCTGCCGTCCGCTGCTGGCGCGCGATGGGGTGCCCGAGCACGTCCGGGCCTGGACGTCTCCGGCGGTGCTCGAGGTCGAGGCCGACCTGGCCGCCCGCCTCGCCGCCCGCGGCACCCACCACGGTGCACATGCCGACCTCCGAACGGACCGGGTGGCCGGCCTGGAACTGCTGGACCCCGGGCAGGCCGCGGCCGCGGCCGCGCTCGCCGGGAACCGGCCGCTGGTGGTGGTGGAGGGCGCGGCCGGCGTGGGCAAGACCACCACCCTGACTGCGGCCGGTCGACTGCTGGAGGAGCAGGGGCGGCGGCTGGTGGTGGTCACCCCGACCTTGAAGGCGGCCGGGGTCGCCGCCGCGGAGATCGGCGCCACCGCCGGGTCGGCGGCCTGGCTGGCCTTCCAGCACGGCTGGCGCTGGACCGACGACGGCGCCTGGACCCGGCTCACCCTTGGCCAAGCCGACCCGGTCAGCGGCGTCCCCTACGCCGGTCCGGGGTTCGCAGCCCGCCTCGCTCTGGGGGACCTGCTTGTCATCGACGAGGCCGGGATGCTCGACCAGGACACCGCCCGCGCCCTGCTGGTCGTCGCCGACGAGCACGACGTCGGGGTAGCGCTGCTCGGTGATCGTCACCAGCTCGCCGCCGTCGGCCGCGGCGGGGTACTGGACCTCGCCGTGCGCCGGGTCGACCCGGCCGCGCACACGACCCTCGAGAGGGTGCACCGCTTCACCCGCACCGACCAGGCCGGGCAGACGGTGCCCGACACTGAGTACGCCGACCTCACCCTGGCCATGCGCGACGGCGCGGATCTTGGCGGGGTGTTCGACGCGCTGGCCGCCCGCGGCCAGGTCCGCCTGCACGCCGACGCCGCTGCGCTGCGGGAAGCACTGGCCACCCTGGCCGCACAGCTTCACCGCCGGGGCGAGCAGACAGCGATCGTGGTGGACACCCGCGAGCAGGCCGCCGAGCTGGGTGCCGCGATCCGGGAGAGGCGAGTCGCCGACGGGCTCGTCGATGACGTCCGGGTCGCGGTCACCGGGGCGGGGCAGCGGATCGGCGCCGGGGACCGGATCGCCACCCGCCGCAACGACCGAGCACTGGGCGTGGCCAACCGGGACATCTGGACCGTCACCGCCGTCGGCTCCTCCGGGGCGCTGGCCGTCGTACCGGCCGACGTCACCCCGACCCGCGCGATCCCGGCCGATGTCACCCCGGGTGTCACCCCGGCGGGAGTGGGGGAGCGGGTACTGCCCGCCGGCTACGTCACCGCCCACGTCGAGTTGGCCTACGCCAGCACCGCGCACGGAGTGCAGGGCGACACCGTCACTTCGGCGCACGTGGTGATCGGCGAGCACACCGGCGCCGCGTCGGCCTACGTCGGCATGACGCGCGGCCGCACCGCGAACACCGCGCATCTGGTGGCCGCCGACCTGGGCGAGGCGTGGCAGCAGTGGATAGCGGTGTTCGGTCGCGACCGCGCCGACCTGGGCCCCGGCCACGCCGCGCAGCTCGCCGCCACCGAAGCCGCCCGCTACGCCCAGCCCCGCCCGCTCGACCCCGGCGTACCGCGGCCGGAGTCCGAGCGCCGCGGCCCCTCTCTCACCCGGGGCGGCGCAGCACCCGGCATCGGGCGGTGAGCCGCGCCTCAGAGAACTGCAGGCCAACTGGAGAATCCCGGCAGGATCTTGCGGTCGGCTGTCACTAATGGGCTTCGTTTGGCGCCTTCTACAGGTGACGGGGCCCAGCCCATCCGACCACGACCGGAGCCGACCATGACCGACCATCCCGCCGGCCGCGAACCCGAGCTGCTCACCATCACCGAAGCGGCCGACCTCCTTCGCGCGCCGGTCGCCACCCTGCGGTACTGGCGCCACCTCGGCACCGGCCCACGCAGCTTCCGCCTTGGCCGCCGCGTCCTGTACCGCACCGACGACCTCCACGCCTGGATCGCGCAACAGCACGCCCAGGCCCTCGACCGTCGATGAGCGAGCGTCGTCCACAGGCGTGCCGGCCTCCCCAGAGACTCGAGACGGCGTTGACCCGGGGAGCCGTCGTGGGCACGGTCATCTGATGGCCGGCAGCATCACCGTGGACGTGCTCAGCGACGGCAGCAAGCGGTACCGGTCGCGGTACCGCGATGCTCGCGGGCGGCAGCACGAGAAGCGATTCGTGCGCAAGGTCGACGCCCAACGATGGCTCGACGAGCAGACGTCGGCGATCGTCACGCAGACCTGGACGGCGCCGGAGCGTGGGCGGGTCACCGTCGATGTCTGGGCAGAGCAGTGGCTCGCCGCCCAGACCGGGCTGAAGCCCAGCACGCTCTACCGCTACCGATCGCTGCTGCGCGTCCAGATCCTGCCGCGCTGGGGTCGGCACCGGCTGGCCGACGTCACCCATGCCGAGGTCGCCGCGTGGGTGGCCCAACTCGTCGCCGGCGGCCTCGCGCCGGCGACGGTGCGGCAGGCGCACCGGGTCCTCGCACTCGTCCTGACCCTCGCCGTCCGCGACGGGCGCATCCCGCGCAACCCGGCATCCGGCGTGCCGCTGCCCAGGGCCCGACGCGCCGATCCCCGGTTCCTCACCCGCATGGAGGTGGAGCGACTGGCGGACGCAGCGGGGGAGTACGGCGACGTCGTCCGCTTGCTGGCGTACACCGGCCTACGGTTCGGCGAGATGGCCGCCCTACGGGTCCGCCGGATCGATTTCCTCCGCAAGCGGCTCACCGTCGCCGAAAGCGCCACGGAGGTCGGCGGCACCGTCGAGTACGGAGCGTCCAAGACGCACCAGCAGCGCACCGTGCCGATCCCGAGCATCCTCGTCGAGCCCCTCTCCCGCCGCTGTCAGGGCAAGGGCCCGGACGACCTCGTCCTGACCTCGCCGGGCGGCGCGGTGCTGCGCTCGGGCAACTTTCGGCGGCGGTTCTTCGACCCGGCGGCCACGGCCGCCGGGCTCGAGGACCTCAGCCCGCACGACCTCCGGCACACCGCCGCCAGCCTGCTGGTGGCCAGCGGCGCGAACGTCAAGGCGGTCCAGCGGATGCTCGGTCACGCCTCCGCAGCGATGACGCTCGACGTCTACTCCGGGCTCTTTGATGACGACCTCGGCGCGCTTGCCGATCGCATGGACGCGGCCCACCAGGCGTCAGTCACGAGACGTCACGGTGCGTAGTGTGGGCACCGTGTGGGCACGGGACCCGGTCGTCAAGATCGACGATCAAGAATCGACCCCCTGACCTGCACTTATATCGGTGGGGCGGGTGGGGCTCGAACCCACGACCCAGGGATTATGAGTCCCATGCTCTGACCGGCTGAGCTACCGCCCCAGGGTGATCACGCTAGCGGTCGCCCTCAGCCGGTCAGCACGGTGCTGCCCAGCACGGCGCCGTCGGCGTCCAGGGCCTCCACGGCCAGGTACGCCGGGTCGCCGTCCACCGGCAGCTGCGTCTCGAAGCCGCCCCGGGCGACGGGCTGCCCGGCCGTCGCGGTCGCTTCGTCGTCCCCGCTGACCAGCCGCCAGGACGCCACCTCGGTCGCCCCGTTCCAGCTGGCGTGCACCGCACCGTCGGCGAGGACGGCGTCCGGCGGGTCGGCCGGGGTGCCGGTCCACGGTGCCCGGAAGGCGCGGTAGTTGTCGCCGCTGCCCAGGGCCACGTCGTAGAGCAGCGTGCCGTCGGCGGTGAACTCCGAGTAGAACGGCCGCGACCCCCAGCCGATCAGCACGTTGCCGTCCGGCAGCTGCTCGAGGTTGCCCTGGCTGCCGGCCAGCCGGTCGGGGTCCGGGGGCAGGTACTCGGTCACCACCGTGGCCGTCCGGGTGGCCTCGTCCAGCGCGATACGCAGCCCGCGGGACGTCGGACCGACGTCGGGCTCGGACTGGTTGTCGAACAGCGTCAGCGTGCCGTCGGCCTGCCGCTGCGCGTCGTGCTGCCAGGCGAACTCCACGCCCTCGCCCAGCGCGTAGTCGCTCGCCTCGCCGCCGAGGGTCCACAGGACCTCGCCGGTCGTGCGGTCGACGTCGTAGACCGCCCAGGTGTTGCGCGCCGAGACCAGCAGCGAGCCGTCGGCGTCCTCGGCGATCGAGTTGACGTGGAACCAGTCGAAAGGCTCCTCCTCGGTGCCGCCGCCTTCCGGGAGCTCGCTCTTGGTCTCCTCCAGTGGCACGTGGTCCAGCGAGCGCCAGGAGAACAGCACCGCACCGGTCTCGACGTCCACCTCCTGGACGACGCCGTCCCAGACCCACCCGTCCTCGGGCCCGCCGACCGGCGTCAGGTCGGCCGGCTCCTTGACGTAGGCGGTGATCAGCGCGGTGCTGCGCGCGGTGAGCCGGCCCTCGTGGAAGTCGGCCTGCCCCGGGTCGACGTCCCCGCCGGTGGTCACCGTGGCGACCTCCCGGTAGGAGCTGTCGACGACGACGAACTCCCCGGCGCCCAGGCCGACCGCCGGGCTGGTGCCCTCCCACCAGGTCAGCACCGGCTCGCCGTCGAGCTCCTGCACCCGGACGTCGTAGACGCGGTCGGCTGTCGGGTGCACCCAGACCGGCTCGCCGGCGTCGTCGACGAGGAGCGCGCCGGTGAGCGGTGCGTCCTCGCCCTTGGGCCCGAGGGCGACCACCGTGCCGTCCGGCGTGCGGGGCGGCCCCGACCAGGTGACGTCCAGGTCCGGGGGTGTGAGGTCGGGCCGGCTCAGGTGGTTCAGCCCCTCGACCGGGGCGGGTGCGGCCGTGTCGTCCGCGGTGCCGCAACCGGTCGACAGGGTGGTCAGGCACGCTAGGGTCAGCACGCCGACCAGCCGGCCACGAGGACGTCGCATGGGCGGGAGCCTCTCACCGCGCGGCGGAGCGGGCATCCGGGCGACAGGTGGACAGTTCTCGTCAGGTTCGTCCACGTGTCGCGGTGATCGAGGCCCTGACCTGCTAGATCATCCGTCCCACTGGACGCATCCCGTCACATCCGTCTCATCTGCACCGGCTCGGGCTGGCGCGATCGGGTCACGATCCGGCAAACTCTTGCTCGGTTGCTCTGAGAGCCGCCGAGGTACGACCGCAGCATCGCGCGACAGGTCCGTTGGGGAAGACGAACCAGTCGAGTCGATGGAGGTGCGCCGTGCAGCGACGGTCAACCCAGGGTGTCGTCTTCGTGCATGCGTGCCCGAAGGCGCTCTGCCAGCATGTCGAGTGGGCGCTCGAGCGCGTCGTCGGCGCGCCGGTGTCATTGTCGTGGGCCGAGCAGCCCGTGACGCACGGGTCCTACCGTGCCGAGGTCGCCTGGACGGGCGCGCCCGGCACCGGGGCCAAGCTGGTGGCTGCCCTGAAGCAGTGGCCGATGCTGCGCTTCGAGGTCACCGAAGAGGCCAGCCACGGCAACGACGGCGAGCGCATGTCCTACGTGCCCGGCCACGGCGTGCACCGCTCTCCGGTCAGCGCCAACGGCGACCTGATCATCACCGAGCAGCAGCTGCGCCACCTCGCGGCCACCGCCAGCTCGGTCGAGGCCTTCCGGCACGGGGTCGACCAGCTGCTCGGCGCCGCCTGGGACGCCGACCTCGAGGCCTACCGCCACGCCGGCGACGCCACCCCCGTCACCTGGCTGCACCAGGTCGTCTGAGGAAGGACCCCGTCCTCCTCGCCACTCGCACGCTCGTGGCGAGCCTCTGGACGGGGCCGCCGGACCCCCGCGCTGCCGGGGACTCTGCACACGGCAACGGCCCGGCCCCCTCCGCGGAGGGGGCCGGGCCGTTGCCGTCGTCCGCCTACAGCGGGATGTTGCCGTGCGCCCCGCGGCCGGACGGCGCCTCGGCCAGGGCGGCCACCAGCCGGCGCTTGGTCTGCGCCGGGTCGACGACCTCGTCGACCACGCCGATCTCCCGGGCCCGGTTGACCCCGCCGGCGATCAGCTCGTGCTCGGCGGCCAGCTGGGCGTGCAGCGCCTCGCGCTCCCCGGGCGGGGCGGCGGCGAGCTTCTTGCGGTGCAGGATGCCGACCGCGGCCTTCGCACCCATGACCGCGACCTCGGCACCCGGCCAGGCGAACACGGCGGTGGCGCCCAGTGAGCGGGCGTTCATCGCGATGTAGGCACCGCCGTAGGACTTGCGGGTCACCAGCGTCACGCGCGGCACCACCGCCTCGGCGAAGGCGTGCAGCAGCTTCGCCCCCCGCCGCACCACGCCGTCCCACTCCTGGCCGACGCCGGGCAGGTAGCCGGGGACGTCGACCAGCACGACCAGCGGCACCCCGAAGGCGTCGCACATCCGCACGAACCGGGCCGCCTTCTCCGCCGACGCGGAGTCCAGGCAGCCACCCAGCCGCAGCGGGTTGTTGGCGATCACCCCGACGGTGCGCCCGGCGAGCCGGCCGAGGGTGGTCACCACGTTGGGGGCGAAGCGGGGGTGCAGCTCCAGCCCCGGCCCGTCCAGCAGCGAGGCGACCACCGGCTTCACGTCGTAGGCCCGGTTGCGCTGCTCGGGCAGCAGCGCCATCAGGTCGACGGCCGGCTCGTCGGCTGCCGGGGCGAAGGTGCCCTGGGCGGCCAGCAGGTCGACCGCCTGGCGCGCCGTCGTCAGGGCCTCGTCCTCGGTGTCGGTGACCACGTGCACGACGCCGGAGCGCCGGCCGTGGGTGTCCGGGCCACCGAGCTGCTCCTGGTCGACGACCTCACCGGTCACCGACCGGACGACGTCCGGGCCGGTGACGAAGACCCGGCCGGCCGGGCCCATGATCACCAGGTCGGTGAGCGCGGGCCCGTAGGCGGCGCCACCGGCGGCCGCACCGAGCACCACCGAGACCTGCGGCACCCGCCCCGAGGCCCGCACCATGGCGGCGAACACCTCACCGACCGCGTGCAGGGCGGTGACGCCCTCGGCCAGCCGCGCGCCACCGGAGTGCCAGATGCCGACGACCGGCACCCGCTCGCGCAGCGCCGTGTCGATGGCGTCGACGATGTGCCGGCAGCCGTCGACGCCCATCGCGCCGCCCATGATCGTGGCGTCGGTGCAGTAGGCGATCGTGGGGGAGCCGGCCACCGTGCCGCGGGCGGCCAGCACCCCGGAGGTGTCCCGGGCCGCCAGCGTCTGCATCGAGCCCGGGTCGAAGAAGCGGGCCAGCCGGTCCGCGGGGTCCCGCGGGTCGACGGTCGGGGCAGTCGGCGGGGCGGCGTGCACCGTGGTCATGAGCAGCTCCTCAGAGCGTGAGAGGCGTGCGTGGCCCCCTTGCAGGGGCCCGCCGCGAGCTGGCGAGTGGTGGGGGGCAAGGGGGTCCTTGTTCAGACCGTGGTGAAGACCAGCGCCATGTTGTGACCGCCGAAGCCGAACGAGTCGTTCAGCGCGGCCGAGAAGGTCGCCTTCCGCGGCTCGTGGCGGACGATGTCCAGGGCCTGGACGGCGGGGTTGTCGTCGACGTCCTCGAGGTTGGCGGTCGCCGGGACCAGCTGGTCGCGCAGCGCCAGGATGGTGAACACCGACTCCAGCGCGCCGGCGGCACCCAGCAGGTGACCGGTCTGGCTCTTGGTGGCGGTGACCAGCGTGTGGTCGCCGATCGCGTCGCGGATGGCGGTGGCCTCGGCGGTGTCGCCCAGCGGCGTCGAGGTGGCGTGCGCGTTCACGTGGCCGATGTCGGCGGCGGTGAGCCCGGCGTCGCGGATGGCGGCACCGATCGCGCGGGCCGCGCCCTCGCCCTCGGGGTGCGGGGCGACCAGGTCGTGGCCGTCGGCGGTGCCGCCGGCTCCGGCCAGGCGGGCGTAGACCTTCGCGCCGCGGGCCTGGGCGGCGTCGGCGCGCTCCAGCACCAGCGCCGCGGCGCCCTCGCCGAGCACGAAGCCGTCGCGGCCCTTGTCGAAGGGGCGGGAGGCGCGCTCGGGCTCGTCGTTGCGGGTGCTCATCGCGCGCATCGCAGCGAACCCGGCCATCGGCAGCGGGTGCACGCAGGCCTCGGTGCCACCGACCACGACCATGTCGGCGCGGCCCAGGCGGAGCAGGTCCAGGCCCCAGCGGATCGCCTCGGCGCCGGAGGCGCAGGCGCTGACCGGGGCGTGCACGCCGGCGCGGGCGCCGACGGCCAGCCCGACCGCGGCGGCCGGGCCGTTGGGCATGAGCATCGGGATGGTGAAGGGGGAGACCCGCTTGGGGCCCTTCTCCTCCAGGACGTCGTCCTGGCCGAGCAGGGTCAGCGCGCCGCCGATGCCGGTGCCGAAGACGACGGCGATCCGCTCCGGGGCGACCCCGGAGTCGGCGCCGGCGGCGTCGCGCCAGGCCTCCTCGGCGGCGACCACGGCGACCTGCTGGCTGCGGTCCAGCCGGCGGGTGCGCACCCGGTCGAGGGTGTCGGCCGGCTCGCTGGTGAGCCGGGCGACGAGCTGGGCGGGGAACTCCTTGACCCAGTCGTCGGTGATGCGGCTCACCCCGGACCGGCCGGCCAGCAGTGCCTCCCAGGTGGAGGCCACGTCACCACCGAGGGGCGTGGTGGCGCCGAGCCCGGTGACGACGACGTCGGCTGTGGGCGTGCTCATGGGACGTTCCTTCCTGGGACTGTCTGGCCGGACGGCCGAGGTGAGGTGCTGTTCGGCCCCTCTTCAGGGGCCCGCGCCGAGCGTGCGAGGCGTGGGGGAAGAGGGGTCCTTCCTCAGCCCTGGTTCTTCTCGATGTAGGACATGGCGTCGCCGACGGTCTTGATGTTGGCGAGCTCGTCGTCCGGGATCGCGACGCCGAACTTGTCCTCGACGGCGGTGGCGATCTCGACCATCGACAGCGAGTCGACGTCGAGGTCCTCGGTGAAGGACTTCTCCGGGGTGGCGTCGGCGGGGGTGACGCCGGCGACCTCCTCCAGGATCTCGGCGAGACCGGCCTGGATGTCTGCGGTGCTGGGCACGCGGGGTCCTCTCTCTGGCTGGTGGCGGCGGCCCGGGTGCGGGTCCGCCGTCGTCGTCCGGGACGGGTGTCCCGGCAGTCGGTGTGCCCCTCAGGGCAGGCGGATCACCTGGCCGGCGAAGGTGAGCCCGGCGCCGTAGCCGAGCACCAGGGCCAGGTCGCCGGACTTCGCCTCGCCGGACTCCATCAGCGCGGTCAGCGCCAGCGGGACGGAGGCCGCCGAGGTGTTGCCCGACTGCACGATGTCGCGGGCGATCGCCGTGTCGGGACCGAAGCCGAGCTTCTTGGTCATCGACTCGACGATGCGCAGGTTGGCCTGGTGCGGGGCGAAGACGTCGATGTCGGCGGCGGTGACGCCGGCCTTGGCCATCGCCTCCTCCAGCGTGGCGGTCAGCTTGGTGGTCGCCCAGCGGTACACGGCCTGGCCGGCCATGGTCATCGTGGAGCGGCCGGCGGCGATCTCGATGGCGCTGTACTGGTCGCCGTCCGAGCCCCACGCGACCGGGCCGATGCCGGGCTCGTCGGCGGCGCCGACGACCGCGGCGCCCGCCCCGTCGGCGAAGATCACCGCGGTGCTGCGGTCGGTCTGGTCGGTGACGTCGGTCAGCCGCTCGACCCCGACCACCAGCGCGTTGCGGGACTCACCGCTGCGGATGGCGTCGTTGGCCACGCCGAGGGCGTAGCAGAACCCGGCGCAGCCGGCGTTCAGGTCGAAGGCGCCCGGCCGCGGGATGCCCAGCCGGTGCGCCACCTGCGGGCCGATGCCCGGGATCGGCGCGCGCAGGCTGGCGCTGGCCAGGATGACCAGGTCGACCTCGTCGGGGGCCAGGCCGCTGGCCGCCAGCGCCTTGCCTCCGGCGGCGACGGCCATCTCGACCAGGGTCTCGTCCTCGGAGGCCCAGCGGCGCTCGGCGATGCCGACCCGGCTCTGGATCCACTCGTCGTTGGTGTCCATCACCTGGGCGAGCTCGTCGTTGGTGACCCGACGGCGCGGGCGGTAGGCGCCCAGGCCGAGGATCTGCGCGCCGGGCGCGCCTTCCCGCAGCTTGATCGTGCTCACTGGGACACCTCCGGGTAGAGACGGGCGATCGGGTCACCGGCGTCGACCAGGTCACCCTCGTGCACCAGCCACTCGGCGAGCACGCCGTCGTAGCCGGCCGAGACGTTGACCTCCTCGCGCCGGCTGCGGATGGAGCCCAGCGGGCTCCCGGCCGGCAGGCGGGTGCCCTCGGCGACCTCGGCGGGGCTCACGGTGCCGCGCACCGGGGAGACCACCACCCGCCAGTCGGGGGCGTGCTCGGCCTCGGCGCGGCCACGCTCGGCGGCGATGAGCTCACGGGCACGGTCGAGCTCGGCCGGGCCGGTCAGGGCCAGCACCTCGATGCCGGCGCCCTTCCACTCCCGCTTGGCCAGCCCCGCCAGCGCACCGGCCGGCGGCAGCTCCAGGACGGCGGTGACGCCCAGGTCGCGCAGCGTGGCCAGGCAGGCGTCGAAGCGGACCGGGCTGGTCACCTGGCTGACCAGCCGGGAGACCACCTCTGCGCCGCTGTCGACCGCCGCGCCGTCGGCGTTGGAGAGCAGCAGGCGGCTGGGGTCGGCCGGGCGCAGGCCGCCGACCAGCGCCTCGAGCTCCTCGCGGGCGCTGGCCATGTGGTGGGTGTGGAAGGCACCGGCCACCGACAGCGGCATGATCCGGGCCTTCGCCGGCGGGTCGGCCTTGAGCGCGGCCAGGCCGTCCAGCGAGCCGGCGGCGACGATCTGGCCGCCGCCGTTGCGGTTGGCCGGCACCAGCCCGTGCCGCTCGATCGCGGCGAGCACCTCGGCCTCGTCGCCGCCCAGGACGGCGGACATGCCGGTCGGCGTCTGGGCGCAGGACCGGGCCATCGCCCGGCCGCGGACCGCGGTCAGCGCGATCGCCGCCTCGACGGAGAGGACGCCGGCCAGCGCGGCGGCGGTCAGCTCGCCCACGCTGTGCCCGGTGATGACGACGTCCCGGCCGGCGTGCGGGGAGTGCACCACCGGGCCGGGCATGCCGCCCAGCTCGCGGGCGATGAACAGGCTCATCGCGACGACCAGCGGCTGCGTCACCGCGGTGTCCTTGATGGCCTCGGCGTCGCCGGTGGTGCCCAGGGTCAGCAGGTCGGCGTCGGCGATCGCACCGGCCCAGCGGAAGAACGCCTCCGCGCCGGGCAGGTCGAGCCAGTCGGTGAGCATCCCGGGCTTCTGAGCACCCTGTCCGGGGGCGAGTACGGCCAGCACCCGTCCACCGTGCCAGCAGCGAGGCCTCGGCAGCGGTGGGATGCCCGACGAAGAATCACACCGGTGTCTTGGAGGATCCCTACAAGAGGGAGGGGCGCAAGCGGGGGCGGGCCTGCGTGTCGGTGGGGGAGGGCACAACTCAGTGCCAGAGCGAGCGGTCGCCCTCCAGCTGGGCCAGGGCCAGCGCGACCTGCAGCGTCCAGGCCCCGCGGGGGTCGGTGGCGGAGTAGCCGGTGAGCTCGCTGGCCCGCTTGAGCCGGTAGCGCACGGTGTTGGTGTGCACGAACAGCGCGCGGGCGGTCGCCTCCAGGTTGCCGCCGTTGCCGAGCACCGCGCGCACCGTCTCCAGCACCTCGCCGCCCGCGCCCTGCAGCGGCAGCGCGACCCGTTCGGCCAGTGCCGTGCGGGCCAGCGGGTCGCCGTCCAGGGCCCGTTCGGGCAGCAGGTCCTCGGACTCCACCGGACGGGGCGCCTCGGGCCAGGCGGCCGCGGCGCGCAGCCCGGCCAGCGCGGTGGCCGCCGACTCCCCGGCGCGCGCCAGGGAGTCGACCCGCGGGCCGAGGACGACCGGCCCCGGGCCGAACTCGCGGCACACCCGGCTGGTCACCGCGGCGAGGTCGGCCGCGCCACCCAGGACGACGACCAGCTCGTCGGCGTGCACCCCGACCAGCACCTCGCAGCCCAGCGACCGGGCCGCCCGGCGGACCGCGGCCCGGGAGTCCTCCGCCCCCGGCGGCGCCGAGCCGACCAGGACGACGACCGGCGCGGTCTCCGTCCAGCCCAGCGCGGCCGCCCGGCCGGGCAGCTCGTCGGAGCGGTCGCCGCGCACCAGGGCGTCGACCACCAGGGCCTCCAGCCGCGCGTCCCAGGCGCCCCGGTTCTCGGCGAAGCTGGCGTAGACGTGTGCCGCGGCGAAGGCGATCTCCCGGCTGAACTGCAGCACGGTGATCCGCAGCCGCTCGGCGTCACCGGGCTCGGCGACCTGCTCCACCCTGTCCTCGACCACCTCGACGGTCACCTTGATCAGGTCGACCGACCGCTTGAGCGGCACGGCGTGCATCAGCTCGCGGGGGGCGGCACCGAACACCTCGCCGGTCAGCCGCGGGGGCCGGCCGGGGTTGCGGCACCACTCGACCAGGGAGGCGATGCCGGCCTGCGCGACCAGGGTGACCCACGAGCGCTGGGCCGCCGGCATCGAGCGGAACCAGCCCAGCTCCTCGTCCATCCGGGCGACGGCCTGCGTTGCCAGCGCACCGGAGGCCCGCTCGAGCCGGCGCAGCGTCGCCTCCGAGGGGTGCGTGGCCCCCCGGGCTGCCGCTGCGTCCTCCACCGCTCCAGCGTGTCACGACGCCCGCGCGTCGTGGATCGTGGAGCCGTGCAGACCGCCCGTCCGGGTACCTCCGCCGTCCCGGTGTGGGCGGCCGTCGGGGCCTGCGCGGCCGTCGTCGCCGGGCTCGCCTGGGCGGTCACCGGCGGTCTCGAGCCGCTGCTGCGGGTCGACCGCGCGGTCAGCGACGCCCTGTATGCCGGCGACGACCGGCCCCGGCTGGTCGAGACGGCGCTGCAGCTGCTCACCGCCCCCGGGCTGTCCGCCGTCCGGGCGGTGGTGTTCCTGCCGGTGCTGGCCTGGCTGGTGCTGCGCCGGGCCTGGTGGACCGCGGGCTTCGTGCTCGGCTCGGCCGCGCTGGTCGCCCCGCTCACCACGCTGCTCAAGGAGGCCACCGACCGGCCGCGCCCGCAGTTCGCCGAGGGCGGCGCGGGCTGGGAGTCGCTCAGCTTCCCCAGTGGCCACTCCTCGGGCATCGCCGCCCTGGTCGCGGTCGCCCTGGTGCTGGCCTGGCCGCGGTTGGGCTCCGCGGGCCGTCGCGCGGGGGTCGCCGCCGGCGTCATCCTCGTCGTGCTGGTCGGCCTGACCCGGCTGTGGCTGGGCGTGCACTTCCCCTCCGACGTGGTCGCCGGCTGGGCGCTGGGCACGGGCTGGACCCTGCTGGTGGCGCTGGCCCTCGGCGCGCTGCCCGGCGGCCGGGCGGCGCTGCACCCCCGATCGGGGACGATGGCCGCATGACCGGACTGGACTCCCGGGTGCTGCTCGGCCCCGACGACGGTTCGCTCGGCCCGCTGCTGCGGCTGGCCGACGACCGGCTGGACGGCGGCGTGGGCTACGGCCGGCACGCGCACGCCGCCGTCGACGTGGTCGCGGTCGTGCTGGCCGGCTCGCTGCGGCACGCCTGGGGCCGGGAGGCGGTGCTCGGCCCGCGGGACGTCGCGGTGCTGCGCGCCGGGCGGGGCCTGGAGCACGACGAGGTCGCCGGTGCCGACGGCGCGCACGTGCTGCAGACCTACCTGCGGTCGGCGGACCCGGCCGCGCAACCGGCGCACGACGCGCTGCTGCGGCCCCGCGGCTGGGTCGACCTGGGCCGAGCCGACGCCCGGCTGTGGGTCGGGTCCTCGGACGACGACGTCCCGCCCGGCCTGCGGGTGGTCGTCCGCGGCGACTCGGTCGAGCTGGACGCCCCGGTCGCCGGCTCGGACGTCGTGCTCGTCTGGCAGCTGGACGCCGCCCGCCCTGCCTGGGCCGAGTGACCCTTCCCCGATCGTGAGCACTGCTACAGACTGAGCCGCATGCCTGCCGACGCATCCGTTGCCGCTGACCTGCTCGCCGCCGCCACCGCCGACGCGGCCTTCACCGTCGACCTGCGCCGCCGGCTGCACCGGCACCCCGAGATCGGGCTGCAGCTGCCCACCACCCAGGCGATGGTCCTGGAGGCGCTGGCCGACCTGCCGATCGAGGTCAGCACCGGCACGACCACCAGCTCGGTGGTCGGCGTGCTGCGCGGCGCCCGGCCCGGCCCCACCTACCTGCTGCGCGGGGACATGGACGCCCTGCCCGTGCAGGAGGACACCGGCCTGGACTTCGCCTCCGAGGTGCCCGGCGTGATGCACGCCTGCGGCCACGACACCCACGTGGCGATGCTCGCCGGCGCCGCCCGGCTGCTGGCCGAGCGCCGCGACTCCCTCGCCGGGCAGGTCGTGTTCATGTTCCAGCCCGGCGAGGAGGGCTTCCACGGCGCCCGGTTCATGCTCGAGGAGGGGCTGCTCGACGTCGTCCCGGAGGCCCCGGTCAGCGGCGCGTTCGCGCTGCACATCACCACGATGTTCCCGACCGGCACGATCAACGTGCGGCCCGGCCCGATGATGGCCTCGGCCGACCAGTTCAGGATCACCGTGCACGGCCGCGGTGGGCACGCCTCGACCCCGCACATGGCCGCCGACCCGGTGCCGGTGGCCGCGGAGGTCATCCTGGCGCTGCAGTCGATGGTCACCCGCCGCGTCGACGTCTTCGACCCCGCCGTCGTCACCGTCGGCCACCTGGAGGCCGGCCGGACCGACAACATCATCCCGGAGACCGCGCTGGTGCACGGCACGATCCGCACCCTGTCGGCCGAGCGCCGGGCCGACATGGTGGCCTCGGTGCAGCGGGTGGGCGAGCACGTCGCCGCCGCCCACGAGCTGCGCGGCGAGTTCGAGCGGGTCGAGGGCTACCCGGTCACCGTCAACGACGCGCAGGTCGCCGCGCAGGTCACCGCCACCGCCGCCGCGCTGCTGGGCGAGGAGGCCAGCAGCGTCATGGAGTGGCCGCTGATGGGCGCCGAGGACTTCTCCTACGTGCTGGAGCGGGTGCCGGGTGCGATGGCGTTCCTCGGCGCGCGGCTGCCCGAGCTCGACCCGGCCACCGCGCCGGGCAACCACTCCAACCTGGTCGTCTTCGACGAGGCCTCGTTCCCCGCCGGCGTCGCCATGTACGCCCAGATGGCCCTCACCGCCCTCGCCGGCTGAGCCCTGCCCAGCAGTGATCAGGTGACCTGATCACCGGCTGTCCCCCTGCACCAGCGTTGGTGCAGGGGGACAGCCGTTGGTGCAGGGGGACGTCGTGATCAGCCGGCGGCGGACCGGGGCGTCGTCCGGAGACCGCCGTTCCACGGGACGATGCGGCAGCGCGGCGCCGTCCGGGGGCGTCCCATGAGGGCGTGCAGGCGGGCGACCTTCTCGGGCCAGCGCTCGGTCAGGTCCTCCGGGGCGACGCGGACGCCCTGCAGGTCGACGTCCAGCAGCACGTCGTGCCGACGCTTCTCCTGCCAGGCCACCTCGCCGGGCGTCCGGCCGTGCCAGGGGTCGGTGTACTTGACCATCCCGTCGCACTCCAGGAAGACGCCGAACTCGGGCCAGTAGCCGTCCAGGACGGCGACCAGACGGGAACCCAGGAACACGGCCTGCTGCAGCAGTGGCTCGGGCAGCCCAGCCGCCAGCAGCGCCAGCCGGGTCCGCGTCTCGTGCGGAGAGTGCGCGCCCACCCGCGCCAGCGAGATCGCCCTCGCCGCCTGGCCGCAGCCGACCCAGTGCGTCTGCGCGAGCGCCGCGGTCCGCAGCTCGTCCAGCGTCGTCCGCCCGTCGGCCAGCGCGTCGTCCACGGCGATGACGGAGTCGACGACCGGCCATTCCCGCCCCACGTCCGCCAGGGTGCGGGGGAGCGCGGTCACCGGGAGCCCCTCGTGCACGAGGACGTCGGGTGGGGGCAGGGCTGCCTGGCTGATCCGGTACCCGCGGCCCGTGCGGAACTGGTCCGGGTCGGTGAGCCGGACGTCGGCGTCGGCGGAGCGGGGCACCACCAGTCCGTGCAGCCGCGCAGCCGAGTCGTGGCTCACCACGACGGACGTCCGCTCGAGCCGGCGGAGCGCCGCAGCGCACTCCAGTCGGTGGGTGCGCCCCTCGGCCGCGTGCCGACGCCACTGCTCGCCGGTCGTGTAGACGCCGTACCGGATCCGGCGCCAGGCCCTGGAGCGCAGCAGGGGACCGATGGCGTTGCGGTCGATGCCGGAGGCGAGTGCGTCCGCGGTGGAGAAGACACCGGCCTGGCGGTCCATCGCGCTGATGAGTGTCGGGTGCACGGCGTCACCCTCAGTCGGCCTGCCGTCGCGGGGAAGGTGGCGGCGGGGCCTGTGCGCAGCACCCGCGACTGTGGACGGCCGTCAGCGCCCGACCGCGGGGGCGTGCAGCAGCGCCGTCGGCACCGTGCCGGCCGCATCCCCCTGCACCAACGACTGTCCCCCTGCACCAACGCTGGTGCAGGGGGACAGTCGGTGATCAGGTCACCTGATCACTGCTGGACGCCGGGGTCAGGTGGCCGGGTGGTCGTCGGTGCGACGCTCCTCCGGGGCGGCCTGCTCGTCGCGCTCCTGGTACTTCTCCAGCGCCTGCCGGACGACGTCCCGGTCGATCTGCCCGCGCTGGGCGAGCGAGGCCAGCGTCCGGACGACGACCGCCTCGGCGTCCACGAGGAAGTGCCGCCGCAGCGCCGGGCGGGTGTCGGAGAGCCCGAACCCGTCGGTGCCCAGGCTGGCCAGCCCACCGGGGACGAACGGCGCGATGAGGTCCGGGACGGCCTTCATCCAGTCCGACACCGCCACGATCGGGCCCTCGACGTCGGTGAGCTGCTTGGTGACGAAGGGGACCCGCGGCTCCTCGGCCGGGTGCAGCAGGTTCCACTCGTCGGCCTCCAGCGCCTCCCGGCGCAGCTCGGTCCACGAGGTCACCGACCACACGTCGGCCGACACGCCCCAGTCGTTCGCCAGCAGCTCCTGGGCGCGCAGCGCCCACGGCACCGCCACACCCGAGGCCAGCACCTGCGCCTTGGGCCCGTCCGCCTGCGGGCCCTCGGCGTAGCGGTACATGCCGGCCAGCAGGCCGGGCACGTCCAGGCCCTCGGGCTCGGCCGGCTGCTGGTAGGGCTCGTTGTAGATCGTCAGGTAGTACATGACGTTCGGGTCGCGGTGCCCACCGAGCGGAGCGCCCGGGTCGTTGCCGTACATCCGCGCCAGGGCGTCCCTGGTGATGTGCCCGACCTCGTAGGAGAACGCCGGGTCGTAGGTGACGACGGCGGGGTTGGTCGCGGCCAGCAGCAGCGAGTGCCCGTCCTCGTGCTGCAGGCCCTCACCGTTCAGCGTCGTCCGGCCGGCGGTGGCGCCGAGCAGGAAGCCGCGGGTCATCTGGTCGGCGGCCGCCCAGATGGAGTCGGCGGTGCGCTGGAACCCGAACATCGAGTAGAAGATGTAGATCGGGATCATCGCCTCGCCGTGCGTGGCGTAGGAGCTGCCCGCGGCGATGAACGACGCCGTGGAGCCGGCCTCGTTGATCCCCTCGTGCAGGATCTGCCCCTGCTCGGACTCCTTGTAGGCCAGCATCAGCTCGCGGTCGACCGACGTGTAGTTCTGCCCGTGCGGGTTGTAGATCTTGATGCTCGGGAAGAGCGAGTCCATCCCGAAGGTGCGGGCCTCGTCGGGGATGATCGGCACGAACCGCGGGGCCAGCTCCTTGTCCTTCATGAGCTCCTTGAGCAGCCGGACGAAGGCCATCGTGGTGGCCACCTCCTGCTTGCCCGAGCCGCGCTTGAGGACGTCGAAGGCCTTGTCCTCGGGGGTCTTGAGCGGCTTGTGCTCCGACCGGCGGCGGGGCACCGACCCACCCAACTGGCGACGCCGCTCGAGCATGTACTGCATCTCGGGGGAGTCCGGGTCGGGCTTGTAGTAGGGCGGCAGCGTCTTGTCCAGCTGCTCGTCCGGGATCGGGATCTCCAGCCGGTCGCGGAAGCCCACGATGTCCTCGGCGGTCAGCTTCTTCATCTGGTGCGTGGAGTTGCGGCCCTCGAAGTGGCTGCCCAGCGTCCAGCCCTTGATGGTCTTGGCGAGGATGACCGTGGGCTGCCCCTTGTGGTCGACCGCGGCCTTGTAGGCGGAGTAGACCTTGCGGTAGTCGTGCCCACCGCGGGCCAGCTGCCAGACCTCGTCGTCGGTCATGCCCTCGACCAGCTTGCGGGTGCGCGGGTCGCGGCCGAAGAAGTGCTCGCGGACGAAGGCGCCGTCCTCGGCCTTGTAGGTCTGGTAGTCGCCGTCCGGGGTGCTGTTCATCAGGTTGACCAGCGCGCCCTCGCGGTCGGCGGCCAGCAGCTTGTCCCAGCCGTGGCCCCAGATCACCTTGATGACGTTCCAGCCGGCGCCGCGGAAGAACGACTCCAGCTCCTGGATGACCTTGCCGTTGCCGCGGACCGGGCCGTCGAGACGCTGCAGGTTGCAGTTGATGACGAAGGTGAGGTTGTCCAGCTCCTCGCGGGCGGCCAGGCCGATCGGGCCGAGCGACTCGGGCTCGTCGGTCTCGCCGTCGCCGAGGAAGGCCCACACGTGCTGGTCGGCGGTGTCGACGATGCCGCGGTTGTGCAGGTAGCGGTTGAACCGCGCCTGGTAGATCGCGTTCATCGGGCCGAGGCCCATCGAGACGGTGGGGAACTCCCAGAAGTCCGGCATCAGCCGGGGGTGCGGGTAGGACGACAGCCCGCCGCCGGGGTGGCTGACCTCCTGGCGGAACCCGTCGAGCTGGTGCTCGGTCAGCCGGCCCTCGAGGAAGGCGCGGGCGTAGATGCCGGGGGAGGCGTGGCCCTGGAAGTAGATCTGGTCGCCGCCGGACGGGTGGTCCTTGCCGCGGAAGAAGTGGTTGAAGCCGACCTCGTAGAGCATCGCGGACGACGCGTAGGAGGAGATGTGGCCGCCGACGCCGATCCCCGGCCGCTGCGCGCGGTGCACCATGATCGCGGCGTTCCAGCGGATGGCGTGGCGGATCTTCCGCTCGGCCTCCAGGTCACCGGGGAACCACGGCTCCTGCTCCGGCGGGATCGTGTTGATGTAGTCGGTGCTGCGGAGCGCGGGGACGCCGACCTGCTGCTCACGGCTGCGCTCGAGCATCCGGAGCATGAGGTAGCGGGCCCGGTTGCGACCGGCGTGGTCGACGACCGCGTCGAGGGACTCCAGCCACTCCTGGGTCTCGTCCGGGTCGGTGTCGGGGAGTTGGCTGGCCCGCCCATCGGTGATGACCGCGCGGGGGGTGCCGGTGGTGCGGGCGGGGTCTCCGTCCGACTGCTGCGGTGCGCTCATGCCCCCATCGTCTCCTGCCGGGGCGGCGTACGTCACGTCTGCCCCGTGTCGCGTCCTGCCAGACGGGACGACGGCCCCGGTCACCGACCCGGTCGCGGGCCTTGCGCGTGGTCCCCGATGCCCTACGCTCCGCTCCAACGGTGGCCCCGGTGGTGGTCGACCCGGAACGCCGGCCGAGCCGGGGGGCGGGCTCCCCAGGGCCTCCGCCACCCGACGGAGCGGGTGGATGGGGGTCCCGAGCGGGCAGGACGGCCCGGGACAAGGCACCATCCCCCCAGAGCCACTGCCGCGCCGCACACCGCGACGCGGCACCGCACACCGCACCGCCCGGAGCAGACCGGGCAGACGAGCACACGGAGGAACAGCAGGGATGAGCGTCGACTCGGGCAGCACCAGCATGGCTGCCCGGCTGGGGATCAAGCCGGGCATGGTCGTGCAGGAGCTCGGCTGGGACGAGGACGCCGACGAGGACCTGCGTGACTCGGTCGTCGAGCTGTCCGGCGGGGAGATGGTCGACGAGGACTCCGACGAGGTGGCCGACGTCGTCCTGCTGTGGTGGCGCGAGGACGACGGCGACCTGATCGACGCCCTCGTGGACGCCATCGCCTCCCTCGCCGAGGACGGCGTGGTCTGGCTGCTGGTGCCCAAGTCCGGGCGACCCGGCCACGTGGAGCCCGGTGACGTCACCGAGGCCGCCCCCACCGCCGGGCTGCAGCAGACCTCCAGCATCTCCGCGGCCAAGGACTGGTCCGGCATCCGGCTGGTCACCCCGAAGGCCGCCCGCTCCCGTCGCTGAGGAAGGACCCCGTCCTCCTCATCCCCCGCAGGCTCGGGACGAGCCTCTGGACGGGGCCGACGGCGTGGGGCCCTGCGAGGGGGCCGGGCGCATGGGGCACCATCGGGGGATGACCGTCTCCGTCGGTGACACCGCGCCCGAGTTCAGCCTCCGGGACCAGGACAAGCAGGTCGTCTCGCTGTCCGGGCTGCGGGGTGCGCCGGTGCTCGTGGTGTTCTTCCCGTTCGCCTTCTCCGGCACCTGCACCGGTGAGCTGTGCCAGCTGCGCGACGAGCTGGCCACCTACACCGACGCGGGCGTCCAGGTGGTCGCCGTCTCCACCGACCCGACGTTCAGCCTCAAGGCCTTCCGCGAGGCGGAGGGGCTCACCTTCCCGCTGCTGTCGGACTTCTGGCCGCACGGAGCCGCCGCGCAGGCCTACGGGGTGTTCAACGAGCGGGCCGGCATGGCGGTGCGGGGCACCTTCCTGGTCGACGCCGCGGGCACGGTCGTCTTCACCGAGGTCAACGAGGTCGGCGACCCGCGGCCGCAGTCGGGCTGGAAGGACGCCGTCGCGCGGCTGGCCACGGCGGCCTGAGCACGTCCCCCGTCCTGCACGGGACGGGGCCGACGGGCGCGTAGCTCAGCGGTAGAGCGCTCGCCTTACAAGCGAGTGGTCGGGGGTTCGAACCCCTCCGCGCCCACCCCGCCCTCCGGGCTCGTGCCCGGCTCACCCGGACGGGTGGCCGAGCCTCAGCCGCCGGCCCCGCCGGTCCGATGACGACCTCATGCGGTCCCGCCCCTCTCCACCGACCAGACGACCACGCCGGGGCATCCCGTTGTGGGTCCACCTGGCCGCGCTCGTGCTCGTCCCGCTCGTGGGCGTCGTCGCGCTGACGACGGCGGTCGTCCGCGCCGCGGTGTCCGAGGCGGCGACCGCCGAGCGCGCCGAGTCGACCGTGCGCGCCGTGGCGCAGCTTGACGCCGCCCGCAGCGGGGTCGAGCAGGAGATCGTCCCGGTGCTCTCGCTGGCGGTGCTCCGCGACCCGGTCGCCTCCGCCGCGGTGGGCCTGACCCCGCTGCTGGTCCAGGTCCAGCTCGCCCAGGCCGAGACGGCCCTGGCGCAGGCCCGGGCGGCCACCGACCGGGCGCTGGCGTCGGTGCCCGCCGGCGCCGTGGGCGCAGCCGCCGTCGAGCAGGCAGCCGAGCGGCTCGGCGACCTGCGCGCCGGCTCGGAGACCCAGCAGGCGCCGCCGGAGGACACCTACCGGGGGTACCTGGCCGTGTCCGACCTGCTGGCGTCCGCCCAGCGGGACGCCGCGGCGGCGGCCAGCGCGGAGGAGGTGACGGCCCGCACCTACCGCACCGCCCGGGACGTCGAGCTCGTCGCCCGGGTGGCCCGCACCGCCAGCCGGGCCATCCCGCTGTTCCTCGGCAGCCAGTTCACCCTCTCCGACGCCGGCATCGGCGGTGCCGACCTGGACTGGCGGGCCGCCTGGGTGGCCTACACCGACGCGCAGCGGCAGCTCGACGAGCTGGACCAGCCCGGGCTGGCCGCGGCCTGGGCCGACCTCCGCGCCTCCGCTGCGGTGACCGCGGTCGACGACGTGCTCACCGCCCAGTTCGACGGCACCGCCTCCCGGCTCTCGATCCTGCAGGTGGCCTCGCTGGTCAGCCAGAACGCCGTCCGGGACGCCGCCTTCACCGAGCTCCTGGACACCGCGGTGGCCGGTGCCCAGGCTGCCGCGGCCACCGACCGCGAGGCGGCCATCGGACGCCGGACGGCCACGTTGCTGGCCGCGCTGGGCGTGCTGCTCGCGGCCGCGGTCGCCGCCGCCGTCCTCGGCCGCAGCGTCACCCGTTCGCTGGGGGTGCTGGCCGGGCAGGCCGTCCAGGTCAGCCGGGGCGAGCTCGTCGCGGTGGAGGGCGGCGGCCCCCGGGAGGTGCGCACCGTCTCCACCGCGCTGGGCTCGGCGGTCGCCAGCCTCCGCCGCATCCAGGACCAGGCCCGGGCCGTCGCCCGGGGCGACCTGTCCAACGCCCTGCTCGACGAGCCGTTGCCCGGCCCCCTCGGCGAGGTGGTGCACGCCTCGGTGCGGCAGATCGTGGCCTCCGTGCGCCAGCGCGAGGAGCTGCAGACCGCCCTCGCCCACCAGGCGTCGCACGACCCGCTCACCGAGCTGCCCAACCGGGCGCAGGCGCTCCAGCTGACCGCCGCGGCGCTGTCCCGGGGGCAGCGGTCGGGGTCGATGACCGGGCTGCTGTTCGTCGACCTGGACGGCTTCAAGGCGGTCAACGACAGCCTGGGGCACGCCGCCGGCGACGACGTGCTGCGCGAGGTCGCCGTCCGGTTGCGGGACACCGTGCGGGCCGGGGACGTCGTCTGCCGGCTGGGCGGCGACGAGTTCGTCGTGCTGGTGGAGGGCGTGGACGACGAGCGGGTCCTGGTCGAGCTGGCCGAGCGGCTGATCGCCGCGGTGAGCGCGCCGCTGCTGCTCGGTGGGCAGGCGGCGTCGGTCGGCGCCAGCGTGGGGGTGGCGGTCAGCCGGGACGGCGTCACCGACCCCGACGTCCTGTTCGTCGAGGCCGACACTGCGGCCTACCGGGCCAAGCGGCACGGTCGCGGCCGGGCCGAGCTGTTCGACGAGGCGCTGCGCGGGCAGCTCGCCGAGCGCGCCGTCCTCGAGGCGGCGATCGCCGCCGGGCTGGCCGGCGGGGAGATGGTGCTGCACTACCAGCCGGTGATCGACGTGGCCGGCGACCGGCTGACCGGCTACGAGGCGCTCGTCCGCTGGGAGCGCCCCGGCCACGGGATGGTCCCGCCGGACGTGTTCATCCCGGCGGCCGAGGAGTCCCAGCTGATCTGCGAGCTGGACCGCTGGGTGCTGCACGAGGCCACCCGGCAGCTCGCCGAGTGGCGCGCCGACGCCCGGCTGGCCGACGGGGAGCCGGAGCCGACGATCGCGGTCAACATCTCCGGCCGGCACCTGGCCGACCGGCGGGTCGTGCAGGACGTCGCCGACGCGCTGGCCGCCTCCGGCCTGCCGGCCCAGCTGCTGGTGCTCGAGGTGACCGAGACCGTGCTGGTCGACGACCCCTCGGCGTTCGACAACCTGGCGGCCCTGCGGGCGCTGGGCGCGGCCATCGCCATCGACGACTTCGGCACCGGGTACACCTCGATCGGCCAGCTCCGGCACATGCCGGTGGACACGCTGAAGATCGACCGCAGCTTCATCGCCTCGGTCGAGCCGGGGCACGGCGAGCTGGTGGCGCTGATGATCCGCGCGGCGCACACCTTCGGCATGACCGTGGTCGCCGAGGGCGTGGAGGAGCCGGCACAGCTGGCCCGGCTGCGGGCCGAGTCCTGCGACCAGGCGCAGGGCTACCTGCTGCACCGGCCCCTGCCGGCGGCCGCGGCCGGCGCGCTGCTGAAGCCGCCGGCCCCGGTGGCCGGGGTGCCCGGTCCGGCGTGACCTGGCGGTCACGCGGCCGGTGTGCCGGCGGCCCGGGAGGCCGCCGGGCACACCGGTTCAGGTGGTCGGGGTGCCCGGTCCGGCGGTGCTCCCGCCGGGTGCGGTGGTGAGGACGACGGTCGCGCCACCGGCCTCGACCGCCTGCAGCGTCCGCAGCTGCAGCAGGGCCGGCTGGTCGGCGACCATCCGGGCCGCGTTGACCAGCGCCCGGGTCGCCGCCACCTCCGACCGGGCCCGCTCCAGCGACGCCTGCCCCTGCGCGCGGGCGGTGGCGACCTCGGCTGCGGCCCGCCGCAGCTCGGCCGGCACCATCACGTCGCGCAGCGCGACGTCGGTGACGGTGACGCCGACCGCCGCCGCCCGGGCCGCGACCGGTTCGCGCACGGCCGAGGGCAGCGAGCCGCGGTCGGTCATCAGCTCGTCGAGGGTCCGCCCGGCGACCGCCTCGCGCAGCGCCACCTGCAGGGCGGCGTAGACGAACGCGTCGGCGTTCTGCACCGCCTCGTGCCAGCGGCGCGGGTCGGTCGTGGCGCAGGTCGCGAACAGGCTCACCCGGACGGTGAGCCCGTCGGCGGTCAGCACCTCCTGGCCCGGCACGACCAGCAGCCGCGGGCGCACGGCGACCCGGACGAACCGGTGCCGCCGCCGCGGCCGGCGGTGCCGCCCCGGGGTCAGGACCGCCACGAGACGGCCGTCCCGGTAGGCCAGGACTCGCTCCCACTCCTCGACGACGATGCGCACGTCCCCGCCTCCCTCCACTGCTCGCTCGGCTGCCTGCCCCGGGCGACCGGCCGGCGCGCGGTCGGGCACGGACGGGGGACGCCGAGGCGCCGCAGGCCGACCGCGCCGGGATGACCGCGCGCCGGACGGCCTGGGGAGTCGAACCCCGGACGTTCCGCAGACGTCTGCCCTGACATGGCACGCCCGGGGCCGATCCGCAGGACCTGCGACGGCGATGCCGTCCGGCTGCTGACCCCGGGCAGGGAGGACCGTAGGCGCCGCCCCGGGGGTCTGACCAGCGAGTTTCAGTCGTCGGCGCCGCGGACGCCGGAGCGCCGCCCCGGGGTGGTCTCCCGGACCAGGCGGCGCGCGGCGTCGACCTCCCGGGCGACCGGGGCGAGCACCCCCTCGGCGTGGATCTCCGCGTCGTCGGGCTGCCGGTGCTCGCGCAGGTCCTGCTCCAGCTCTCGGACCGCCTTGCGCAGCACCGCGACCTGCGCGGGGTCGGGCACCGGCTCGCCCGCGCGGATGGCGATGACCGCCTCGGTGACCGCGTCCGACGTCCGCTCCAGCTGCACGATCACCGGCCACCAGGCGGCGGCGCGGGTGCTGATCGGGGGTGGCTCGGCGAGCCGGCGCTGCAGCTGGGTCTGCACCTCGGTCAGCGCCCGGTAGCTGCCCCGCCGGGCCCGGCGGGTGGCCTCCGGGCCGGCGGTGAACGCGGCGTCGACGAACCGGTCCAGGGCCAGGGTGGCGGCGCGCAGGGCGTCGTCCAGCGGGGCCCGCCAGGTCTGCGGCCACAGCAGGTAGCCGAACACCAGCACGATGGCGCAGCCGATCAGGGTGTCGACCAGCCGGGCGCCGACCAGCTCCGCGCCGCTGGGGGTGGCCAGGTCCAGCAGCAGGATGATGAACGGCGTCTGGAAGACCGAGAAGAGGCCGAAGTTGCCGCTGCGGGCCCACGGCAGCGCTCCGGCAGCCAGCGCCATCGGCAGCAGCACCCAGGCGTCCCGGTGCAGGAAGGTCAGCAGCAGCGACCCGATCAGGACGCCGAGCAGCGTGCCCGCCCCGCGCTGCACGGCCCGGGTGAACACCGACCCGTAGTCGGGCTTGAGGATGATCGCCACGGTCAGCAGCACCCAGTAGGGCCGCTCGATGGGCAGCAGCTGCCGGGCCACCTCGGCCACCGTCGTGCACAGCGTCAGCCGGACGACGAAGGCGCGGGAGTCGGCGTTGCCCACCGTGCGGTCCAGCAGGTCGTGCCAGCGCAGCCGCCAGTCCAGCTCGGCGCGCACCACCGCCGCCGAGGCCCGTTCCTCCGGGTCGCCGACCACGTTCCACACCAGTCGCAGGCCGTGCCGCACCGCGCGGCGGGGGGCCGGCCCGTCCTCCACCGGCGGTGGCCGCTCGCCGAGCAGGGGACGTCGCTCGGTGACGGCGGTGGCCAGCGCGTGCGCGGCGCCGATGTCCCGGGAGTCCGGCGTCACGCCGCCGCGGGCACTGGCCACCGCCGCCTCGATCAGCGGGGCGGCGGCGTTGAGCACCCCCGCGAGCTCGGCGAGCTCGCGGCTGCGGCCGGCCGAGCGGCTGCGAGCGTGGATGACCCGGTCGTACCCGGCGTTCAGCGCCAGGGTGAGCTCCCGGCGGGCCTCCTCGGTGCGGTCGCCGCCGATCGCCTCGAGCAGCTCGGCGACCCGGCGGAACACCGCGCCGACCGCGGCCCGGTCCGGGTCGACCGGCTCGGTGCGGGCCTGCACCAGCACGGCGAGGGTGCCCCAAGCGGCGCCGGCCAGGAAGAAGCCCAGCTCGACCACCGGCGACAGCGGGGTGACCAGCCCGGAGGAGATGGCGGTGTAGACCAGCAGCTGCAGCGCGCCGAGGGAGAACGCCCCGCTGATCGAGCTGAGCAGCGCCGCGACCGCCGACACCGCCGCCAGCAGCAGCACCGGCTGCCAGCCGCCGCCGGTGAGCGCGTGCCCGACGAGCAGGCCGGTGCCGCCCAGCAGGGAGGCGGCGGCGACCCGGCGCAGCCGCACGCGCAACGGCCCCGACTGCGGGGCGAGGGTGGCCGCCAGCGACCCCATGGTGGCGAACACGCCGGCGCCCAGCGCCGAGCCCGCCGTGCCGCCGACCGCCAGGGCGAGGGCAAGCGGCGCGGGGATCACCAGGGCGAACCGAAGGACGTCGCGCCAGGGCACCCCGGCCGGGCTGGTGCGCACCAGCTCCTCCAGCCAGGCCGGTGCCCGCAACCCCCGCTCCGCCACGGACCGGAGCCTCCCACCCCGGGCAGGGCGCGGCCGGGCCGGGCGTCGCACACTGGACGGCGTGCCGCGCCCCCTCGTCGTCCCGCCCGGGCCGGCGGGACGGCGGTGACCGTCACCGTCCAGGCGCCGGACCGGCGGTCGGTGCCGGTCGAGCCGGTGCCCGAGGGCGGCTGGTTCCGCCGGCTGGTCGGCTACTGCCTGCGGCACCGCCGCGACCTGGTCGGCGCGTTCGCCGCTGCGCTGGTCGGCTCGGTGATCGCCGCCGGGGTGCCGCTGCTCACCCGCGAGGTGGTCGACCGGGTCGTCGCCGGCGCCGAGGCCGGCACGCCGGTCGACGTCACCCCGTTCGTGGTCGCGCTGGTGCTGGCCGGGGTGCTGCGGTTCGCCGCCGGCTTCGTCCGGCGCTACCTGGCCGGGCGGCTGTCCCTGGACGTGCAGGTCGACCTGCGCAACGACGTGGCCACGGCGCTGTCCCGGCTGGACGGCCCGGCACAGGACCGGCTGTCGACCGGTCAGACCGTGAGCCGGTCGATCAGCGACATCACCCTGGTCCAGGGACTGCTGGCCTTCCTGCCCAACCTGACCGGCAACGCGCTGCTGTTCGTCGTCTCCCTGGGCGTGATGGCCTGGCTGTCCCCGCTGCTCACCGTGGTGGCGCTGGCCGTGGGCCCGGCGCTGTGGTGGCTGGCGCTGCGCTCCCGCCGGGACCTCTTCCCGGCGAACTGGGCGGCCCAGCAGCAGGCCGGGGTGGTCGCCGGCGACGTGGAGGCCGCGGTCACCGGCGTGCGGGTGGTCAAGGGCTTCGGCCAGGAGGACCGCGAGCTGCAGCGCATCGACGACGACGCCCGGCGGCTCTTCGGCGCCCGGATGCGCGTCGTCCGGTTCACCGCCCGCTACAACCCGCTGCTGCAGGCCGTGCCGGCGCTGGGCCAGGTCGGGGTGCTCGCGCTGGGCGGCTGGCTGGCGCTGCGCGGGTCGATCACCCTGGGCACGTTCCTGGCCTTCGCCACCTACCTGGCCGCGCTGGTGTCACCGGTGCGCCAGCTGGCCGCCGTCCTGACCATCGGCCAGCAGGCCCGGGCCGGGGTGGAGCGGGTGCTGGAGATCGTCGACGCCCGCCCGACGCTGGTCTCGGGCACCGAGCCGCTGCCCGACGGTCCGCTGACCGTCGAGCTGGACGAGGTCACCTTCGGCCACTCCGCCGACCGGCCGGTGCTGTCCGGGGTGTCGCTGCGGGTCCAGCCGGGGGAGACCCTGGCGCTGGTGGGCACCTCCGGGTCGGGCAAGTCCAGCGTGGTCAGCCTGCTGCCGCGGTTCTACGACGTCTCCGCCGGCGCGGTGCGGGTCGGGGGCGTCGACGTCCGCGACCTGGACCTGGGCTCGCTGCGCTCGGCGCTCGGCGTGGTCTTCGAGGACAGCTTCCTGTTCTCCGACACGGTGCGCGCCAACATCGCCTTCGGCCGCCCGGACGCGAGCGACGCCGAGGTGCGCGCGGCGGCTCGCGCCGCGCAGGCCGACGGCTTCATCGCCGAGCTGCCCGAGGGCTACGACACCGTCGTCGGCGAGCAGGGGCTCACCCTCTCCGGCGGGCAGCGGCAGCGCGTCGCGCTGGCCCGGGCGCTGCTCACCGACCCCCGGGTGCTGGTGCTCGACGACGCCACCTCCGCCGTCGACGCCGCGGTCGAGGCGCGCATCCACGCCGCGCTGCGCACCGCCGTCCGGGGCCGGACGACGCTGCTGGTGGCGCACCGCCGGTCGACGCTGGCCCTGGCCGACCGGGTCGCCGTGCTCGACGGCGGCCGGGTGGTCGACGTCGGCACCGCCGCCGAGCTGGAGGCCCGCTCCCCGCTGTTCCGGCTGCTGCTGTCCGGCGAGGGTGCGGCGCCCGCCGCCGACGACGCGCCGCCGGCCGGAGGCACGACCCAGGCGGCCTGGCCGGACGCCGAGCCGGCCGACGACCCCGGCGGCCCGGCACGGCCGGCGGCCGCCTCGATCGGCGGGCGTGGCTCCGCGCTGGCCGCCGCCGCACCCACCCCGGCACTGCGGGCGCTGGTCGACCGGCTGCCCCCGACGGTGGACGAACCCGACGTGCCGGCCGAGCGGGCGCGCGCCGCCGACCGGCAGTTCTCGCTGTGGGGGCTGGTCCGGCCCTTCCGCTGGGCGCTGGCGGGCGCGCTGGTGCTGGTCGCGCTGGACACCGGCGCGCAGCTGGCCATCCCGGTCCTGGTGCGCGAGGGCGTCGACGACGGGATCGCGGTCGGCTCGACGTCGCTGCTGCTCGGCGTCGCCGGGATCGCCCTCGCCGTCGTGCTGGCCGACCTGGTCGTCGCCCGCGGCGCGGCCTGGCTGACCGGCCGCACCGGCGAGCGGCTGCTCTACACGCTGCGGGTGAAGACCTTCGCCCAGCTCCAGCGCCTGGGCCTGGACCACTACGAGCGCGAGCTCGGCGGCCGGATCATGACCCGGATGACCACCGACGTCGATGCGCTGTCGGCGTTCCTGCAGACCGGGCTGACCACGGCGGTGATCAGCGTGCTGACCCTGGCCGGGGTGCTGGTGGTGGTCGTCGTCTACGACGTCGAGCTGGCGCTGGTGCTGGTCGCCTCGCTGCCGGTGCTGGCGGTGGCCACCGTGTGGTTCCGCGCCCGCTCGGTGCCGGCCTACACCGAGGCCCGCGAGCGGGTGAGCGCGGTCAACGCCCGGCTGCAGGAGGACGTCGCCGGGCTGCGCACCACCCAGGTGTTCGACCGCAGCGAGCGCTCCACCGAGGTGTTCCGCGAGTACGCGCGCGCCTACCGGGACGTCCGGCTGCGGGCGCAGCGCTACATCGCC
Source organism: Modestobacter lacusdianchii (assembly GCF_054177765.1). NCBI lineage: Bacteria > Bacillati > Actinomycetota > Actinomycetes > Geodermatophilales > Geodermatophilaceae > Modestobacter > Modestobacter lacusdianchii. Next base: position 10,683 of record NZ_JBJJTJ010000018.1, on the reverse strand, counting down.
ACCTACTTCCCGTTCGTGGAGTTCCTCTCCGAGGTGGCCGCGGCCGCGGTGCTCGCGGTGGGCGCCGCCCGGCTGGCCGACGGGGACATCACCGCCGGCGTGCTGCTGGCCTTCGTGCTGTACGTCTCCACGTTCTTCGCACCCGTCCAGCAGTTGTCGCAGGTGTTCGACAGCTACCAGCAGGCCGCGGTGGGGCTGCGCCGGCTGCGCGACCTGCTGCGCACCCCGACGTCCACCCCGGCCGCGGCCGATCCGGCGCCGGTGGGCCGGCTGCGCGGCGAGGTGCGGCTGGCCGACGTCACGTTCACCTACCGGGGCGCACCGGCGCCGGCGCTGCGCGGCGTCTCGCTGACCGTCGCGCCGGGGGAGACCCTCGCGCTGGTCGGGGAGACCGGCGCCGGGAAGTCCACGGTGATCAAGCTGGTGGCCCGGTTCTACGACCCGACGTCCGGTGCGGTGTGCGTCGACGGCGCGGACCTGCGCTCGCTGGACCTGCTGCAGTACCGGGCCCGGCTGGGCGTCGTCCCGCAGGAGGCGTTCCTGTTCGCCGGCACGGTGCGCGACGCGATCGCCTACGGCCGGCCCGACGCCTCGGACGCCGAGGTCGAGGCCGCGGCCCGGGCCGTGGGCGCGCACGAGATGGTCGCCGGCCTCCCGCAGGGCTACCGGACCAGGGTGGGGGAGCGCGGCCGGTCGCTGTCGGCCGGGCAGCGGCAGCTGCTGGCGCTGGCCCGCGCCGAGCTGGTCGACCCCGACGTCCTGCTCCTGGACGAGGCCACCGCCTCCCTCGACCTGGCCACCGAGGCGGCGGTGACCCGCGCGGCCGACGCCGTCGCCCGGCGGCGGACCACGCTGGTCGTCGCCCACCGGCTCACCACCGCCGCCCGCGCCGACCGGGTCGCCGTGCTCGACGGCGGGCGGGTGGTCGAGGTCGGCACGCACACCGAGCTGCTGGCCGCCGGCGGCGCCTACGCCACGTTGTGGGCGGCCTACACCGCCCACGAGGACGCCGACCCGCTGATGGACTGAGTCAGTCCAGCAGCCAGCGGGTGAGCGCGCTGCCCAGCGGCGACAGGAACCACCTCAGGGTCGCCGCGCTGCCGGCGGCGACCAGGACCAGCCCCACCGCGGCGCCGGGGCCGAGCCGACGCGGGTCGGTGGGCAGCGCGGCCCGGTCATCAGTCCAGCCGCCAGGCGGTCAGTGCGCTGCCCAGCGGGGAGAAGGCCAGCGCCACCCCGGCGAGGCAGGCCAGGGCCACCAGCGCCAGCCCGGCCGTCACCGCGGGAGTGCCGCGGTGAGCTCTGAAGGCGAGACCGCGCAGCGCGCCGACCAGCACGGCCACCAGGCCGGTCGGCGTCAGGACCAGGGAGAAGAGGCCCCCGAGCTGGACGAGGCCGCCGAGGGTGCCGTGCGGCCAGAGGTCCTTCGGGTCGTGCGCCCCGCTGGTCAGCTCGGCCAACGGCAGGTCGTAGAGGTCGTTGACGTGGTAGGGCACCAGCACCCCGGCCAGGTAGGGCGCCATCGCCAGTGCGGCCAGGGCGGCGAGCAGGGCGACCGTCCGGCCGCCGGCCGGGCGGGGTGCGGTCCGGGTGGGGTCGAGTGCCGGGGCGCTCATGGGCTGGACGGTGACAGCCGGGACGCCACCTGGCCAGGGGGCCGCGCGACCGTTCACCTGATGGAGGGCTGCCGGTCGAGCACGGGACCGGTCGCCGGTCGGTGGAGGCCGGTGGACGCCACCACCGGGTCGGCCGCCGGCCGGCCCGGTCGACGTGTCGACATGTCGCTCGCGCGCCGGCGGGGCAGCGTGCCACCGTCACGACGTGGGCGAGCCCGAGCGGGTACGGCAGGCGGACGGCGACGACCTGGCGGAGCTGCCGGCTGTCGAGGCGGCCGCTGATCAGCTGTTCGTGCCGCTGGGGATCACCGACCTGCCGGCGCCCGCGCCGGCAGCTGACCGTGCGCACGCCTGGCGGGTGCTGGTGACCGGCCGGCCGGTGCGCGGCTTCGCCGTCCTGGAGCTGCTCGACGGCGCGGTGCACCTGGAGCAGCTGTCCGTCGACCCGGCGCACGGCCGGCGTGGTCTGGGTGCCGCGCTGCTCGCGGCCACCGTGCAGGCCGCGGCGGAGCACAGCGCCGACCGGGTCACCCTGCTCACCTACGCCGACGTGCCGTGGAACGCGCCGTTCTACGCCCGGCACGGGTGGCGGGAGACCGGCGAGCTCACGCCGGGCCTGCGGGCGCTGCGCCGGCGGGAGGAGGAGCTGGGCCTGGACCGGCACGGACGCCGGGTGGCGATGGTGCGGTCGCTCACCACCGGTTAGCGCCACGCCCGCAGTGGGCACCGGTGGTGCATGACCGAGATGCGCACCGTGACCCCGAACGTCGCCGGCGAGCTCCAGGCCGACCGCCCGCTCGGCGAGCTGGAGGTGGTGCACGCCTTCACCGAGGGCCCGATGCCCACCGGCGTCTCGGTGTCGCACACCGGCCGGGTCTTCGTGAACTTCCCCAAGTGGGGCGACGACGTCCAGTTCACCGTCGCCGAGATCCGCGACGGCCAGGTCGTCGCCTTCCCCGACCAGGCGTGGAACGACCCGAGCTCGGACGACGACCGCGAGGCGTTCGTCAGCGTGCAGAGCATCGTGGTCGACCCCGCCGACCGGCTCTGGGTGCTCGACACCGGGTCCCCGCTGTTCCAGCCCACGCAGGTCGGCGGCCCCAAGCTGGTCTGCGTCGACCTGAGCACCGACACCGTGGTGCAGACCATCGTCTTCCCGCGGGAGGTCGCGCTGGAGACGACCTACCTCAACGACGTCCGCTTCGACCTGCGGCGCGGTGAGGCCGGGGTCGCCTACATCACCGACTCGGCCGACTCCGGCGAGAACGCGATCATCGTGGTCGACCTGGCCACCGGGGAGTCCTGGCGGCGGCTGCGCGACCACCCCAGCACCAAGGCCGCCACCCCGCCCGAGCTGCTCCTGATGGTGGAGGGCCGGCCCTTCCTCGAGCAGCCCGAGCCCGACGCCGAGCCGCAGCCGGTGGCGATGGGCGCCGACGGCATCGCCATCTCCGCCGACGGCGCGCGGCTCTGGTACTGCCCGCTGGCCGCCCGGCACTGGTACAGCGTGGCCACCGACGCCCTCCTCGACCGCAGCCTGGACGACGCCGCGGTCGCGGCCACCGTCGTGGACGAGGGCGACAAGGGCAGCGCCGGCGACGGGCTGGAGACCGATGACGCCGGCAACCTCTACGCCACCGCCGGCGAGCAGAACGCCGTGCTGCGCCGCCGCCCCGACGGCACGATCGAGACGGTGCTGCACGACCCGCGGCTGCTCTGGCCGGACACCATGTCCGTCGCCGCCGACGGGCACCTCTACGTCACCGCCAACCAGCTGCACAGGCAGGCCCGGTACTCCGGAGGCATCGACGGACGCCGGTACCCCTACCTGCTCGTGCGCACCCCCATCGGCGCCGGCCCCGTGCGGCTGGCCCGTTGACCACGGGAACGGCGCCCGCCGACCCGCGGGCCGACCCATCCGGAGCGGGCTCCGGACACGAAGAACGGGACGTGACCACGGTGAGCCACCACCCTTCCGAGGGACTTCCTGCCGATCCCACGTCGATCGTGTCGCGCACAACGGGCCGGTTCCGGCGGGCTGACCTACAGTCCGATCTCGTGGCTCTCCCGGTGTCCGACGAGACGACGACGGCGCAGGTCCGGGAGCTGCCGCTCCCGGGCGTCGCCCTCGGCGAGGTGATCGCCGCGCTGGAGTCGCGTTACGACCCGGCGCTGGCCGAGGACTGGGACGCCGTCGGCCTGGTCTGCGGTGACCCCGAGGAGCCCGTCCGGTCGGTGGTGTTCGCCGTCGACCCGACCGCCGAGGTGGTCGACGAGGCGATCGCCGCCGGGGTCGACCTCCTCGTCACCCACCACCCCCTCCTGCTCACGCCGGTGCACGGCGTCCCGGCCAGCGACCCCAAGGGCCGGCTGGTGCACCGGATGGTCCGCGCGGGCATGGCCCACTTCGTCGCGCACACCAACGCCGACCGGGCCGCCGACCACGGGGTGAACGACGCGCTCGCGGCCGCGCTCGACCTGGTCGACACCCGGCCGCTGGAGTCCGTGCCGGCGCCGGACACCGACACCCTCGTCGTCTTCGTCCCGGTGGGGGTCACCGACGAGCTCGTCGACGCGCTCTCCGCGGCCGGCGCGGGCGTGATCGGCGACTACACCCGCTGCGTGTGGCAGACCACCGGCACCGGCACGTTCATCCCGGGGGAGGAGGCGCACCCCACGATCGGCCGCGAGGGGCACGTCGAGCGGGTGCCCGAGGTGCGCCTGGAGATGGTCGTCCCGCGCGCCCGCCGCGCAGGCGTGCTGCGTGCCCTGCGCGACCTGCACCCCTACGAGGACCCGGGCTACGCCTTCTTCGAGAACTCGGCCACGCCCAGCCGGGCGGGGCTGGGCCGGGTGGGTGAGCTGGCCCGGCCGGTGACCCTGCGCGAGTTCGCCGAGCGGGTGGCCACGACGCTGCCCACCACACCCGGTGGCGTGCGGATCGCCGGTGACCCCGAGCGGGTCGTGCGCACCGTCGCCGTCTGCGGCGGCAGCGGCAGCTCCCTGCTCGCGGCGGCGACGTCGGCCGGCGCCGACGTCTTCCTGACCAGCGACCTGAAGCACCACACGGTGTCCGAGGCCATGGAGGGGCCCGGCCCGGCGCTGTGCGACGTGGCGCACTTCGCCTCCGAGCACCCCTGGCTGGCCTGCGCGGCCGAACTGCTGCACCGCGACCTCGGTGGGCGGGTCGAGGTGACCGTCTCCGCTCGGCCCACCGACCCGTGGACCTGGCAGGCCGGGGGCTCCGGCGGCACCAGCACCGAGGCCACCCGGCTGCACCCGGCCGAGTGAGCCGGTCCCGGGCCCGGTCGCTCAGCGCGGTCCGGGCCCGGTGTGTCTCGGCGGCCGGTGCGCGCGGGTAGTCGAAGGACCCCCGTGCCCCCCACCACTCGCAGGCTCGCGGCGGGACCCTGCACGGGGGCCGACGAGCGAGGACGGGCCCGGTACCTTGTCGGCGTGCAGGCTGATCACTTCGTCCAGCAGAGACTGCTGACCCTCGCTGCGGAGGACGTCGCCCTCGCGCAACTCGCCCACCGCAGGCGCACCCTCCCCGAGCTCGCCGCCGTCGAGGCCGCCGTGGAGGCGCAGCGGGCCCTGGCCGACGACGTCGTCCGGGCCGAGACCGAGGTGCGCGACCTCGACCGCGAGCAGAAGCGGCTGGAGGCCGACGTCGACACCGTGCGGCAGCGCGCCGCACGTGACCAGTCGCGGATCGACTCCGGCGGGGCCACCCCGAAGGAGATCACCGGCCTGCAGCACGAGCTGGAGTCGCTGAACCGGCGTCAGGGCGACCTGGAGGACCAGGTGCTCGAGCTGATGGAGCGCCGCGAGGCCGCCGACGCCGCCCTGGCCACCGCGCAGGGCGGGCTGGCCGGGGCGCAGGCCCAGCAGGAGCAGGCCGAGCAGGCGCGGGACGAGGCGCTGGCGCAGATCGCCGAGGCCACCGCGGCGCACCAGGCCACGCGCGACGAGGTCGCCGCCACCATCCCCGCCGACCTGCTCAAGGTCTACGACCGGGTCGCGGCGCAGACCGGCAGCACCGGTGCGGCCGAGCTCAAGGCCCGCCGCTGCCAGGGCTGCCGGATCGAGTTCTACGGCACGGAGCTGGCCTCCTACCGCAACGCCGACCCGCACACCGTGCTGCGCTGCGAGAACTGCGGCCGGGTGCTGGTCCGCACCGCCGAGTCCGGGCTGTGACCCGGCGCGTCATCGTCGAGGCCGACGGCGGGTCGCGGGGCAACCCGGGGCCGGCCGGCTACGGCGCTCTCGTCCGCGACGCCGAGACCGGCCGGGTGCTCGCCGAGCGCGCCGAGTCGGTCGGCCGGGCCACGAACAACGTCGCCGAGTACGGCGGGCTGGTCGCCGGGCTGCAGGCGGTGCTCGACCTCGACCCCACCGCGAGCGTCGAGGTGCGGATGGACTCCAAGCTCGTCGTGGAGCAGATGTCGGGTCGCTGGAAGATCAAGCACCCGGACATGCAGAAGCTCGCCGTGCAGGCCCGGGACATCGCCCGCCAGCTCGGCTCGGTGCGTTACACCTGGGTGCCCCGCGCGCAGAACAGCGCTGCCGACGCCCTGGCCAACAGCGCGATGGACGGCAAGCCGGTGCGCCGCGACCTGGCCGCCGAGCCGGTCGTCGTCGAGGACGACGTCCAGCCGGCCACCGAGCCCGCCCCCGTCGTCACCACGCTGACGCACCTGCTGCGGCACGGGCGCACCGAGCACACCCCCGAGCGCCGGTTCAGCGGCAGCAGCGACCTGCCGCTGTCCGAGCTCGGCCGGGCCGACGCGGAGGCCGCGGCCCAGCACCTGGCCGGCCGGGGCATCGACGTGATCGTCAGCTCGCCGCTGCAGCGCACCCGGCAGACCGCCGAGGCCGCGGCCGCGGTGCTCGGCGTCCCGGTGGAGGTCGACACCGACCTGCGCGAGCTGGACTTCGGCGCCTGGGAGGGGTTGACCGCCGCCGAGGCCCAGCAGAAGAGCCCGCTGGCGTTCCGGCGCTGGTCCGGGGCCACCGACGTCCGCCCACCCGGTGGCGAGTCGATCGCCGACGTCTCCGCCCGGGTGGCCCGTGCCCGGGCACGCATCCTGGAGCGGCACGCCGGCAGGACGGTGCTGCTGGTCAGCCACATGATGCCGATCAAGCTGCTGCTGGCCGCCGGTCTCGGGGTGGGCGACGACGTGGTGCACCGGGTGTTCCTGGAGGCGGCCTCGCTGTCCACGGTGACCTGGTCCTCCGACGGCCGCGCCACCGTGCGGCTGGTCAACGACACCAGCCACCTCGGCTGACCCAGCCGCCCCACCCGCAGGTCGCGCCCGCCGGCACCGGCCCGAGGGCGTGGACACTGTGTCCGACAGGTGACCAGCCAGCCAGGAGCGCCCGCATGACCGCCACCACCGCACCAGCCACCCTCGTCGGGGACGAGCGCACGATGAGCGCCGCCGAGTACGAGGTCTGGGCCGCCGAGGTCCGCCGGCTGGCCGACGAGCGTGGTGCCGTGGTCCTGGCGCACAACTACCAGGTCCCCGAGATCCAGGACGTCGCCCACCACACCGGCGACTCGCTGTACCTGTCCCGGGTGGCCGCGGAGACCGACGCCCGCGAGATCGTGTTCTGCGGCGTCCACTTCATGGCCGAGACGGCGAAGATCCTCTCCCCGGGCAAGACCGTGCTGCTGCCCGACCACGCGGCCGGCTGCTCGCTGGCCGACAGCATCACCGCCGAGCAGCTGCGCGAGTGGAAGGCCGAGCACCCCGGTGCCGTCGTGGTCAGCTACGTGAACACCACCGCGGCGGTGAAGGCCGAGACCGACATCTGCTGCACGTCGTCCAACGCCGCCGACGTGATCCGCTCCATCCCGGCCGACCGTGAGGTGCTGTTCTGCCCCGACCAGTTCCTGGGCGCGCACGTGAAGCGGGTCACCGGTCGGCAGAACATCTCGATCTGGGCCGGGGAGTGCCACGTGCACGCCGGGATCAGCCCGGCCGACGTCCGGTCGCAGGTCGCCGCCCACCCGGACGCCGACATCTTGGTCCACCCCGAGTGCGGCTGCACCACCTCGGTGCTGGACCTGGTCAGCCACGGTGACCTGCCGGCCGAGCGCACCCGGGTGCTGTCGACCGGGGGCATGGCCGAGGCCGCGGCGTCGACCAGCGCGGCGCAGGTGCTGGTCGCCACCGAGGTGGGCATCCTGCACCAGCTGCGGGCGCTGAACACCGGCACCCGGTTCATCCCGATGAACGACCGGGCGGCCTGCCGCTACATGAAGATGATCACCCCGGCGAAGCTGCTGCACACGCTGCGCACCGGCGAGGGCGCGATCGACGTGGACGCCGACGTGGCCGCCCGCGCCCGCCGGGCGGTCGAGGCGATGATCGCCATCGGCGAGCCCGGCCGCGGCGGCGAGTAGCAGAAGGACCCCGTCGCCCCCCATGACGCGCTCCGCACGCCATGGGTCCCTGCGACGGGGCCGTCAGAGCTGGAGGGCGAGCCAGAGGGCGGCGGTCGCGCCGACGAGGGTGAGCGGCACCGTGGCCAGGCCGACGGCGCTGAACCGCACCGCGCCGGGGGCCTCCACGCCCAGCGCCCGGCGCCACAGCAGGTTGGCCAGTGACCCGGCGTAGGTGAGGTTGGGGCCCAGGTTGACCCCGATCAGCACGGCCAGCACGGTGGGCACCCCGCCGACCGCGGCCGCCGGCAGCAGCGCGAGCGTGGCCGGCAGGTTGTTCACCAGGTTGGCCAGCACCGCGGAGATCCCGACCACGGCGAGCAGGGCCAGGATGCCGTCGCCGGCGGGCAGCAGGTCGCCGAGCAGGGCCTCCAGGCCGTGCTGCTGCAGCACCAGCACGAGCACCGCCAGGCCGGCCACGAACAGCGCGAAGGGCAGGTTGGCCGCGCGCAGCAGGGCGCCCGGCCGGGTCCGGCCGGCGGCCACCTGCCGCCCGGCCAGGACGACGACCCCCGCGACGGCCGGCCAGACGGGCGGCAGGCCCACGAGCGAGGCGAGGGCGAACCCGGCCACGGTGCTGCCGACCACCACCAGGGCCAGGGTCGGCGTGCCCGGCAGCTCCGGGGTCGGCGCGCTGACCGGGTGCTGCAGGTCGGCGCGGAAGAGCCGGCGCAGCACCAGGTACTCCAGGGCGACGGTGACCAGCTGGGGGAGCAGCATCAGCCCGGCGAAGTGCAGGAACGACAGGCCGGTCACCGCGACGGCCAGTAGGTTGGTCAGGTTCGACACCGGCAGCAGCAGCGACGCCGAGTTGGCCAGGTGCCCGACGGCGAGCCCGTGCGGGGCGACCGGCACCCGCAGGTGCCGAGCCAGGCCGACCACGACCGGGGTCAGCAGCACCACCGTGGCGTCCAGGCTCAGCACCGCCGTCACCGCGCTGGCCAGCAGGAAGACCCGGCCCAGCAGTCCGGTGGCCGAGCGGCCGGCGCGGCGGGCGGTCACCGCGGCCGACCAGGCGAACAGCCCCTCCCGGTCGGCGAGGTCGGCGAGCAGCAGGACCACGGCGAGGAACACCACCGTCGGGGCGACCTCCCGCAGAGCGGTGCCGGCGTCGGACCAGCCCACGGCGCCCAGCCCGGTGAGCAGGAGCGCGCCGGGCACCGCGATCAGCGCCGGTGGCAGCCGGCGGGAGTCAGCGGCGGCGGCCGCCAGGGTGGCGCCCAGCAGACCGGCGGCCAGCAGCAGCGCGAGTGGATCGGACACCCACCGGTCCGGTCAGCCGCGGAAGAACAGGTAGACCGAGACCGCGACGCCGAAGACGACGATCAGCGCGCGCAGCGGGGTGCTGGGGATGCGGGTGGCGACCTTGGCGCCGAGGAACCCACCGAGCAGGCTGGCCGGGGCGCAGACCGCGACGTACTCCCAGGCGACCGGGCCCCAGATGCCGAAGACGACCACCGTCACCGATGCGGTGACCAGGGAGATCGCGCTCTTCATCGCGTTGGCCAGCTTCAGCCGGCCCAGCCCCAGGCCCAGGACGCCGACCAGGATGACGCCCAGCGCGCCGCCGAAGTAGCCGCCGTAGACGGTCGCCAGGAACAGGGCGACGTAGAGCCAGGCCGGGTCGCCGGGGCGGCCGGCCTCCTCCCGGCGCTTGAGCCGGGTGGTCACCAGCGGCTGTGCGGCCAGCAGCAGGCTGGCCAGCAGCACCAGCACCGGGACGACGGTGTCGAACGCCTCCGACGGGGTGGTGAGCAGCAGCACCGACCCCGCCGTCCCACCGAGCACCGCGACGATCGCGAAACGGGTCATCCGGCCACGCTGGCCGGCGTACTCCTTGCGGAAGCCGAGGACGCCGCCGACGTACCCGGGCCACTGGGCGATCGAGTTGGTGACGTTCGCGGCGACGGTGCCCAGGCCGAGGCCGACCAGGACGGGGAAGAGGATCAGCGACCCGCCGCCGGCGATGGAGTTGATCCCGCCGGCCAGGAGGGCGACCCCGGCGGCGATGAGGAGGTCGGCAACGGACACGGCCGCCGAGCCTACGGTGTCGGGCATGCCGAGGGACGCGCGCGCACTGGTCATGGCCGCCGGGATGACCGGTACCGGGGTGTTCCACCTGGTCCGCCCGCAGGCATACGACTGGATGATCCCGCCGGAGCTGGGCCCGGCGCGGCCGTGGGTGCTGGGCAGCGGCGTGGTCGAGCTGGTGACGGCCGGGCTGCTGGCCGTGCCGGCCACCCGGCGGGCCGGGGGGTGGGCGGCGGTGGGTCTGCTGCTCGGCGTCCTCCCGGCGCACGCGCAGACGCTGCGGGTGTTCCGCCACCAGCCGGGCAAGCTGGCGGTCGCGGTGGCCCGGATCCCGTTCCAGGTGCCGATGCTGCAGGCCGCTCTCCGCGTCGCCCGCGCCCGCTGAGCAGTGATCAGGTGACCTGATCAGCCACTGTCCTGCTGCACCAGCGTTGGTGCAGTAGGACAGTCGTTGATCAGGGGACTCGAGTTCAGGCGGTGCTTGCAACACCCTGATGGAGGGGTGTGCTGGTGGCGGTCACGCGGGAGAAGGAGCGGGCGTTCTGGCGGGCGGTGGTCTGGGAGGGCGCGTCGACATCGGCGGCTGCT